>JAEZCR010000012.1 GCA_023433465.1 Pseudomonadota bacterium | reverse complement strand
TCGACGAACGAAGCGTCATTCACTACCTGCTCAGCCTTGACGCCCAACTGTTCGGCGACGATCGCCTTGACCTGTTGTTCCACCGTGCTCATTTCTGATTCGCCCTCAATAGGAAAGTTTTTTGGCTGCCGCCCTCCCCGAAGGGGAGCGCGCAGCGGGCGCGTATTCTAGGGCAACACTTTGCCCGCTGCCATGCTGTCAAATTGTGAGTGCTTGTTTTTGTTTGTATTTCGGGGATTTGGCTGTTGCAAAGACCCAACGATTCAGGGTCGAAAACCACATCCTCACGCCATGTACATGCCGCCATTCACGTGCAGGGTCTCGCCCGTGATGTAACTCGCGGCAGGTGAACACAGGAAAAGCACGGCCGCGGCAATGTCATCCACCGTTCCCAGGCGCGCCATGGGTACCTGCGCGGTGAGCGCCGTCCGCTGCTCGTCGTTGAGCGCGCGGGTCATGTCCGTGTCGATGAAACCCGGGGCCACCGCGTTCACCGTAACGCCACGTGACGCGATTTCCTTCGCCAGGGATTTGGTGAATCCGAGGATTCCGGCCTTGGCGGCCGCGTAGTTGGCCTGTCCCGGATTTCCAGTGAGACCCACGATGGACGTGAGCGAGACGATCCGCCCTCGCCGCTCCTTCATCATGCGCTTCAAACATCCTTTCGACAGGCGGAACACGCTGGTGAGGTTGGTCGCGATGACCGCGTCCCAGTCCTCGGGTTTCATGCGCAGCAGCAGCATGTCGCGCGTGATCGCCGCGTTGTTCACGAGGATGGTCGGCATCTCGCCCTTCGCGTCGAGATCGCCTAACAGGGCGTCGATCGAGGCGGCGCTGCCCACGTCCAGGACCGCTCCGCGGCCGTTGCTTCCGAGCCACGAACTGATGTTCGCCGCGCCCGCTTCCGAGGTCGCGGTGCCGATGACCTTGGCGCCGGCCGCGGCCAGTGCCTTCGCGATGGCCTGTCCGATTCCGCGAGAGGCGCCCGTGACGAGCGCGACTTCGTTCTGAAGGTTTGTTTGCAGCATGCGTTCCTGTTCCGTTCAGGCCGCGACCGCGGTCGCGGTTGCGGTGATGTTTTCGGGAGATTCGAGCACGAAGGTCTGGGTATCGCGTCCGCGCTCGATGCGTTTGACGAGGCCCGCGAGCACCTGCCCCGGGCCGCATTCGACCACCTGCTTGATGCCGGCCCCGGTCAGCGCCGCGACCGTCGAGGTCCAGCGCACGGGGCTCGACAACTGGCGCACGAGCAGCGCGCGAATGTCATCGGGGTCGGAATGTTCCTGCGCGTCGACCGCGCTCACGTAGCGGATCGAGGGCTTGTTGAAGGTCGTCGACGCGAGCTTCTCGCCGAGGCGCTCGCCCGCCGGTTTCATGAGGCTGCTGTGCGACGGAACACTGACCGGTAGTTCGAGCGCGCGCTTGGCGCCGCGGGCCTTGGCCGTCTCGATGGCGCGCAACACCGCTGCGCGTTCGCCGGCGATCACCACCTGCCCGGGCGAATTGAAATTGACGGCTTCCACGACGCCGCCTTGCACGCTCGCCTCGCGGCAGGCGGCTTCGACGTCGGCATCCTCGAGGCCTAACAAGGCCGCCATGGCGCCGGCGCCGGCCGGCACGGCCGCCTGCATGACCTGGCCTCGATAACGGACGAGATCGACGCAGGTGGCGAAATCGATCGCACCCGCGGCGACCAGCGCGGTGAATTCACCGAGACTGTGGCCGGTGACGACGGCGGGTTGCGGCGCATTGCGCTCCTTCCACAGACGCCACGTCGCGATGCCGGCCGCGAGCATGGCGGGCTGCGTGCGCTCGGTGGAGTTCAAGACGTCCGCGGGCCCGACGCTGCACAGCTTCCACAGGTCGTAGCCGAGCACATCCGACGCTTCGGCGAACGTCGCGCGCACGACCGGTGATTCGTCGGCGAGCTTCGCGAGCATGCCGACCGATTGCGATCCCTGGCCGGGAAACACGAAAGCAAGGTGGTTGTTTGTCATGGGGCGCGGATTATAGCGATTGCGGACGCCGCTTCAGGACGAAGACGAGCAGCGCGGCGCACGCCAGTCCCCCGATCGCGCCATACAGATGCGCATCCACGATCGTGTTCGATGCACCCGCGAACGGCATCTGGCCGGCAATCTGCTCGTAGGAAAGTTTCCCCACGATGAACGCCGCGAGAATCCAGCCGTCGAGATCGCGGCGCACGAGATGGGCGAGCGTGCCGGCCGCCATGACACCATGCAACGCGCCCGACGACCCGACGTACCATTCCACATCGGGACTGAAGAACCAGAGTCCGGCGCTGACACCGGCCGCGGCGAACAGATAGATAGCCAGCCACCGCAACGGTGGGTAGTCGCGCGCGAACAGGGCCCACATGAGGACCACGCCGAGCACGTTCAGCACGGTGTGCTCCGCGTCCAGGTGGACGAAATGGGCGCTGATCAACCGCCACCATTCGCCGCCCGCGATGGCGCCCCGGTCGTAACCGAGCGCGTTTCGAACCGGATCTCCGCCCAGTTCCAGCAGGCCGAGGCCCGCCGCGACCAGCAGCAAGGCCAGCCCGTAGGCGCGGTCGCAGTTGAGCGACTTCAGGACGCCGCCTGACCCGGTAGCGGGGGTCTCAGCGTTCATTTGCTATCATCCGCCACCGCTTTGCCCCACGGGGTTTTCATGAATTTCCGCTCCCTACGCTACGCCCGCGGCTTCACGCTCATCGAGATCATGGTGGTCGTCGTGATCATCGGATTGCTGGCCGCCGTCATCCTGCCGAATGTGTTCGGCAACGTCGAGCGCGCGCAGGTCAACAAGGCCAAGAGTGACATCCAGGCGATCGAAACCGCCCTCACGATGTTCAAGCTCGACAATTACAAGTACCCGAGCACCGATATCGGATTGACCGCGCTCTCGCAGCGGCCGAACGATCCGACCATCCGCAACTGGCGCGAAGGCGGCTACATCAAGCGCATCAGCAAGGATCCGTGGGGCAATCCCTACCAGTACGTTTACCCCGGAACGCGCGGCCAGGAGTACGACCTCTACTCCCTCGGCGCCGACGGCCAGGAAGGTGGCGACGGCGCCAATGCCGACATTGGCAACTGGAATCTCGAGTAACGACATGTCCGGCGCGAAACGCGTGTTCGCGCGCGGCTTCACGCTGATCGAGATCATGGTCGTGGTGTTCATCATCGGCCTCGTGGCGACCGGTGCGGTGCTGGTCTTTGGCGGCGATCGTCGCGACACCGAGCTGGAAAAAGAGGCTGAACGCCTCGACGCCCTCTTCAACTACGTGCGCGAACAGGCGGAACTGCAGACGCGCGATTACGGGTTCCGCGCGGACATGACCAGCTACTCGTTCGTCGTGTTCGACATCCTCGGGAACGAATGGCGCCCCGTCGACGAGGACGATGCCCTGAGGGAACGGAAACTTCCCGCGGGCATCCGCCCCGGGATGGTGGTCGAGGGTCGCCGCATCGTGCTCGACACGAAGAAGAAGGAAATCGAGGACTTCAAACCCCAGGTGATGATCTTCGCCAACGGCGACATCTCCTCGTTCGAGGTGACGCTCGAGCGCGAAGGCGGCCGCGACCGCGCGCGCCTCTTCACCGACGAGCAGACCAACATCCTGCTGGTGCTGCCGGGAGAGACCGAACCCGCAGCTCCCGCCCCGCGCGTGGCGCAAGTCCGATGAGAGCGCCGATGACCCCGCATCAACACGCCCGCGCGCGCGGCTTCACGCTACTCGAAGTGCTCGTCGCGCTCGCGATCGTCGCGGTATCGGTGGGTGCCCTGTTGGGAACGATCACGTCCTCGGCCAGCAACATCATCTACCTCAAGGACAAGACGCTGGCCGAATGGGTCGCCCTGAACCGTCTGACCGAGATCCGCATCAACCAGCAGAAACCCGGCCCGGGCCGGCGCACGGGCAATGCGGAAATGGGCGGCATGCGCTGGCAGTGGGAAGAGGAAGTCACCGAACTACCGATCAAGGGCATGTTCCGCATCGACATCCGTGCGCGGCCGACCGGAGAAACGATCGATGACACCCGTCCACGCGACAACAGCAACCGCCAGTCCAGGATGGATTTCGATGAAGGCAAGTCCGCCGGCACGGAACTCGACCGGCTGAACTGGATGACGAGCGTTTCCGGCGTCATCGGTGCATCGACCTCGACGATCAGCACCCCGATCGCCGCGCCTCTGAGTGGCGCCAATCCGCAGCAGGGTGGCCCCGGCAATCCTCCCGGAGCTCCGGGCGCGCCGGGCCAGCCCGGCCAACCCGGAACGCCCGGCTCACCAGGGACACCGCCTGGCAGCCCCGGCACCACACCGACCCCGAGACCCGGACCCGGAGCGGATCGCTGATGCGCGGCCACGGGTCCATGCGCGGCTTCACGATCATCGAAGTGGTGATCGCCATCTTCATCACCGCGATCATGTTCGCGATCGGTTACGGCGCGATCAACCAGGCGCTCGCGAATCGCGACGAGCTCAACGTCTCGCAGGAACGTGTGAACGAAATCCAGCGCGGCATGCGCATCGTCGCGCAGGACTTCGCGCAGATCGTCATGCGCGCGGCGCGCGACACCTCGGGAACCGGGCAATTGATGCCGGCTATCTACGCGACCGGCTCGGACAACACGGTGCTCACGTTCACGCGCGCGGGCTGGAGCAATCCCGCGGGCATCCAGCGTCCCGCCGAGCAGCGCGTGCGTTACCGCTTCATCGACGGTTCGTTGCTGCGCGAGCACTGGCTCGCGGTCGATCCGGCGCTCAATACCGAGCCGCGCCAGAGGATCGTGTTCACGAAGATCTCCGCGGTGGAGGTGCGCTTCCTCGAGCCCGTTTCGCGCAGCTGGCGCACGGATTGGCCGGCGATCAGCAGCAGCGGGCCGGTGACCTCCCTCACGGTGAGCCAGATGCTGCTCACGCGGCCGCTCGCGATCGAGCTCACGGTGGTGTTCGAGGACTGGGGCCGCGTGCAGCGGGTATTCGAGATTCCGACGTGAAACACGCGCGGCAACGCGGGATCGCCCTCCTCGTCGCGATCGTGATGTTCGCGATCGCGACCACGGTGGCCGCCGCGATCACCTACAACAAGGCGATGACCGCGCGCCGCGCCGCGGCGACTTTCACGTTCGAGCAGGCGTTGCAGGCCGGCATGGCCGCCGAGGCGCTCGCGGGCATCGTGCTCGAGAACAATGCCAGCGCGCAGCGCACGCAGACCAACCAGGAATGGGCTCAGCCGGTCGGTCCGCTCGAGATCGAAGGCACCGGCGTGTGGATCCAGGCGCAGCTCGAGGACCTGCAGGGCCGCTTCAACCTGAACAGCATCGTGTCGTGGAACCAGCAGGTGAACGACTTCGACGTCGACCAGCACCAGCTCGCGGTCTTCCAGCGGCTGCTCGAGGACAACAACATCGACAAGCGTTACGCCGACCTGCTGCGCGACTGGATAGATCCCGACATCGCGCCCGCCTCCCAGGGTGGCGAGGACACGCTCTATCTATCCCAGAATCCACCGTACCGGCCACCCAACACGTTCATCACGCACCCCTCCGAGCTGCTGGCGTTGCCCGGCTTCGGGGCGGAGAACTACGCGAAGCTGGCGCCTCACATCACTGCCCTGCCGAACGACGTGGCCGTCAACGTCTGCACGGCGACCGGCCTCGTGCTCGATGCGACCCGCAACGATCCGGCGAACAGGACCGAGTATTCGCTTCAGGACCTGGACGTACCGCGTGAAAACGACTGCTTTCCGATGCTCCAGCCCTATCTCGACGTCATCGGCGACCCGAATCTCAAGAACATCGTCGCTTCTCGGGTGACGGACAAGTCCTCGTGGTTCCGCCTGCGCACGCACATCCGGGTTGGCACTGCGGAGTTCGTTTTGTACAGTGTTCTCTTCCGCGACCCCACCGACAACCGGGTGCGCACCGTGCAGCGCAGTTTCGGCAGCGAATGATCCCCATCCATCGAGCCAAGATCGCATGAGCGAGTCGTTAGTCATTCAACTGCGCGAGGGCGCGACGCCCCAGTGGCTGGTGTGTTCCGCCGACGGCCAGATCGTCGTCAACCGCGTCTCGGGCACGCTCGAGCAGGCCGCGCAACTCGCCGTCGGCCGACGCGTCGCCGTGATCGTCCCGTCGGTGGACGCGCTCGCGACGGACTGCGAGGCGCCGGCCAAGGGAGCCGCGAAGCTGTCGCAGGTGGTCCCGTACGCGCTCGAGGAGCGGGTCGCGGATGAAATCGAGAACCTGCACTTCGCGCTGGGCGAGCGGTCGACGGACACCGGACGCGTCCCCGTGGTGGTCGTCGAGCGCAAGCGCATCGATGCCTGGCTCGCGGAGCTGCGCGCCGCCGGACTCCAGCCGCAGGCTATCTACTCGGCCGCGACCTTGCTCCCCTCCATGCCGGGACAGCTCATCGCGTTGCTCGAGGAAGACGCGATCACACTGCGCGGTCCCGATGGCCCACCGCTGGTCTTCCCTTCGAGCTCGATCTCCGATGCGATCGACATGGCCCTGTCGCAGCTGACCTCGCCCGTCGCCGGCCTCGAGCCCGCGATACCCGGCCTCCTGCTGTATGCGGGCCAGGAAGAGTGGCAGGCGAACCAGGCCGAAATCGACGCGCTGCGCGACCGCTTCACCGGCGTCAAGGTGCAGGTGCTGCAGCACGGCTCACTCGGATTGCTCGCGCCGGCCGCGGCGGCCGACGACGCCATCAATCTGTTGCAGGGACCGCTCGCGGTCGCCTCGCCGCTCGAGACGTCCTGGAAGGCGTGGCGCATCGCCGCGATCCTGGCCGGCGCGCTTTTGTTCCTGCATCTCGGCAGCCGCTACTTCGAACTCAACCGGCTCAACAAGAGCGAGGCGACGCTGGATGCCGGCATCGAAGACGCATTCCGCCAGGCGATGCCCGGACAGATGAATGCGACCAACGCTCGCCGGCGCGTCGAGCGCCGCCTCGCGGAGATTCGCGGGGGCGGCGGATCGGGCAACCTGCTTCCGGCGCTGGCCGCCGTCGCCAATGCGCGCACCGCCGCGCCGAACGCCGTGATCGAAGGACTCACGTACCGCGAAGGCACGCTCGACCTGCGCATCCGCGCGCCGGATGCCACGAGCGTCGACGCCATCGGCCAGCAACTGCGCGCGGCGAACTGGCAGGCGAAGAACGAGGGCGGCTCCAACAGCGGCGATTCCTACAGCGGCCGGCTCCAGGTCCGCAAGGCGGGCTCATGAACGCATTACGCGCCTGGTACGCCAATCTCGCCGAACGTGAGCGCCGCGTCGTCAACATCGGCGCTGGGGTGGCCGTCGTATTGCTGCTGCTCGGGATCATCCTGCCGCTCGACCGCAACATCACGCAGGCGCGCCAGCGTGTCGCCGCCAAGCAGGCCGACCTCGCGTTCATCCAGAGCGCCGCGCCCGAACTCGCCGCATCGGGCCCCGCCGGCAACCTCGCCACGGAAGAATCGCTCGTCGGCCTCGTCGACAGTTCCGCGCGCGAAAGCGGGCTCGGCAAATCGCTGGCGAGCAGTCAGCCCACGGGCGACAAGGGCCTGCGCGTGCGGCTCGACCGCGTGCCGTTCGACGGCATGGTGGCCTGGCTCGCGCGCCTGTCCCAGAGTCACGGCGTGCGCGTTGAATCCGCGGAAATCGAAGCGGCCGGCGAACCCGGCCTGGTCAACGCCGGCCTCGTGCTGAAGGCAGGCTGATGCGCAAGCGATCGCTCGGACTCACCATCGCCGCGGGCGTCGTGGTGTTCCTCGTGATCCTCGTGCTCTATCTACCCGCCGCGTGGCTCGCGGGCGCCCTGCCCGCCGGCGTGAACTGCCGCGAGCTCGGCGGTTCGGTCTGGAATGGCGAATGCCTCGGCCTCCGGTATGGCGACCTCGCGCTCGGCGACGCGACCTGGAATCTCGGCGCGGGCCGCGCATTCACCGGACGCCTCGTGGGCGACGTCGACGTTCGCGGCGGCGCATTCAGCATGCGCGCGGACGTCGAC
>JAEZCR010000006.1 GCA_023433465.1 Pseudomonadota bacterium | reverse complement strand
TGCGTGCGCGAAACCCGGTGGCGCGTTTGCGCTTGATCTTGCTCGGCTGATAAGTGCGTTTCATGATGATCGGCCCGAAGCCGCTGATCTCTCGGAAAAAAGGGCGGGAAGGGTACGCAGCGGGCCCAGTGGGTGTCAATACAACCCTCCTGATCGACGAGCGGAACGGCTAGACTTCGCACCCCCTTTTTTTCAGCCCCCCAAGAGCCGGAATTCCGCGCCCCGTGAACGCAGCCTCTCGCCCTTCGACTTCTGGAGAAACCACGACCGCCGACAGCGGTTTGTGGGCGCGCTGCGTGCGCGCGCTCGAAGCCGAGTTGCCGGGCGAGCATTTCAATACGTGGGTGCGTCCGCTGCAGGCGGTCGAGAGCAGCGGATCGCTGAAGCTCCTGGCTCCCAACCGGTTCGCGGTGGACTGGGTCAATGCCCACTTATTGTCGCGTCTCGGGGAAATCGTCCGGCGGTTCGTCGAGGGCGACGCGCCCATCGTGACCGTCGAGGTGGGCTCGCGCCCGGTGGATAACATCCGGCCCGTCGAAGTCGAGACCCAGGCCCCGGTCCGGCCCAAACGCAGCGAAGGCATCGTCGTCGGCGTGCGGCTGAATCCGGATTTCACGTTCGACGGATTCATCGAAGGCAAGAGCAATCAGCTCGCGAAAGCCGCGGCGCTGCAGGTCGCGGAGAATCCCGGCCGTGCGTACAACCCGCTGTTCATCTACGGCGGCGTCGGTCTCGGCAAGACGCACCTGATGCAGGCCGTCGGTCACGCGATCAAGGCGCGCGATTCGGAAGCGCGCGTCGCGTACATCCACTCCGAGCGCTTCGTGAGCGACATGGTCATCGCGCTCCAGCACAACAAGATGAACGAGTTCAAGACGGCGTATCGCTCGCTCGACGCGCTCTTGATCGACGACATCCAGTTCTTCGCGAACAAGGATCGCTCGCAGGAAGAGTTTTTTCACACGTTCAACGCGCTGCTCGAAGGCCAGCAGCAGGTGATCGTCACCTGCGATCGTTATCCGAAAGAAGTGTCGGGTCTCGAGGAACGCTTGAAATCCCGCTTCGGATGGGGCCTCACCGTTGCGATCGAGCCGCCCGAGCTCGAGACGTGTGTGGCGATCCTGATCGGCAAGGCGCAGGCCGCGAACGTGCAGCTACCGGAAGAAGTCGCGTTCTTCATCGCGAAGCGCATTCGTTCGAACGTCCGCGAACTCGAAGGCGCGTTGAAACGCGTCATCGCGAATTCGCGTTTCACCGGTCGACCGATCACGCTCGAATTCACGAAGGAAGCGCTGAAAGACCTGCTGACATTGCAGGCGAAATTGATCACTATCGAAAACATCCAGAAGACGGTGGCTGACTACTACAAAGTGCGCGTCGCAGACCTGCTCTCAAAACGCCGTAGTCGTTCCATCGCTCGTCCGCGCCAGGTTGCAATGGCGCTCGCGAAGGAACTGACCACGCACAGCCTCCCGGAGATCGGCGATGCGTTTGGCGGACGCGATCACACCACCGTGCTGCACGCCTGCGGACGCATCAAGGAATTACGCGTGGCCGAGCAGCGCGTCGGTGAGGACTATCAAAACCTGTTGAGAACCCTGACGGGATGACGGTGGAAAGCTTGTGGATATTTTTGGGGACAATTTCATCCACAGGTCGCACACAACGTACCGTCAGGCTGTGGGTAAGTTGATTCAGGGAGTTGGTTGAGTACAAATGTCTGATTAGTCTGTAGGAATCCGTGTAATCCCCGTCGTCCACAGGCTCTATAGCTGCTACTACTGACTTTAAATCCTTAAGAACAGAAGGCATTCGCATGAAGCTGTCCGCGACCCGCGAGGAAATCCTCGCTCCTCTGCAAAGCGTCATTGGCGTCGTAGAACGTCGGCAAACGATGCCCGTTCTCTCCAATGTCCTGCTGGCTGCGCGCAATAACCGCATCAGCATCACGGGTACGGACCTCGAGGTCGAGCTGGTTGCTTCGGCCGCATGCCAGGTGCAGCAGCCCGGAGATGTGACGGTGCCGGGTCGCAAACTGCTGGATATTTTCCGCGCACTGCCCGAGAAGACACAGGTAACGGTCGCGACTGACGGCGAACGTGTATCGATCAAGGCGGGAAAGTCGCGTTTCACGCTGTCTTCGCTGCCCGCTTCCGAGTTTCCGGTGGTCGACGAGATCAACGCTCAGCAGACGTTGACCCTGGGCCAGGGCGATTTCCGACGTTTGATCGACAAGACGCACTTTTCGATGGCGCAGCAAGACGTTCGCTACTACTTGAACGGGCTTCTGCTGGAAACCGATGGCAAGACGCTGCGTGCGGTGGCCACGGATGGTCATCGCCTGGCGCTGTGCGAGGCGGAGCTGGAGTCCAAGGCCAAGAATAATCAGCAGGTGATCCTGCCCCGCAAGGGCGTTCTGGAGCTACAGCGCATCCTGGGCGGCGAAGGAAACGTGGATCTCGCCATCGGATCGAATCACGTTCGCGCACAGATCGGCGACATTCGCTTCACTTCGAAGCTGATAGATGGCCGATTCCCGGAGTACGGCCGTGTCATCCCGTCCAATCCCACCAAGCAGGTTGAGGCGGACCGCGAAGGCCTCCGCCAGGCACTGCAACGTACCGCCATTCTCTCGAACGAGAAGTACCGCGGAGTTCGCATCAATTTGAAGCCAGATCTCGTCACGATCCAGGCACATAACCCGGAACAAGAGGAAGCCGAGGACCAGGTCGAGGTCGCATACAAGGGCGATGAGGTCGAGATCGGGTTCAACGTGACTTATCTCCTGGACGCTCTGGCGGCCGTGGATTCGGAGAAGGTCGTCCTGGGGCTCACGGACGGCAACAGCAGCTGCCTCGTGCGGGCCTCGGGGACGCCGAGCTCGAAGTACGTCGTCATGCCGATGCGTCTCTGACGCACGGCACCGCGGCTTTGCATGTCGCTGGCCGAGCTGCGGATCCAGAATCTCCGCTGCGTTGAATCCGCGGATCTCCGGTTTTCGCCCGAGCTGAATCTCATCGCCGGTGAGAACGGGGCCGGCAAGACTTCCATTCTCGAGGCGATCTTCCTTTTGGGCCGCGGGCGGTCATTTCGGACGCGCAGCAGCGAGCGGCTCATACGCCACGGCCAAGCCTCGCTCACCGTATTCGGCCGTACGGACGATGAGCCGCCGCAGCAGGCTGGAGTCGAAATCTCCGCCGACGGCGGCACACGCGCCCGGATCAACGGCGAGAACGCACCGTCCCTGTTGGCGCTGTCCGGCGTGCTCGCGGTCCAAGCCATCGACCCGGAAATCCACAAACTCGTGGACCAGGGACCGGAACGCCGACGACGCTGGCTGGACTGGCTGGTGTTCCACGTGGAACCAAGTTTCGGCGTTCACTGGGCCCGGTACAGCCGAGCCCTCAAGCAGCGGAACGCTGCGTTGCGCGCCGGGGTGGGGGACGTCTCCGCCTGGGACGTCGAGCTGATTCGGAACGGTCAGGCCATGACTACCGCGCGGCAGAACGCGATCCAACGACTCGCCCCGCGGCTCGAGCAAACGTTCGAGCGTTTCGGCGGCTTGGGGGTCACCGCGAGTTTCTCGACGGGCTGGGCGGCGGGAACATCGCTGGAAGACTCCCTCCGCAGCCATCTCGAAAGCGATCGTGCGCGCGGGACGACCACATCAGGTCCACATCGCGCAGACGTCATGCTCAGGAGAAGTGGACGCATCGCGCGGGAGACGCTCTCTCGCGGCCAGCAGAAGCTGACGGCCGTGGCGATGATCGTCTCCCAGATGCAGCTCCTGCAGGAGGAGCTCGGGCTGCGCGCGACGTTGCTCCTGGACGACCCGGCGGCTGAGCTCGACGAGAAAAACTTGCACCGACTGTTCGACGAATTGAGCTCGCTTCGCTGCCAGATGATCGCGACTTCCTTGACCCCGCAGACGGCGCTGTTTCAGGCGCCAAAAGCCACGTTTCACGTGGAACAAGGGCACGTGAAACAGCTATAATTTCGGCCCGTTTTTCCGAGTCAGTCATGGCCAACGACGCAGTCTACGACTCCAGCAAAATCAAGGTCTTAAAGGGTCTTGATGCAGTGCGGAAAAGACCCGGCATGTACATCGGTGACACCGATGACGGAACGGGCCTGCACCACATGGTTTTCGAGGTTGTGGATAACGCCATCGACGAGGCGTTGGCGGGCCATTGCGACCGCATCGTCGTCACTATCCACGCGGACGAATCCGTAACCGTTTCGGACAACGGCCGCGGAATTCCGACCGATATCCACCCCGAGGAAGGGCGCTCCGCCGCCGAGGTCGTCATGACCGTCCTGCACGCGGGCGGCAAGTTCGACGACAGCTCGTACAAGGTTTCCGGCGGTCTGCACGGCGTCGGCGTCTCGGTGGTCAACGCGCTGTCGGACAACCTTTGGTTGACGATCAACCAGGACGGCAAGACCCACAAGATGGAATTCCGGCTGGGCGACCCCGTCGCGCCCCTCGCCATCACGGGCGATACGACCGAGCGCGGCACCACCGTGCGCTTCAAGCCCAGCCCCACGATCTTCACGAACATCACGTTCGACTACGAGATCCTGGCGAAGCGCCTCCGCGAGCTGTCCTTCCTGAACTCCGGTGTGCGAATCGAACTCATCGACGAGCGCGAGGCCAAGTCCGACGTGTTCGAACATGCCGGCGGGCTCCAGGAGTTCGTGAAACACCTGAACCGCTCGCGCACCGGGATTCATCCCTCGGTGTTCTGGTTCCGCACGCAGGAAGGCCCGATCGGCGTCGAAGTCGCGATGCAGTGGAACGATTCGTACACCGAATCGATGTTCTGCTACACGAACAACATTCCGCAGAAGGATGGCGGCACCCATCTCGCCGGCTTCCGCGCGGCGCTCACGCGCACGCTGAACGATTACATCGAAAAGGAGATGGCGACCAAGAAGGAGAAGCTCCCGCCCACGGGCGATGATTCGCGCGAAGGTCTCACGGCGATCCTCTCGGGCAAACTACCCGATCCCAAGTTCTCCTCGCAGACCAAGGACAAGCTGGTCTCGTCGGAAGTGAAGGGCGTGGTCGAAACCGCGGTGGGCCAGAAGCTCGCGGAATTCCTGCTCGAGCATCCGAATGAAGCCAAGGCCATCGTCGGCAAGATCATCGAAGCCGCGCGCGCGCGCGAAGCCGCGAGAAAGGCGCGCGAGATGACGCGTCGCAAGGGCGCTCTCGACATCGCGGGTTTGCCCGGCAAACTCGCCGACTGCCAGGAGAAGGATCCCGCGCTGTGCGAAATCTTCATCGTCGAGGGTGACTCGGCCGGCGGCTCCGCGAAGCAGGGCCGCGATCGGCGCACGCAGGCCATCCTGCCGCTCAAGGGCAAGATCCTGAACGTCGAGAAGGCGCGCTTCGACAAGATGCTGTCGTCGGCGGAAGTCGGCACGCTGATCACCGCACTCGGCTGCGGCATCGGCAAGGACGACTTCGACATCACGAAGCTGCGGTATCACCGCATCATCATCATGACCGACGCGGACGTCGACGGATCGCACATCCGCACGCTGCTGCTGACGTTCTTCTACCGACAGATTCCCGACCTCATCAAGAACGGGCACGTCTACATCGCGCAGCCGCCGCTGTACAAGGTGAAACGCGGCAAGCAGGAGATCTACGTAAAGGACGATGCGGAGCTCAACCGCATGTTGCTCGCGTCCGCGCTCGACGATGCGTCGCTGCACGTGAACGCGACCGCGCCGGCACTCGCCGGCCAGGGGCTCGAGACGCTCGCGCGCCAGTACATGGAGGTGCAGGGGATCATCCGCCGTTGGGCGCGCCGTTACGACGAGCGCCTGCTCGAGCAGTTGATCTACATGCCCGCGGTCACGGCCGCCGAGTTCGATCGCGCGGACTGGATGCGCGGCTGGGTGAAGGAACTCGCCGAGCACCTGAACACGCTATCGGACAGCCCGCGCAGCTATCACGTCGACTATCAGATTACGGGCAATCATCCCGCCCGCGTAACAGTCTGCAAGACAGAGCACGGTTCTGTAACAGAAAAGTACCTGCCAAAGGAATTCTTCGAGTCGGCGGAGTACCTGCGCATCGTGGAGCTCGGCAAGACGTTGGCGGGCATGATCGGCGAGGGCGCGTACATCCAGCGCGGCGACGCGCGCGAGGACGTCGGCTCGTTCAAGCAGGCCATGACCTGGCTGCTCGATCAGGCGCGCAAGGGCCAGTCGATCCAGCGTTACAAGGGTCTCGGCGAGATGAACCCCGAACAGCTCTGGGACACGACGATCAACCCCGAGACGCGCCGTCTCATGCAGGTGCGCATCGAGGACATCCTCGCCTCGGACGAGATCTTCACGACGCTGATGGGCGACCAGGTGGAGCCGCGGCGCGAGTTCATCGAGAAGAACGCGCTGGCGGTGTCGAACCTGGATGTCTAACTAGCGCGCTGATTCCAGCCCGCAATGCGTCTGTGTCGGCATACCACTCCCTGACTCGCGGTAGATAGCCAGCAACGGAGCGGCCTCATCCCGTCCGCGCTCCGCTCAGGTTTTCCGGTTCACGACGATCTTCGCCCTGGAATGCGAGCAGATCGCCGGGCTGGCACTCCAGCACTTCGCACAACTTCTCCAGCGTGCTGAAGCGGATCGCGCGGGCCCGGCCAGCGTTGAGCACAGACAGATTCTGCGGCGTGATGCCGACACGCTCGGCGACCGTATTCAATTGCAGCTTGCGCTTGGCAAGCATCACATCGAGGTTCACTACGATAGGCATGTGAGGCGACCTTGCTAGACGATCAGGTCCTGTTCTTCGCGCAGCTTGCGACCCTCATCCATGATCCGGCTGGCGAACAGGAACACGCAGGCGCCAATGATCGAACCGCCAGGAAAGGACGGCATGATGTTCAACCACTGATCCTCCGCGGCCCTGATCTGTGGCCATGCGCCCATCAGCACGACGAGCCAGACTACGATCCCGAAGGCGAAAGTCAGGCCGACCTGGCGAAGCTGCGCGACGCTCTGCGCCGTGAAGATCCTGCCCTTCGCGTACAGCAACATCAGCCTGACGAAGTGATAGAGAATTTTCAGAGTCAGTGCGGCGCTCAACACCATCTGAGTGACCCACAGGCCGTGGATCTTGTCGGTGATGGCAGCGCCCTCGAACACAACGCCCGCCAGGCTTCGGTTGCCGGCTGGAAACGGGTGCGCGATCGTCGCGATCGTGCTCCACAGGTGAATGACGGACATGAAGATGAAGAAAATCAGCAGCGCCCTGCTAGCGCGCTGGATGGTGTTCAGGCGATCCGCGGTCATGGCCAACATCGGTTGTGACTCCATGGGTGACGACTTGCGATGCGGTGAACAGTAAACGATATCTAATAATCGTTTGTCAATACTTTTAACCCGTAAAACGGCAAGTCGACCGTGGATCGTACGAACAGCAACCGCGTCGCATGCCGGAACCGGCACGTGGCGTATCTCCCGTCCGCCCGCGAAGCTCATCGACCGGAGCCTTTCAACTCGGCGCCGAACAAGGACGCCTCGGCGTGAGCATCTGGTAGGCCGCTCGGTATAGTGCGGGCCATGCCCGCCAAAGCGAAAACGAAGGACACGGCCGCAACGAAGGACTGGCGTGAGGAGACAGTCGCTCGCATGCGCGCGCTGATCGTCGCGGCGGATCCGAAGATCGTCGAAGAACGGAAGTGGAAGAAGCCGTCGAACCCCGCCGGCGTTCCGACCTTCTCGCGCGACGGCATCATCTGCACGCTCGAGACATACAAGAACGCCGTGAAGCTCACGTTCGCGAACGGCGCCAGTCTCGCGGATCCGAAAAAGCTGTTCAACGCCGGCCTCGATGGCAACGTGCGGCGCGCGATCGACCTCGGCGAAGGTGACTCGATCGACGCGACAGCGTTCAAGGCACTGATCAAGGCCGCGGTGGCGCGGAACGGCGCGGCGAGGAAGTAGCAACATGGCGGCCAGGACCAGGGCGAAAACGAAGGGCAAGCCCGCGGCACGTCCTGGCGCCGCGCACAAGAAGACGTCACTGAAGAAATCGGCGCCCGCGCGCGGCAAGAGCAAGAAGGTCGTCCTGCTTGCCGGCGGCAATCCGCAGATTTCCAAGGGCGACGGCGATGCGCCGGTGCAGGCATACATCGCCGCGATGCCGGGCTGGAAGCGCGACATCGGCAAACGCATCGACGAGCTCGTCGTCCGCCTGATACCCAAGGTGCGAAAAGCGGTGAAATGGAACTCTCCGTTCTATGGAGTCGAAAGCAACGGGTGGTTCCTCGCCGAGCACGTCTTCACGCATTTCGTGCGCGTCACGTTCTTCAAGGGAGCGGCGCTCGATCCGCTGCCGCCCGGGCCCAGCAAGGCGAAGGATGTTCGCTACTACGACATCCGCGAGAATTCCTTCGACGAAAAGCAGATGGCGAGCTGGATCAGGCAGGCCGCGAAGATTCCGGGCTGGCTCGCCTGATCGATTCGCCGGACTAATTCGCGGACTGCGCCAGCTTCCTGATCCACTCGGGCTCGAGCGGTTCTTCCCGCATCGGCAGATCCTTCGCGAGCATCCAGCGGTGAATCCATGAGAGGCCGCGCGCCGATTGCGCCTCGGGTAATCGATACGCGGGATCTTTCAGCGCCTCGTCGAGCGTAATGAAGCGGTAGCCACGCTTCTTCAGCATCGCTACCAGCGCGCCGAAGTGGTCGGCATTCAGATCGTTCGCGTGCAGCAGCAAGGTGTGTTTCATCGGTCGCCCGAGAAAAGTCTGCGACAGGCCTTCGAAGTGCGCGACCACGCTTTCCATGTACGGGACGTACTCGTCAGCCACGCGTCTGCGGGCGGCCTCGTCGCCGCGCTCGCGCGCGACGCGATACGCGCGATTGAACAGGTAATCGTTGTTGTCGATCGTGACCGGCGCCGTGATGTACCCGCGCTGCGCAAGCAGCGCGTTGACCCGCGTGCGGTATTCCTCCGTCGGGCCGGTGCGTAACTGCGGGTGCCGGAAATACCGCAGCTTCTCGCCGCGTTCCTCGAGCAGCATGCGCGTCACGGTCTCGCCGCGCACGAGATCCTCGGCGTAAACCTCGAACGGCACCTGCGAGATGCTGATGTGCGAAAACGTGTGATTGCCGAGCATGTGGCCGGCGTCGAGCCATTGCCGCAGGAAGTCCGCGCGCTCATCGATCTGGCCGCTCACGAACAACTTGCCTTCGTTCACGAAGCCGATCACGGGGACGTCGTTCGCGCGGAAGGACGCCAGCAACTCCCGCGTGATGCGCCGTGTTCCGGCCAGGTCTGAATCGACGGCCGGCAGATCATCGAACGTGATCGATATTTCACGGGCTGGAACAGGAAGTTCCTGCGCGTGCAAGCCGGGGAAAGCGCCGAATAAATACAGAAACACGAGGCACACTTTGATTCGCATCGAGGCAGTCTGACTGACTGAGCGCGAAACGAGTAGGTCGAACGCGCGAAAGTCGGGTGCCTGGGAACTCAACGCCGGGACAAGTGGACTGAGAGTGAGCAACGGCTGGAGGCAGCGATGAACGAAGCATCGTCGACGCGACGTCGCCTGATCCAAGGCCTCTCACTAGGGCTGGCCCTTGCGTCCATCGACAAGATTTCCCAAGCACAGGAGCGCCGCGTGCGCCGCATCTTCATCACGGGATCGACCGACGGCCTCGGCCTGGGCGCGGCGCGGAAACTGATCTCCGACGGCCACCAGGTCGTGCTGCACGCACGCTCGAAGGAACGGGCCGCCGCGCTTTCGGATCTCGCGCCGCGCGCCGCCGGTGTCGCGATCGGCGACCTCGCGAGCGCCGCGCAGACGCGCGATCTCGCGAAGCAGGTGAACGCGATCGGCCGCATGGATGCCGTCATCCACAACGCGGGCATCTATCGCGAACCGAACCGCGGCACGACGCCCGAAGGCCACGCGAAGGTGCTCGCGGTGAACGTGCTCGCGCCGTACATGCTGACCGCTCTTATCAACCATCCCGACCGGTTGATCTATCTCAGCAGCAGCATGCAGCGGGGTGGCGAGGGACCACTCGACGACATCGACTGGTCCTCGCGGAGCTGGGACACGCACCGCGCATACGCCGAAAGCAAGCTTTACGTCACCACGCTCGCCTTCGCGGTCGCGCGTCGCTGGCCGAAGGTGTCGAGCAACGCGGTCGACCCCGGCTGGGTACCCACGAAAATGGGCGGCGCGGGCGCGCCCGACGATCTCGAGCAGGGCTACCTGACGCAGACCTGGCTCGCGGCCAGTGACGACCCGGCCGCGAAAACGAGTGGCGGACTCTGGTTCCACCGCCGGCGGCAGACGCCCGCGCGGCAATCGCTGGATACGAAATTCCAGGACGAGCTCGTCGCGAAACTCGCCGAGCTCACGGGGGTAACACTCCCTTGAGCGCCGACGTCGATGTCGTGATCGTCGGTGGTGGGGCGGCCGGCGTTGGCGCGGCGCGCCGCCTCGCGCACAGCGGCCTCTCCACGATGTTGCTCGAGGCGCATGCGCGCCTGGGCGGCCGCGCCTGGACGCGCAGTGTCTCCGGCCAGGAGCTCGATCTCGGCTGCGGCTGGCTGCATTCGGCGGAGAACAACGCCTGGGTTCACATCGCGCGGGACGCGGGTCTTCACATCGATGAATCGCCCGCCCAGTGGGGCATCCAGTATCGCGGGCTCGGGTTTTCCAGCGAAGAGCAGGCCGAGGCTCGCAGGTCGCTCAAGGAATGGACCGAACGGCTGTCCCGGTCTCCGCCCGCGAGCGATCGCGCGAGCGATGCGCTCATTCCGAATGCGCGCTGGAACAACTATATCCGGACGATCGTCGGCTTCATCAGTGGCGCGAATCCCGATCAACTCTCCGCCGCCGATTACGTGCGCTACGACGAATCCTCGACGGAGAACAACTGGCGCGTGTTCAGCGGGCTCGGCGCGCTGGTCGCGCGCAGTATCCCGCGTGAAATCACGGTGAACCTCAACACTCCGGTCGAGTCGATCACGCTCGGATCCGGGGGCGTGACGCTCAAGACGCGCGTGGGCGACGTGCGCGCGCGGGCCGCGTTGCTCACGGTGTCGACCGAGGTGCTCGCGAACGGCACGATCAAACTACCCGCGGAGCTCGACGCGTGGCGCAACGCCGCGGCGCGCCTGCCGCTCGGACGCAACGAAAAGCTGTTCTTCGAGATCCTGGGCGACGCGCCCTTCGAAACCGAGACGCAGGTCATCGGTAACCCGCGCGACACGTCGACGGCGGCTTACTACCTGCGGCCGCTCGGCCGGCCGGTGATCGAGGCGTTCTTCGGCAGTGATGGCGCACGCAAGGTCGACCGCGACGGCATCGACGCCGCCTTCGCCTTCGCGCTCGACCAGCTCGCGGCGCTGTTCGGATCCGACATCCGCGGCAAGCTGCGACCGCTGGCCGCATCCGCGTGGAGTCGCGACAACCGTATCGGCGGCGGCTACAGCTACGCGGTGCCGGGTAGCGCGGACGCGCGTGCGCAACTCGCGCGCCCCTTCGATCGGCGCCTCTTCTTCGCGGGTGAGGCGACCAGCCGCTCGGAATTCTCCACGGTGCATGGTGCGCACGACAGCGGCGTGCGTGCCGCGAACGAGGTCATCGACGCTCTGGCCTGATCGTGCCGTTGTTCCTCGTTGCCGTCGCTCGGCGCTTGCGTGTACCGTGCCCGCGGGGCAGGCAGACACGGCCCGAGGGAGATCATCATGAGGAATTCGTCGCCGCGTTCGTTCGGATCCCGCGTTCTCTGGCTCGCGCTTGCCGCTCTGTCGCTTTCTTCCAATGGATGGGCCGCTCTCTCCTGCGAGAGACCCGCGAAGGCCGGAAAGCTCGATCTCGCGAATGCGACGCTCGAGGACCTCTCGGCCGCGCTCGCCGCAAAACGAGCGACGTCCACCGACCTGGTTCGCGCCTACCAGCAGCGCATCCGCAATTGCGATGGCGAGCTGCACTCGATCATCTCGTTGAATCCCGCCGCGCTCGACGTGGCGAAGCGGCTCGACGCCGAACGCGCGGCCGGCAAACTACGCGGACCGCTGCACGGCGTGCCCATCGTCATCAAGGACAACATCGACATGGCCGGCACGGTGACCACGGCCGGCTCGCTCGCGCTCGCCGAAAACCTGCGCGAGCGCAATGCGCCCCTCGTCGACCGGCTCGCGGCCGCGGGCGTCATCGTGATCGCGAAGACCAATCTGTCGGAGTGGGCGAACTTCCGCTCGATGTGGTCGTCGAGCGGCTGGAGCGCGGTCGGCGGACTCGCGGTGAATCCGCACGATCCGCGCCGCACCGCGTGCGGTTCGAGCTCCGGATCCGGCACGGCGGTCGCGGCGGGACTTGCGCCGGCGGCCATTGGCACCGAGACGAACGGTTCGGTGACCTGCCCGTCATCGGTCAACGGGTTGGTCGGCATCAAGCCGACCGTGGGTCTGATCCCCGCCGATGGCATCGTGCCGATCAGTCACACGCAGGACACCGCCGGTCCGATGACGTTGACCGTGGCGGACACCGCGCTACTGCTTGCTGCCCTCGCGGATCCGAAGCGTCCCGTCGAGGATTACCGTGGCGCGCTCGACCCCGATGCATTGAAGGGCACTCGCCTCGGCGTCGCGCGTTTCATCAGCGGGTTTTCACCGCAGACCGAGGCGGCATTCAACGCCGCCCTCGAAGTGCTGAGGGCCCAGGGCGCGGAACTCGTCGAAATCGAACAATTCGATTTCGCGGACATCGGCGAACACGAGCTCACGTTGCTGCTCACCGAGTTCAAGGTCGGACTCAACGCCTATCTCGCGACGACGCCCGCGGCGGTGAAGACGCGCACGCTCGAGGACCTGATCGTGTTCAACGCCTCGGAGCCGCGCGAGACCGTCCATTTCGGCCAGGACTTGTTCGTGCAGGCGCAGGCCACCGACGGCCTCGACGATCCAAAGTACGTGAAAGCCTTCGAGCGCGCCCGGCTCATCGCCGGCAAGGAAGGCCTGGACAAACTACTCGGAGAGAGCCGGGTGGTCGCCCTGATTTCGCCGACCTATGGTCCGGCCTGGACCATCGATCTCGTGAATGGCGATCCATCGATCGCCTCCTCCACGATGCTGTCGGCCGTCAGCGGCTATCCGCATCTCACCGTGCCGATGGGAGATGTGTCCGGCCTTCCGGTGGGTCTTTCGATCATGGGCCCCGCGTGGTCGGAGAAGACGCTGCTCGCGATCGGTCATGCGTTCGAGCAGGCGCGGGCGCGGCGCAAGGGTCCGTGATCAATTGAAGGAATAACCCAGCGAAGTCGTCAGGCCGTAGTCGTCCTTCTCCGCGGCGGGATCCGGCGGATTCGTGTCGTAGCTGTGATAGAGCGACACGTCGATGAACAGGTCCGAGACGATCTCCTGCCGCAACGAAAAGTTCAGCTTCGTGCGGTTGCGGTCCGATTCGGTGAGGCTGTGAAAGAGCTGCAGCGTCGAGTTCAGTGAGACCTTCGGCTGGTTGAACTTGAAGATCCGCCAGGTCCCGCCCGCGAGCGCCTCGAGGCTTTGCTGGCTGTCGTTGATCCCTGTGGCCCACTCGTCGAGCGCGACCAGGCCGAGCAGTGCCGAGAATTCCGCGCGAGCGCTCTGGTAGAAGTACCGCCCCACGCCACCGCCGAGCGTGAATCGCGCCTCGATGCCGGTCTCTTCGTTGCGCTCGAGCGAGGTGATGCCGGACCAGAACCGGCGGTTCGGCCGGAACCACTGGTAGTGAAAGCCCACGTTGCTGCGATCGAGCGTGCCCTGCTGCGGATCCTTGGTCGAATGCGCGTCGAGATCGAGCGCCCAGGCGAACGTCGGCGCGCGGTACGCGAAATTTGCCGAGCCGCCGAGCGTCATGATGTCGCTCGCCTTGGCGTAGTCGAGACCCACGGAGAACGACCCTTCGAGACGCCGGAAGAAAGTCTTCTCGGACGGCGCGATGCGCGTGACACGCGACAGCTCGATCGACTGCCGCTCCTCGGGAGAAAACCGCACGGCGAGCTGCCCGCGCGGCGCGCGCTCACCGAGTGAGCCATGAAACCGTCCGCCCATGTCGTCTTCGACGACGAACATCTGGGCGCTTTCGACGTTGACCACGTCCAGCCATTCGATGGCGACGGTCGACATCGACTCCGTGCTGAGCCGCAGTTCACCGTACTCCAGCGCGACGATCTCCCCCGTCACGCGGTCGCCGTTCCGCAGGTGCACGATGTCGACCTTCTCGCGCGCCGTGCCCGACGCGCCGGTAGATAGCACCGCACCGAGGCAGACCCCGATGACCCCGACCCACGACCGGCCCGACCTGGACATGGCGCGCCTCCGCTGAAAAGGAGGTCGCAGTGTCGGCGGGAGAAGTCCGCCCGTGAATAAGACGGAAGGCTACCGCACCGCCTCGGTCGCTTCCCGGGGCACGAGTTCGGCGATCGCCGCGCGTAGCTGGGCGAGCCGCGGCGGCTTGCTCAGGATCATGTTGATGTTGGGCGGAATGTCGCCCTCGTCGAGCAGCCTCTGCCCCCAGCCGGTCAGGAGGATCACAGGTGTCCCGGGCGACAGCGCCTTGATCGACTCGGCGACCTTGCGGCCGTCGACGCGCGGCATGCCGAGGTCGGTGATGACGATATCGAACGCGCGCCCGGCCTTGTGAGCCGCGGCGAAGGCATCGATGCCCGCCTGTCCGCCCGCAGCGAGCTGAACCTGGTGACTGTCGGTCGCGAGCGCATCGTCGAGCGAGCGGCTCAGCACGGGGTCGTCGTCGACGACCAGGACCTTGAGCTTCCGGCGGATCGCCGCGGGCGACGCGCCGAGCGCGGCGCTCGATCCGCGTTCGACGAACTGCGGGAAGACCATGCGCATCGTCGTTCCCTTGCCGGGCGTGCTATCGATCTCGAGCTCGGCGTCATGACGCTGGAGCATTCCGTACACCGACGCGAGACCGAGCCCGGTGCCACGCTCGCCCTTCGTGGTGAAGAACGGCTCGACGCACCGACGGCGCGTGTCCTCGTCCATGCCGATGCCGCTGTCCGAAACCTCGATGTAGACATTCGTCGCGTTGAGATCGCTTGCGGCGACGTGCGTCGAAATCTTGAGCGTGCCGCCCTCGGGCATCGCGTCGACCGCGTTGAACACGAGGTTGGTCAGCGCATCGCGCATCTCGACTTCGTCGCCGAGGATCTCGAGCCGGGCGGGCGCGAAGTCGCGCGCGAGCTCGATGTCGATGCCGCGCTCCTGCGGCAGCGCGCGCCAGCGCGGTTGCGTGAGATCGAGCACCTGGTCGATGACGCTGTGCACGTCGATGCGGTGAAACGAGCGCGCCGCCTCGCGCGGCCGGTAGAATTCGCGCATGCGCTCGATGGTTCCCGCGACATCCTCGATCGCGCGCTGCATCGTCGCGAGCCGGTTGCGCCCTTCGGGCGAGATCTGCCGCTCCTGCTGGAGCAGTAGTTCGGTGTACAGCGAAACCGGCGAGATCGCGTTGTTGATGTCGTGCGCGATGCCGCTCGCCATCTGACCCAGCGCGCGCAGGCGTTCGTTCTGCAGGACCGATTGCTGGCTGTGGCGCAGGTCCTCGTACGCACGCTGCAGCGCCTGGTAGAGCTGAGCCTGGTGCGAGGCGAGCGCCACGTGTTCGCTCAACTGCTTGAGGAATTCGCAATCGGTGCTCGAGAACGAGTGCGCGGGGCGCCGGGCCGCGACCAGCACGCCGAACACGCTCGACTCCACCGCGAGCGGCGCGATCACCAGCGAATTGAATCCGGCGCGCGCGAAGCGCTGCGCGAACGGCGACGGCACCTTCGTCACATCGGGCTCGTGGATCAGCGTGCCCTGCAGCGCGCGATACAGCCCGTTCTGCCCTACCGGCACCGACTCGCGCACCGGCAGCTCGAGCGCCGCCGCCTCGCTGCTGCTCAGCGGCCCGACGGCTTCGACCGTGATCGCGCCATTCGCGGGGTCGTGCAGGCACACGCAGCCGAAGTGGATAGGCAGGTGCGCCTCGAGACTGCCGAGCACGACCTGGAAGATGCTGAGCAGGTCGTGACGCGAACCGATGCTGTGCGTGATCTCCTGCAGCAACGCGAGCCGGCTCACCTGCGTGCTGAGCCGGCCTTCGTACTGTCCGGTCTGCGTGAGCATGTGGTTGAACGCGTCGGTGAGCGCATCGAGCTCGTTGATGCCCGGACTTCGCGCGCGCACGCTGTAGTCGTGCCGGGTCGAGACCACCTCGGCGGTGGCGGCCAGCGCGAGGATCGGTTCGGAAAGCTGGCGTTGCAGCCGCCGCGAAACGGCCCAGGCCGCGATCAGCGCGAGCGCGATCACGAGCGTCGCGATCAGCGCGTACATGCCGACGCGTTCGTAGATCGCGGACATGTCCGCATGGACAGTGAGCGTGCCGAGGTTCCTTTCCCCCTCGCGCACCGCGGAGACCGCGACGAGATGGCCATGCTCGAAGCGGTGTCCGGGCGCCGGGGCCGTGGCGGGCACATCGTCCGTCGCCTGCCCGGGGTACGTGGCGAACAACGTGTCGTCGGGCCTGTAGAGCGCGGCTGAAACGATGTGTGGATCGGAGCGCAGCGCCGACAACACGACTCGCGCGTCCTCGGGATTTTCGAATGCGAGCGCGGCCGTGCTGTTGGAGGCGATCGCCTGGCTCAGGATCTCGAGCTGCTTGAGGTTCTGCTGGCGCGACAGCAGCACTTCACCCAGCAGGAACAGTGCGATCGTGATCAGGAGCGCGATACCGCAGGTGGTCAGCGTGATCGCGCTCAGCTTGCGTTGCAGCGGTACCGGCGGGCGCTTCGTCACATGCCCTCCGCGCCGATGACTTCCGCGGGCCGCAGCAGTTTCGAACTGATCACGAGCTGGCTCGCGCGCGCCGCGGCCAGGTTGATGCGCATGCGGATGCGGTTGTTCTCGTTGAACAACACGATGATCGCGCCCTCGCGTTCGGCGCCGACGATGTCGGTGACGGTAAGAACGCTCTTTCCGCGCACGGCGTCCAGCACTTCCGAAAGTCGCGCGGCCTCGGTGCGTCCGATGAACAGGATGTTGCAGTCGGCGACGTCGTCCGTGTTCCTGACGCGCCTCACGGCGAGCGGATGCGCGCCCAGCGTCTCCCCCCGAACTACTTCGTCGAGTGTCTTTCCGAAGGGATCCTCACCGATGACGCAGATGACGAACGGCGCGGAGGCGGACTCGTACGCATGCGCGGGCCATTCGACGAACTGGCCGAAATTGAACAGGAACACCGCCTTGACCTGGTACTCGCCGGGCGGGGCCGCCGCCCCGGAGGCGTGCAGTGAAAGGAACGCGGCCGCGGCCACGCGCAGCAGTGTGTTCCGCACGCCCACTAGAGACGCCACTCGACCTTGAGATAGGCGGAACGCTCGATCGCGCCGCTCGCGTCCGCCGGACCGAACTCGACGTGTTCGCTGTTCAGCAGGTTCTGACCGACGATCGAAAGGTGCCAGCCGGGCCCGATCATCCAGCCGAAGCGCAGGTCGAGCTCCGAGTAGGCGTCGACCCCTGCGCCCGTGGGATCGACCGGGATGCGCCGGAGCCGCGAGACGTAGCGATATTGCGCGTCGAGCTCGAACCGCTCCGAGACATTCCACAACGAGCGCAGGCCGACCTGGTTGCGCGGCGTGGACCCGTCGATCCAGACGCCGCGATTGAGATCATCACCCGAGGATTCGAGCTCGAGATCGACATGCGAGTAACTCGCCGACAGCCGCCAGTTGTCCGCCGGCGCCCATTCGGCGAGTAGTTCGGCGCCGCGCGAGCGGCCGCTGGTGAGATTCTGGTTGAGTATGGGGAAGACGAGGCGACCATCGCTCGAGTCTATGAAGGGTTCGCCTATCTCGAGCGAGCTAAGTTCGTCGTAATCGTTGAAATAGAGCGCGAGGTCGAACGACAGGTTGTCGCGCGGCTGCCAGCGATAGCCCGCCTCGTAGGCGACGAGCTCCTCAGAGCCGAAGTCACGGTTGCCGAGCAGGCGCGCGGTCGGATTCTCCGCGGGATCACCACTCAGATCGATCGCGATGTCGCGTTCGAGCCGCGTCGGCACGCGCACAGCCCGCGAAATGGCGGTCCAGAGCGTCTGCTCGTAGTTCGGCGACCACGCCAGGCGCACGCTCGGCTGCACCTCGAAGCCCGAGAAATCGTTGTGTTCGAGCTTGGTGCCGAGCGTCAGCTTCACCGCGTCGCTGAGCGCGATGCGGTCCTGGATGAATCCGCTGTAGAGCATGTCGTCCGACTGCTCGGGATCGACCGCGAAGATGCCACCGCTGCGATTGCGGTTGGACGTGAGGCGCATCGCGACGCCCCAGAGCACGTCGTGCCGCCCCATTGGCGAGTGGCGCCGCTGCAGGTCGACATCGAAGGTGTGGAGCGTGTCGATGAAACTCGGGTCGTCGCGCCGCGTGTAGTCGTAATACGCGCGCAGCTGCACGTCCGAATCCTCGCCCGTGTCATGGCGCCAGCGCGCGAGCAGGTTGCCGCCGCGCACATCGACGTCATACGGCGGGGGCGGCGGCGTTCGCCCGATGATCGTGATCGCGGGCACGAACTGCCCGATCGTCCCCGCGTATGCATCGCCCTGCATCGTCCACGAGTCGCCGGTCCCGGAATCCCAGTCGGTGCGGAAGCCGATGCTCCCTCGGTTCCACGCGTCATCCACCGCCGGGTTCGGGTTCACCGTTCCATCTCGGTCGAAATAGCGGCCGAACACGCGGTAGTGCATGCCGCCGCGGGTCTCGCCGCCATATCGCGCGCCCATGAAGTAATTCTCGAACGTGCCCGCGCCGGCCTCGACGTACGCGCCGTGCGTATCGCGCGCGCTGCGCGTCGTGACGTTGATGACGCCGTTGACGGCGTTCGAACCCCACATCGTCGCGCCCGGCCCGCGGATCACCTCGACGCGCTCGACGTCGGCAAGTAGATAGTCCTGCACGTCCCACTGCACGCCAGAGAACAGCGGCGTGTAGATGCTGCGCGTGTCCGACAGCACCAGCAGCTTCTCGGACGCGATGGAGCTGAAGCCGCGCGCGCTCACGGCCCAGGAACTGGAACTTTGCCGCGCGACGTTGATGCCGGGCGCCAACCGCAGCGCTTCCGGCATGGTGGTCACG
Source organism: Pseudomonadota bacterium (assembly GCA_023433465.1). GTDB lineage: Bacteria > Pseudomonadota > Gammaproteobacteria > Steroidobacterales > Steroidobacteraceae > CADEED01. Next base: position 35,693 of record JAEZCR010000006.1, on the reverse strand, counting down.
CCGGTGCGTCTCAGGTCCTCCTGTGTGACGACGAAGATGGCCGCGGCCGCGTCGCGCAGTCCTTCCTCGGCCCGCGACACGGAGGTGACCTCGACGTTGAGCAACTCGTCGACCGTCATCTGCTTGAGCTCGGACAGCTGGTCCACGTTCTTCGCGTGCACGAGGCCGCATGCGAGCAGGGGCACGCACGAGGCGAATGCCGAAGTTGTCCAATCGCGTCGGCGCATGAGCGAGGTAGCCATCGGCTGTTACTGGACGGCCAAACTATCGCACGCGAACTTTGCCGCTACCTACAGGGTTTCTCCTACAATTTCGCGAGTTGCGTGCTGGTCAGGAAGCCCTACAGCAATCTCGCCGCGGGAGTGTTGGCGCTCAGTGGTTGGTCATATTCCGGACGAAGGCGGCCATGAACCCGGACGCATTCACCGTGACCGCGATGTTCGCGTTGGGCCCGGGGCCATCGACCGGGCGCGTGAAGCCCTCCGGCGTGACAGTATCCGGCGCATTTGCGATGTCACCCGGCGAAGAAGAATCGCACGATGTGAAAGAACACGGGCGCCGCGAAGCAGATCGAGTCCATGCGATCCAGCATGCCCCCATGTCCCTCGATCATGACACCCCAGTCCTTCGCGCCGAGACTGCGCTTGACGGCCGAGAGTGTGAGGCCGCCGAGAAATCCCATGATGACGATGACCGCCGAAATGGCCGCGGACTGCAGCGGCGTGAACGGCGTGATCCACCACATCGCGGCGCCGATCCCGGTCGCCGCGAGTCCGCCGCCGATGAATCCTTCCACCGTCTTGGACGGACTGACTACCGGCGCGATCTTCGTCTTTCCGAACAGTTTGCCGAACACGTACTGCATCACGTCGCTCATCTGCACGACCAGCAGCAGGTAGAACAGCAGCAGCGCGCTGCGCCCCTCGTATCCACCGATGTCGAGCATCAGCAGCGCCGGCGCGTGGCTCAGGCAGTACACGGTGACCATGAGCGCCCACTGCTGCTTGGCGCTGCGCGAAAGGAAGTCCTCGATGTCGGAGAGCAGCGCCGCGATCGACGGCAGCAGCAGGAACACGTACACGTGGATGAAGATCGCGAACGTCCCGTACCGGTCGAGACCGATCAGCAGGTATTGCCCGGGAATGATGAGGAAGAACGCGAGCGACAGCGGCAGCCGGTCGCCCGGCCGGCTTGGTGTCAGCGTGATGAACTCGCGCAGTGCGAAAAACGAGGCCAGCGCGAACAGCACCAGCGTGGTCGTGGGCCCCGTGAGGAACGCGACCGCGAGAATGCCGACCATGACCCACCACGCGTTGATGCGCGCGACCAGGTTGGCGCGGCTCGCCGCCTTCTTCTCATCCGCGGGCCGTCGGACGAGCACCGCGCCGATCAGCGACGCGACGCCGAGCAATACCACCAGGCTGCCGAACAACCACAGGAATTCACGCGGAATGTTGTGCAGATGCTCGGTCATGCGGCGATCCTCGACAATGCGATCACGGCCGCACGGGCGCGCTCGAGGAAAATTTCCTTCTCCTCGCCCGGCGCGAGCGCGATCGGGGCGCCGAAGCGAACCGTGCAGACCATCGGCACCGGCAGCAGCGCGCCCTTCGGCAGGCTGCGATGCAGGTTGTCCAGGTAGACCGGCACCAGCTCCACGGAGGGAAATTCCTCCGCGAGGCGGTAGAGCCCGCTGCGAAATCGCGCCGGCAGCGCATCCGTGCCGCGGGTGCCTTCCGGAAAGATGATCAGCGAGTCGCCGGTGCGCAGCGCCGCGCGCAGGGGATCGAGAGGATCCGCGTTGGAGTCTTCCCGCTTGCGGTCGATGAGTACGGCGCCGAAGCCGCGTGTGGCGATGTACTTGCGGATGCCCTTGCCCCAGTAATCCCGCGCCGCGATCGGGCGCGTTCGCGGCCGCAGCCCGCGAGGCAGCGACGACCAGATCGCGAGCGTGTCGATGTGGCTGGTGTGATTGGCGAAATAGATGCGCTGGGCATCGCCGGGCGTGGTGCCGATCCAGCGCGCATAGGCGCCGACGAGTAGCTTGACCACGCCGACGAGCAGCGCGCTGGAAGGCCTCATTCCGGGCGCGCCCTCAACTGGCGTGCGATCGCATGGATGCGCGTTCCGCAGGTCACCAAGGCGCCGAACGCGATGATCCACGCAGCCGCGACCAGCACATGCTGGCCGCCGGTCCAATGGAACTCGCCCACCGCGAGCAGCAGCCCGGCGGTCATCACGGCCATGCGATGCTGCTTTGCAAGAGGACCGCGAAAATCCTGCGCGAGTCCGAAAGTCCCGCCGAGCACGCGGATGTACGCCGTCACCGCGGCCGCCAGGCCGGCAAGCCACCCGACCCAGGGCGTACCGATCGCATATCCGAGCGCGACGAGGAAGGCGGAGTCCGCGACCCGGTCCGGGACCTCGTTATAAAGAACGCCGACCTTCGACTTCCGGCCACCCTCGATCGCCACCATCCCGTCGAGCAGATTGCAGAGCAGGCGTAGTTGCACGCCGGCCGCGCAAGCCAGCAGGTTCCAGGGCCGCGGCAACAGCAGCAGCCCCGCCGCGCCCGCGGCCGCAAATACCAGCGACAACAGGGAGATGGCATCGGCCGTGAGGCCCAGGCGGACGGCGCCCGTCGACAGGAATCCCGCCCATCGCGTCGAGCGGCTGGCCAGGGGACGACGTGCTTCGGGCACTTGGGCGGACATGTGGGAACTATCTTGCATGATCTGTCACCAATCCGTTCTCCCTCCCCTTAGGTTGTGTCATCTTCTCCTAATGGCTCGCAGTGTCGATCGCTATCTCGTCGCGTCCCTCGAATTCGAGGGAGTCCTGCGCGCCTGCCTTCATCGGTACGCGCGCAACGCCGCCGATGTCGATGAATTGCTCCAGGACACCTATGCCCACCTGCTCGCGGCCGGCAGCGCGACCGGGCGCGAAGAAGTCCGTTCGATCCGCGCGTTCGCGCTGACCGTCGCGCGCAACGTCGCGCTGTCGTGGCTGCGGCACCGGCAGGTGGTGCCCATCGAACTCGTCGCCGACCTCGAAACGCTCGAACTGCTCGACGAGCGGGGCCAGGTCGACGAGATCGTGAACACGCACCAGGAGCTGGCGCTCCTCAGCGCAGCGGTGTCGAAACTTCCCGCCCGCTGCCGGCAGGTCTTCACGCTGCGCAAGGTCTACGGCCTTTCGCAGAAGGAAATCGCCGCGCAACTCAACATCTCCGAGAACACCGTCGAGCAGCACCTGGCGAAGGGCATGCGCCTGTGCAGCGCGGCGCTCGCCAATTCTCCGGTCGCGGAGCGACGTTCCCCGTGGTTCGACCGCTCGCGCCGTCGTGGCGCGGGGCAGTCTTCGTGAACGCGAAGGAACGAATCGAACACGACGCAAGCGCCTGGCTGTCCAAGTTCGATGCGCGCGGATCGGAGCCCGAGCAGGACGAGGAGTTCAATCGCTGGCTCGAGGCGGACATCCGTCACCGCGTCGCCTATCTACGTCTCGAGGCGGCCTGGAAGCGCGCCGAACGGCTCAAGGAGCGCAAGCCGCTCGACGGCGGCGTCGATCCGGATCTGCTCGCGCCGGCGCGTCCGCCGCGCTGGCGCCGATGGCCCTCGGCGGCGGCCGCGGGTCTCGCGACGATCGTTGCTTGCGCGGGTGTCTGGGCGGCCTGGTTGCGATACGACGGCCAGCGGTACGAAACGCACGTCGGTTGCCGCTCGCGCATCGTCCTCGAGGATGGCAGCGTCATCGATCTCAACACCAACAGCGAGCTGCGCGTGCGCTTCGACGAAGGTCGCCGCGAGATCAAGCTGCTGCGCGGCGAAGGCCGATTCCAGGTCGCGCATGACGCGACCCGGCCGTTCGTGGTCTCGGCGGCCGGCGCAGACCTGCGCGCCGTCGGAACCCAGTTCAGCGTGCGACTGCGCGAGTCGCACCAGATCGACGTGTTGGTCGCGGAGGGCGAGGTCGCGATCGCTTCCCAGCGCGTGCCGCAGCACCCGTCGCTCCATGCCGGCGATGCCGCGGTGGTCACTCACGACCGCGTGTCGGTGAGCCGCATCGAGCCGCAGGTGCTGGCGCGGCGGCTGGCGTGGACGTCGGGCCGGCTGGAATTCCGCGGCGAATCGCTCGCGTTCGCGGTCGAGGAATTCAATCGCTACAACCGCCGCAAGATTTCGCTGGCCGATCCGAAGCTCGCGCAGCTGCGGGTCGGCGGGAGCTTCAAATCCACGGATCCGGACAGTTTCGCGGCGGCGCTCGCGAGCACTTTCGGATTGAAGGTGCTCAAGGGTGACGCGGAACGGATCGTCCTGAGAGCTCCCTGAAGCGCGGTTTTCGTGATCCCGGGGGGGTTCCGAAAGATGGGGCTAGATCGCATGTTGGGCCGGTTCGCCCGGACTGCGCCCGCGACACTCGTCGCGCTGGTGCTCACCGGCGTCGCGCGTGCGCAGGTCCCATCGTTCGATATCCCCGCGCAGGATGCCGCCGGCGCGCTCGCGGCCTTCAGCGAGCAGTCGAAGCTGCAGCTCGTGTTCGATTACGACGCGGTGCAGGGCATCCGCACTCATCCGCTCGCGGGTTCGCTGCGCGTCGCCGAGGCGCTGGGCCGCCTGCTCGAGTCCACGGGGCTCACCTTCGAAGTGGTCAACGACCGCACGATCAGCATCGTGCGCGACCCGAAGGCGCGGCGCGATAAATCCAGGCGCGCGCGCAATGCCGAGGCGGCCCGGCTCGCGCGCGCCGCGCGCGAACGTGCCGCCGCCGCGCAGCTGGAAGATGAGGCGCACCTCCTGGGACGTGGCTCCATCGACGAAATCGTCGTGAGCGCGGAAAAACGCGACCGGTCCCTGCAGCGCAGCGCGCTCGCGGTCACGGCGCTCGAGTCGCACACGCTCGAACGCCAGCAGCCCAACGACTTGCGCAGCGTGACGACGCTGATCCCGAACTTCCAGATCGGCACGAGCTCGACGCAGGCTGCGTTCGATCTCGCGCTGCGCGGCATCGTCTCGACCAATCGCACGGAAGTGGCCGATCCGGCCGTCGCGTTCCACGTCGACGGGTTCTATTCGCCGCGGCCGCAGGGCGCGACGATGCTGATCCACGATCTCGACCAGCTCGAGGCGCTGCGCGGACCACAGGGCACGTTGTTCGGGCGGAATTCGAACGCCGGCGTCATCAACATCGTCACCGCCAAGCCGCGGCTCGGCGAGCAGTTCGGCGCGATCGACCTGACGGCCGGCAACTACGATCTGCGCCGTCTCAAGGGTTACTACAACCTGCCGCTCGGCGACACGTTCGCGCTGCGCGCCTCCGCGTACGTGGAACAGCGCGAGGGCTACATCGAGTTCCTCCCGGGCTCCGACGTGGGCGCGGAGACCTCGCGCTACGACGACAGCGACCGGCTCGGCGTGCGCCTCTCGAGCATGTGGGAACCGAACGATTCGTGGACCGTGTTCACCTCGCTCGAGCGGTTCGCCGACCGCGGCGCGGGCACCGTGCCCGTGAGCCTGCGACCGGCGCCCGGCGACCCGCTGCGCTCGGCGCTGATCACGTCGCCGGGCAAGCTCGACATGAAGAACGACACGCTGCACCTGCGCACCGACTACCGGTTCTCCGCGGGGCGGACGGACTTCGAGGTCTCCTATCTATTCGGCTGGGCGCGCATGACGCGCGAGAACATCAGCGACCAGGACACCGGCCTCGCGCACGATCCGGCCCTGCGCGCGTTGCCGAATCCGCCGCTGCCGGCGACCTACGACGAGGAGCGGCGCACGGAGGACTCCGAGTTCGTCTCCACCCAGCACGAGATCCAGCTCAAGCCCTTCACCGACGGGCCGGTCGAGTGGATAGCCGGAGCGTTCTTCTACGAGGAGGACAACTCGATCCGCTTCGACGTCGACGTCATGGACGATCGCGGCAGCATTCCCGGCGCCGTCGACGACGGCGACGTGCGATACGCGCAATCGTTCATCCAGCCGCGCAGGTCGCTGGCTGCATGGGCGGGCTTCGGTCAGCTCACCTGGCATGCCGCGGACCGCACGCGCCTGAGCGCCGGCGCGCGTTACACGGAAGACACCAAGCGGGACCGCGGCGGCGTGAACCTGGTCTGTCCGGCGCCCAACGCGACCATCGGCAACGGCGGTTTCAACCTCGACGGCATGCCGACCGACCAGATACCGCTGGCGCCCGATCCGGATTCCCCGGTGCCGGTACCTGGCACCTGCCGCGTCACGACGCACAACGACGCCAACGTCGACTGGTCGAAGGTCACCTACATGGCGCGCGCGGAGTACGACTTCAGCGACGCGCTGCTCGGATACGCGTTGACGAGCACGGGATTCAAGTCGGGCGTCATCCAGGACGGCGGAACACATGCCGATCCGGAAGAGGTCGTGAACTACGAGCTGGGGCTCAAGGCGACGCTGCTCGACGGCGCGATGGCGATCAACACCGTCGGCTTCTTCTCGAACTACTCCGACATCCTGCGCACGCGCATCGAGAACGACGAATTCGGCGTGCACCAGCTCGTCACGCGCAACGCGACCCGCGCGCACATCCTCGGCGTCGAATCCGAGCTGTTGTGGAAGCCGGTGAACGACGCGACGGTGCAGGCGGTGTTCACCTGGCTGAGCGCCGAGTACCGCGACTATCCGACGGTCGACGCGCAGTACTACGTGCCCACCGATCCGCTGACCCCGGTCATCGACCTGCGCGGCAACAAGCTGCCTTTCGCGCCCGAGTTCACGGGCGCGCTCGTCTACGAACACGTCCTGCGCCTGCCTAACGGAGCCCGTCTCGTTCCGCGTCTACAAGCGAAGTATCAGAGCGAGATGTTCCTCACCGACTTCAATCGCGCCTCCGATCGTCAGCCGGGCTACACGCGCACCGATCTCGGCCTGCGTTACGAGACCGCCGATAGTTGGGCCGTCGAGGCCTTCGTGCTGAACGTCGAGGATGAAGCGGTGAAGAACAACGTCGATCTGCGCGCCAACCAGCCCGGCACGGGCGGCGTGCCCGGATTCCCGGGCGTCGCGCGCGCGTTCTTCGACGCGCCACGCACCTATGGACTGCGTGCGACGTTGCGGTTCGACTGACTCCGGCCAGCTATGCCCCACGGAGGGGGCAGAACAGCGGAAGCGGACATATCGTCAAGGCGTGTCCGCTTCCGCCCTTACCTCGGCGGCGACTACCAGTGAAGTCTGGAACAGGAAAGCCAGCGCTTCCGTGAGGCGCTCGCCATCGACCTCGGCGGTGGACATCGCTTCGCCGAGCGTCGCGCCCGAAGACAGCGCCGAGAGAAACGCGAACAGATCCGGCGCCAGCGTCTGCACGTCGGCGAGGTCGTCACTGCTGCGAACCATGCCGTATTCGGGGCCCGGCGATTGATCCAAGGGCGGCGCATTCTCGAACTGATTCGCCTGCCACACCGAGTAGATGGGATAGGGCGAGGCGACGAGCCTGAGCGAAGGCTGCAGAGTGAAGGTGACGCGTTCGAGCTCGGCCGGCGCGAAGGCCGCGAGCGCGTTCACACCGACTGCACGTTCCTCGCGGGCCACGGACGCTTCGCACCGGGCCCATTCGAGCCGCGCGAGATCGGCGAGCCACAGGTAGTCAGTGCCGCGCAGATGAGTCGCGAGGAATCCCGGAAAGTCGCGGCCCACCCAGTGCAGGTCGCCGCTGCGGGAGGGAGACGCGGCGCGATAGTGAAAGGTGAGCTGCCGGAAATAGTCTTCGCCGACGCGCCGGAGCACGACCGGAAAGATCTGCTCGAGCGCCGAACGGAACACGCTGCGCGTGTTGTTGCGGTACACGTCGAGGTTCGCGGGCGGCGTGACGGCGCAGTCCGCCGCCGGATCGCGCAATGCGCGCGCGAAGGATTCCTGCAGCTCACGCAGCGAGGCCACGGGTCCTCTCCAGCACCTGATCGGCGCGCGCGGCTTCCGCGACGAGCACGGACAGCTCCGGGATGCGCGTGTCCCACTCGATCAGCGTGGGCAACGGCCCGAAGCGCCCGATCGCTAATGCGTAGAGCTCCCATACCGCATCGCACACGTGAGAGCCGTGATCGTCGACGAGCACGCCGCCATTGTCGGCATGACCGGCGAGGTGGATCTCCTGGACCGCCTCACGCGGCAGGCCGGAGATGAAGGCGCGCGCATCCACCCCGAGATTGCGCGCGCTCACGAATACGTTGTTGACGTCGAGCAGCAGTCCGCAGCCGCTGGCGCGTGCGACGGCAGCGAGGAATTCCCACTCCGGGATCCGCGAGTCCGAAAACGCGACGTAGGCGGACACGTTTTCGATGAGTATCTGGCGTCCGAGGAAATCCTGCGCCTCGCCGACCTGGCGTGCGAGCAGTTCGACGGCTTCCTCGGTGTAGGGCAACGGCAGCAGGTCGTTGAAATGTTCTCCGCCGGCGTGACCCCAGCAGGCGTGCTCGGAAACCAGCGCGGGCTCGTACCGGCGGACGGCGTCGCGCACGCGCGCGAGGTGTTCACGGTCGAGTCCGTCGACCGAGCCGAGCCCGAGGCCGACGCCGTGCAGGCTGACAGGGTAGTTAGTCCGAGCGCGTTCGAGGGCGCGCGCCGCGGCGCCGCCCGCGTGAAAGTAGTTTTCGGTGTGCGCCTCGATCCACCCGACGGGCGGACGCTCGCGTTGCAGCGCATCGTGGTGAATCGACCTGAGGCCGATCCCGGCGCGCGCCGGAATCGGCCCCAGCGGCACACCTCGTGTGTCGAGGCGTGTCATTCGTCCCGCCTTCGGGTCAGGCCGCCGGCTTCTTCTCGGCCGCGACCTTGCCGCCCATCTTCTCGCACTCGCCTTTCGGCACGTACTTCCACTCGTTCGGATCCTTGTCGGTCTTCGCCTGGCCGGCGCACGAGTGCGACGCGGTGCCGCAATCGTTCTTGCCCGCTTCGGCGACACCGAGGCACTTCTCCTTGGACGCGGCGTCGCCCGCGATCGCGGTGCCGCCCAGGGCGAGCAGGCTGCCGACGGCCGAAGCGATGGCGATGGTCTTGAGATTCATGAAACTCCTCCGGATTGTTGTTTGGTACGAGAGGCTTGACCCGGCGAACCGCCGGTTTATTTCTCGGCTGGCCGCAAACTTCCAACGGGCCGGCGCGGCGGGCATGTTCCCCGCCCTCTGACCCGCCCGCAAGATTTGCCATTACACGACAACCCCGGACCGCGCTGGTACCAAAATGGAGCTATCCACCGCGGCATTGCATTCGATTCGAGCGTTCTGGCGGTCCTGCCGGTCAGCGGTCATCCACAACAAATAAATTTCGCGGCCGGTAGCGGGAAAAGGACGTTTCCTTTTCTTTCCCCGTTGATATGCTCCGGCCAAGGATGCGTGCAGGCAACGCGTACGCATCAGGGATCAAACTAAAACAGCTGCCGCCCACGGCAACGCGATAGCCGTGTAATCGGCAGCAACTCTCTTGCAGGAGGGACCATGTCGTCTCATCGCTCGCACGGCTTGCGCCGTGCAGTGGCTTTGCTTTGCGGTTTTTCCGCGGCAGCCTCGACACCCGTGGCATTCGCCGACGAAGGCGAGGCTGACAAGCCGATACAGGAAGTCGTCGTCACCGGTTCGCGCATCATCCGCGCGGGCTATGACACGCTCGAGCCCGCGTCGGTCGTCACCTCGCAATACATCGAGGAGCGCGGCCTGACCAACGTCGCGGACGCGCTCAACGAAACGCCGGGGTTCGGCACCGGCGTGACGCCCGAGGGCGGCCAATCTACCTTTGGACCGGGTCTCAGCTTCGTCAACCGGTTCGGCCTCGGCAGCAACCGCACGCTGACCCTCATCAACGGGCGGCGCTTCGTGTCCTCGAACGCGCCGTCGATCTTCGGTCCGGCCGCGCCCGGCAACCAGGTCGACCTGAATTTCATCCCGACCGTGCTGCTCGATACGGTGGAAAACCTCGCCGTGGGCGGCGCACCCACTTACGGCTCCGACGCGATCGCGGGCGTCGTCAACGTGAAGCTCAAGCGCGACTTCCAGGGCATCCGGGCGTTCGGCCAGTACGGACAGCTCGAAGATGGCGGTCTGCCGAGCAACAGCCTGGGACTCGTCGGCGGCTGGAACTTCGCGGGTGACCGCGGCAACTTCACCGCCTCGATCCAGCGCAGCCAGGTGGACGGCCTGCTCGCCACGGAGAACGAGCGCTTCGCGCGTGCCCTGTCGTTCGCGACGAATCCGACGGCGAACGCCACGCTCTCCGCGACGCAGCCCGGGCGCACCCCGGAAAACGACGGTCGCGTGAACAGCGGCGTTCCGTTCAACACCAGCAACACGGACGGCATTCCGAACTCGGTGCTGATCAACAACCGACGCATCTTCCACCTCAACTTCGGCGGCGTCGCGCTGCCGACGGGCGCCACCAACATCTCCACCACCGACCAGCGCTTGCGCTGTTTCGGCGCGGCGGGCACCTCGCAGGGCACCTGCCTGCACTTCGATCCGAACGGCAACCTCGTGCCCTACGATCCCGGCATCAACTTCGGTACGTCGGATGCGTCGGGCGGCCAGGGTCTGTATCTCATCGAGACGTTGCAGCTCGTGTCCGATCTCGAGCGCACCAGCGCGACCGCGAGCGTGAACTTCGACGTCACGGACAACGTCAACCTGTTCGCCGACGTGTTCGCGTACAAGGCCGAAGCGCAGGAGATCGTCGACCAGACGGCCTACAACGCCACGCTGTTCGGCGGCGCGAGCGGCCCGATCCTCCTGCCGGCTAACCACCCGACCATGACGCAGCAGGCGCGCGACACGCTCGCGGGTCTCGGGGTCACCTCGTTCCGCATCTCGCGCGCGCATCGCGACCTCGCGGAGAACAACGCGCGCTCCGAGAGCGACCTGCACCAGATCGTGCTCGGTGCGACCGGCAACTTCGAGGCCGGCAGCCGGCGCTTCAACTGGGAAACGTACGTCAACTACGGCAAGCACGAGGCGACGTTCTTCAGCACGCAGCTCAACCGCCAGCGGTTCGTGAACGCGATGAACGTGGTGCAGGGTCCGAACGGCCTGGTCTGCAGCCCGACGCCGGGCTACACGGGACTGCCCGCGGGCCAGGGCGGCCGCGTGCTGGTGGGTGCGGATGCGCCGGTGGCGGATCCGAACTGCGTCCCGCTCGACATCTTCGGCGAAGGACGCCCGTCCCAGGCCGCCATCGACTACGTGTCGAGCGTGCAGACCTCGGACGTCGAGATCGAGCAGAAGGTGTTCAACGCGAACATCGGCAGCCAGTTGTTCGACATCTGGGGCGGGCCGATCGAGTACAACGTTGGCTTCGAGCGCCGCGAGGAAAGCGGTGCGTTCACGCCCGACGAGTACATGGCGGCGGGCCTCGGCCGCTCGGCGCAGATCACGCCCAACAGCGGCGAATACACGACCAACGAGTTCTTCGGCGAGTTGCTCATTCCGATCTTCTCGGAACAGAACGCCGTGCCGGGACTGGAGGAGCTGACGATCATCGGCAAGGGACGCCGGGTCGACAACTCGGTGAACGGCAAATTCACGGCCTACACCGGCGGCCTGCAGTGGGCACCGATAAAGGACGTGCAGCTGCGCGGCAACGTGACGCGCTCGCTGCGCGCGCCGTCGCTCACGGAGCTGTTCACGCCGGTCGCGCCCATCTTCACGACGGTCGCGGATCCGTGCCACAGCTCCAACGTTTCGGGCGGCACGAATCCGGCGGTCCGCCAGGCGAACTGCGCGCAGTTCTTCCAGGAGTACGGACTGCCGGCGACCGGCTGGACGTCCAACGCGGTGACCGCGACCTCGCAGGGTTCGCTGCAGGGCGACGAGTCCCTCGGCAATGAAGTGGCGAATGCCTGGACGGCCGGCTTCGTGTTCCGTCCGCGCTGGGTCGAGGGCCTCGAGATGGCGGTCGACTGGGTCGACATCCGTATCGACGACACGATCACGAACCTGGCGGCCAACGATCTCGCGACCGCGTGCTTCGACAACGCGTCCTACCCGAACCCGTACTGCTCGCGCTTCACGCGTAATCCCGCCTCGGCGGGTCCGCTGTCCGCGGGCCAGATCACGTTCGTCCAGACCGGTTACGCCAACGGCGAGTACCAGTCGATGACGGGCGTGACGCTGGAAGGACGTTACGCGCGCAGCATCGGCGAGGCCGGCGACATCGAGCTCGCGCTGAGCTACTACCGTCTGCGCGAGGAACTGCGTTCCGCCACCGGCATCGTGACCGTGAATTCCGAGGAGGTGATCGGCAGCCCGACGGACTCGGCGCAGCTCAATCTCATCTGGGAGAAGGGTCCAGTCGGAGTGCGCTGGCAGTCCAACTACGTGGGCAAGCAGCTCTACAGCCGCACGCTCAACGCGGAGTCGCGCGACATCCTCGAAGTGAACGGCGACTGGGTGCACAACGTCACCGTGAACTGGAAGCCGATCGACAGCGCCGTCGTGCGCCTCGCGGTGACCAACGTGCTCGACGGGGGCCCGCCCTTCCCGCTGGCCGTGGACACCTTCAACGGCAACTACGACTTCCTCGGTCGTCGTTACTCGTTGTCGGTCACCTACGACTTCGGCATGAACTGAAGCCGCGGTCGGAGCCGGAAACGAAAGAGGCCGCCCGAAGGCGGCCTCTTTCTTTCATCCCTGGAAAGCCCCGCTCAGGGAAGCTTCACCACGTCGCCGATGAACGCCGTGCCGCCGGTCACGTTGCCGGCGCCGCATTCGTATTCGGTCTCGCTCGAGAACGGAACGTTCTTGTAGTTGCTGCGGATGTTCACGATCGCGTTGCCACCGACGCGTTGCGCGTACTGGGTCAGCGCGATGATCGACGACATGAACGCCCAGTCGCAGGCTTCCTGGTCCGTCTTGTTGAAGAAGTTGGTCTTCTTGTTGGTCCGGGTCGGACCAAGCTGGGCGGTGGGCTTCGGATGTTTCTGCGTGCCCCAGAATAGTTTGATGCCCGGCGCGAGCTGGCCCGAGGCCTGCGCCTTGGCGAGCGCCGCTTCGATCGGGAACTTGTGGCGGGTCTCGCGCGCATCGGCAACAGGCGCGGTCGCGAACAGCGCGGTTGCGGCCACGCCCATGGCGACGGCCGATAGTTTGTTGGCGAGGTTGGTCCTGGTCACTGCGAATCTCCTCATGAGGTCCTGGCGAAGATCAACGATGTATTGATTCCGCCGAACGCGAAGTTGTTGTTCATTGCGAGGCCGATGTCGAGCGTGCGTCCCTCGGACTGGATGTAGTCGAGCGCGCCACAGCGCTCGTCGACCGTCCTGAGGTTGCGCGTCGGCGCGAACCAGCCGTTGTGCATCATTTGAATCGTGGCCCAACTCTCCAGCGCCCCGCAAGCGCCGAGGGTGTGGCCGAAATGGCCTTTGAGAGAACTTACCGGAGCCCGGTCCCCGAAGATCCGGTAGGTAGCCTGCGATTCGGCGATGTCGCCATGTTCGGTCGCCGTGCCATGCGCGTTCACGTACTTGATCTCGCTGGCCGGCACGCCGGCCGATTCAAGCGACATGCGCATGACGCGTTCCATGGTCACGGTATTGGGATGCGTGACGTGGTCGCCGTCGGAGTTCGAGGCGAACCCGACGATCTCCGCGTGGATGTGCGCCCCGCGCGCCAGCGCATGCTCGCGCTCCTCGAGAATGAGCGTGCAGGCGCCCTCGCCGATGACCAGGCCGTCGCGCGACTTGTCGAAGGGCGCGGGTGTGGTCTTGGGCGCGTCGTTGCGGGTGGACGTTGCGTACAACGTATCGAACACCGCGGCCTCGGAGACGCACAGCTCCTCGCCGCCGCCCGCGACCATCGCGTCCTGCAGTCCGAAGCGGATCGCCTCGTAGGCATATCCGATGCCCTGGCTGCCCGAGGTGCAGGCGCTCGAGGTCGGGATCACGCGTCCCTGCAGGCCGAAATGCACGCCGATGTTCACCGCGGCCGTGTGGCCCATCATGCGGATGTAGGTAGTCGCGTTGATGTTGCCGGACTCGCCGGTCGTCAACATGTTGCCGAAATCGCGGATAGCGTCGGTGCTGCCGGTGCTCGAGCCATAGGCCACGCCGACCCGGCCGGACGTGAGCAGCGGGTCGTCCTTGAGCCCGGCGTCCTCGAGCGCGACCTCGGTGGCGCGCACCGCCATCTGCGCGACGCGGCCCATCGTGCGGATGGTCTTGCGCGTGAAGTGCGGCGGCAGCGTGAAATCGGGGACCGGCGCGCCAAGGCGCGTCAGCAGGTCGCCGTAACGCTCCCAGTCCGGCATGCGCTGCACGCCGCTCGCGCCCGCGCGCAGGTTGCGTTCGATCTCTTCCCAGGTCTGGCCGAGCGAAGTGATGCCCGCCATGCCGGTGACCACGACTCGCCTGTTGCTCATGCCAGCCCGCCGTTCACGCCGATGACCTGGCGCGTGATGTAGTCGGCCTCGCGGGACATCAGGAACGCGACGATGCCGGCCACTTCCTCGGGCTCGCCGACGCGGCCGGCGGGGATGAACTTGAGCGCTTCTTCGACGGGCGCGGTGGCGGTCATGTCGGTACGGATCAGTCCGGGGGCGACGCAGTTGACGGTTATCTGTCGGCTCGCGAGCTCGACGGCGAGCGCTTTCGTGGCCCCGATGATACCTGCCTTGGCGGCGCTGTAATTCACCTGCCCGCGGTTGCCGGTGACTCCGGACACCGACGACAACGTGACGATGCGGCCGGGTTGCCGCCTGCGGATCATGGGCATGATCAAGGGCTGCACCACGTTATAAAACCCGGTGAGATTCGTGCTGAGAACCTGGTCCCAATCCTCACCGCTCAGCGCCGGGAACGCGTTGTCGCGCGTGATTCCGGCGTTGCACACGGCTCCGTAGTAAGGCCCATTCGCAGTGATGTCGGCGCCGATCGCCGCGGCGGCCGCGTCGCGGTCGGCCACATCGAAGTGGATCGCGCGCGCCGTGGCGCCGGCGCGAGCGCATTCCGCGAGCGTGTCGTCGAGCGCGGCCGACGGCGCGCGGCCGTGGATCACGAGCGCGAAACCCGCGCGCGCGAGGCGCAGTGCGATCGCGCGGCCGATGCCGCGGCTCGACCCGGTGACGAGCACGGTGTCAGCCATGGTCGGCTCCCGGTTTCGGCAGCAATGCGCCGAGGTCGTGTGGCCGGAAGGCCTTGAGCGTGCATTCGGCGATCAGCCGTTCGCCGGCGTCATCCACCGAGTGGAGCGAGCATTCGTACGCGGCGAAATCCTCCTCGTCGCGCATCGCGATCCGCACGCGCACCGAGAGGCGGGTCCCGAACGGGATGTAATCCTGCATGCATCGATAATAACGCGAGCCGATCAGCAGCCCGATGGAAGGTGTCTCGCCCCGCTGCACCTGCTCGATGGCGCCGAACGCCGACGCCGCCTGCGCCATGTACTCGATCCCCACCCATCCTCGAATGCCCCGCCCGTCGGCGAAAGTGCTTTCGCGCCGCACGGTGAGGCCGGCGTGCAGCCAGTCGGCGCCGTAGTCGTCGATGGTTTCGAGCAGGGACATGGCGCCCCGATGCGGCACCAGTTCCTCGACGCGGTATCGGACCCCGAGCTTCAGCATCGTCTAGTTAGTGGTCGTGTCGACGGTGAGCGAGTATCCGTGCTCGAAACTCACGAGCCACAGCCGCCCCGCCCAGGGATCGTCGCCCGTGTAGTGAACTTCGGCGACGAGACGGCCGTCGCGCTTGAGGCGGCGCACGCCGCGGAAAGGCTCGGCGACGTCGTACGCCGATCCGAACGCTTGTTGCAACGCCGGCAGCGGCCACAACGCGAGCTGCATGTCCGCGAGCACGCGCTCGGGCCGGATGTCGGCCGGCACGAACGCGCCGCGCTCGGCGCTGACGGCCTGGCCGTCATAGGAGGCCGTGAACAATCGCTGGCCGGTGGCGGTCACGCCCACCAGCTTGATCCCCGTCGCGCTCACCTCGAGTGCCGTCCGCAACGTCGCGGCGCGCTCGCCATATGCGGCATGGATCACCTGCGACGCGCTGCGCGGCGACACCGCCGAGACCGGCGCCAGGGCGCGCGGCGCGGCTGCCGCTTCCTCGCGCGGCGCATGGGCGCAGGCGGCGAGCAACAGGATTGGAACGAGCGCGAGCGGCAGCCTCACCGTGCAGGCTCCACCGCTGCGCGCGCCTGCTTCGCATCCGCGGTCCTCGGCTTCGAGGCGATCGCGATCAGGAACGTGAATGCGATGCCGAGCGCCACCGTGATGCCGATGGAGCGAACGAATGGCACCGATGAAAAGCCGAGCAGACCGAACGAGATCAAGGTCGTCGTCATGGAAAGCGTCACCGCGAGCACCGCCTGGTGGCTGCGTCCTTCGCGCAGGATGATCGCATAGTCGACACCCAGCCCGAGCACGAGCAACAGCGAGAGCACGTGGAACAGGTTGATCGGCTCGTTCATGAATCCGAGCGTGGCGAGCGTCACCGCGATGCCGGTGGCCGCGGGCATCGCGGTGCGCAACGCGGCGCCCGAGCGATAGAACGCCAGCAGGCAGGCGATCATCACCGTGATCACGACGAGCATCACCCAGCTCGCGATGCGCCGGTACTCGCCGAGCACGGCGGAAATGTCCGCGACCTGGTCCACGTAGCGCACGCCGGGGACCATGTTCACCGCGGCCTGGACGGCATCCGGCGCGGAATTCCCGTCGAGCAGCACCACCGCGGCGTGCTGCTCGTCGAGCGGACCCAGCCACAGGTGCCGCACCGGCGCCGACAGCGGGCTCGCGAGCCAGGCTTCGGGTGTGAGCATGTTCGTTTCGCCCGCGGCGAATTCCGCGCGGCGCGCGAAGATGGCCTCGGGTGTGAATCCCAGGCGCCGCATCACGCGCTCGAGCGCGCCATCCGCGCCGTAGACGACACGCGCGAGCAGCTCGCGATCGGCGCGCTGGCGTTCGAGCGACACGAGACTCGGACTCGGGCTCAGCGCGCCGCGGATCCGGCCCCCGGACCGCAACCGCTCGAGCACCGGTGACAATGCTTCGAGGCGTTGCAACACCTGCTCCGGCGAATCCGCCGTCACGAGAATGAAGCGCGTGTCGAAGCCCACGCCCAACAAGTCGCGCACGCGTTTCTCGGAAGCCACGAGATCCGCGGGCGGACGCTGCAGCGCGCGGATGTCGTCGTGCGCGTCGAGGCGGCTGATGCCCCAGGCGCACGCGGCCGCCGCGATCGGCACCAGCACCCACCACGCGGCACGCGGCAGCAGCTCCTCGACGCGCAGGGCGGTGAAGCGGCCCACCCACGCGGGCACCGCGCGCTTCATCTCCGCGCGATCGAGGCCCGGATAGATGAGGATCACGCAGGCGCAGGCGACGACGAGTCCCACGGCCGAGAACAGCGCGATCTGCCGCAGCCCCGGAATCGGCGCGAACAACAGCGTGAGATATCCCGCGACCGCCGTCGTGCAGCCGAGGATCAGCGCCGGAACGATGTTGTGAGGCTTCGCCTCGCCGTCGCGCATGCGATTCACGAAGTAATGCAGCGAGTAGTCGACCGAGACGCCGATCAGGCTGGTGCCGAACGTCAGCGTGAGGATGTGCACATTCCCGAACACGAGCTGGCAGGCGGCGATCGCGGCGGTGGTCGCGATGCCGAGCGTGACCAGCGTGAACACCAGCGGCCGGATCATCCAGAACACCAGCACGATGAGCGCGACGACCGCGAGCAGGTCGATCGTGCCGAAGGTCGCGATCTCCGCCTGCGCCTTGGACGCGGCCGCCGCCGCGTGCAGCACCACGCCCGAAGCCGCGAAGCCGGCATCGGCCGACACATCGGCGGCGGCCGAACGCGCGGCGTCAATAGCGCCGGTGACGTCGCCCTGCGTCTCCGTGCGATACGGATCGCCCGCCGTCGTCGCGCGCACCAACGCCCAGTGTTTTCCCTCGCCGTGCACGACCAGGATGTCGCCTTCCACGCGCGCGCTGCCCGCGCCGGGAAGTTGTTCGGCGAACGCGGCCGACGCGATGCCGAGCGGATCGTCGACGACGCCGAACGGACGCGCGAACCCCAGCGGGGTGTACGCGGCGCGCAGCGCATCGCGTTCGAGCGCCGCGAGATCGCCGCTCCGGAGTTGTTCGCGATGCCGCGAGCTCAGCAGCGAGCCGCGCATCGCGCGCTCCTCCCGCGCCGCGCGTACGTAACGATCGTCCACCGTGTACTCGACGCGTGCGAACGCGCCGGAGTCGGTCAGTTTGCGCGCGAACGCGGCGCCCGCGTCTCGCAGCCGGTCGCGATCCGCCGTGCCGACGAGGAACACGAGCTCACGGCTCGAACGATCCGCGAAGCGGGTGACCGCGCCGAGCTGGACGCGCGTCTCCGCCGTGGACGGCAGCAACGCGAGCAGATTCGTCTCGATGCGCAGTCGCGGCAGGACCGCGAAAGCGAAGAATGCGAGCAACGCGATCACGCCGCCGATCGCCAGGCGGAACAACGGACCGCGCGGATTCCCCTGCCGCGGCGACATCAGAATCGCCGCAGCTCGTCCGGCGTCAGACCGAGCGTGTCGAATGACACGTCGTGGAATTCGATTTCCGACGCGTCGCCGTTGCCGTCCTCGAGTGTGAGGCGTGATACCGCCGCGGCGCCGCGCACGGTCGCCTGGCGGAATACGCCGCCCAGCGCGTCGGTGCGCGGCTTGAGGCCGAGCACCCATCCACCGTCGCCGACCTGCTCGCCGTACAGCTCGAAGTCCTGCGAGAGTTTCCCGAGATCGAGCTCGAACAGCGCGAAGAACACACGTGATACCACCGCGAGGGCCGGTTGTTCGGCGGCCTCGATCTGCAGCGAAACTCCGCCCTCGTCGCGCTGCGTGATGCGCGAACCGGTGAGCAGGAACTGCGAGTCGAAGGGTTGCAAGGTGTGCCAGTCGATGCCCGTCCCGCGCGCGAACACGAACGTCCCGGATGATTCGAGCGGCCGGGTCAGTCCGGCGAGATGCCGGCGCTGCACGAAGCGCCCGCGAACCACCTTCGCATCCGCGATCGATCGGGCGGCCGCGCCCGTGAGCGTCGCCAGTCGCGCGGGCGCCGCCGGATGGCTGAATACGCGGTTGCCGGACGCTCCCGCGGAAGGCGCCGCCGCGCCGGTGGAAGCGGCCGGGGCCGCGGCCGGCGCCGGGCCGGCGGCGAGCAGCACGCCTAACAACCACGCGGCTCTCATGCGAGGCCCAGCTTCTGGAACAGGATATCGGGCGACTTCAGGCACATCTCCTGCGTCTTCATGTCCACCGCGACCTGGATGCTCGTGCCCTTGCACACGCGCAGGCCGCTCTGCGCGTCGGTCGCGAGGTAATCGATGCGCAGCCGGTGTTCCCATTCGCGCAGGTGCGCCGCGACGTTGAGCGTCTCGGCGAAGCGCGCCGCCTTCACGTAACGGATGTGCAGGTCGATGACCGGCCACGAGTAGCCGGAGCGCGCCATGTCGTCGTAGTTGTAACCGAAGGACTCGAGCAGCGCGCAGCGCGCGATCTCGAAATACTTCGAGTAGTTGCCGTGCCAGACGATGCCCACCGGATCGAGATCGTGGAAGGGCACCTTGATGGCCGTGACGTGCGAGCGCAGGTAGTTCTTCGTGGTCATTGTCGCGGTCGCCGCGTGAGAAGTACGGGCGCCCGGCGCAGCATGCCGAAGAACAGGCGCGTATGCATCCACGAAATGCGCGCGTTGTCCCGCCACATCTTGAAGTGCGACACGCCGTCGTCCGGGTAGACGACGCTGGTCGGCATCGAGACAACCGGCACGCCGTCCCATACGGCGCGCACCAGGATCTCGGGATCGAACTCCATCCGGCTGCCGACGCCTCCGCGGCGCGCGAGATTCATGATCGGCTCGAGTGGATAGACGCGGAAGCCGCACATCGCATCCTCGATGTGCGTGGACAGTGTGTTGATGCGCACCCAGAGCGTCGTGAGCTTGCGGCCTATGCGGCGCGAGGCCGGCGCGCTCGAGTCGAACACCGGCACTCCCGTGATGATCGCATCGGGATTCTGCTGCGCGAGCTCGGCGATGCGCGGAATCGCCGTGAAGTCGTGCTGGCCGTCGGCGTCTATCTGCAGCGCGTGCGTGCAGCCGGCCAGCTGGGCCGCGGCGAAACCCGTGACCACCGCGATGCCCTTGCCGCGGTTCACCGGGCAGCGGATCAGAGTGAGCCAGGCGGATTCCGCGCGCGCGATCTCATCGAGCACCGGCGCGCAGCGCGCGTCGCTGCCGTCGTCCACGAGCCAGCACGGCAGTCCATGCGGCTTGAGCGCCGCGACGGTCCTGCGGATCGCGTGCTCGTGGTTATAGAACGGGACGATCAGTCCCAGTCGAATCGTCATCGGCGAATTCCATGCGCCCTGTTGAACACGTCGTGCCGGCGCGCACGTACGCGAACGAAACCGATCGGCCGTTATCCGAGCGCGAAAGCTCGAGCGTAAGCGTGGTCGACGGCTGCACGATGTGCAGGAACTTGAGCCCGCGCAGCCCCCGGAAGTTGGGTGGTAGTTCGAACGAGTCGCGCGCGATGCGGACGGCCCAGTCGATCTGGGCGACGGCGGGAAGAATGGGTATGCCGGGAAAGTGGCCGTCGAACGGCGGCAGGTCCGGGCTGATGTCGAGAACGACCGAGCATGCGGCGTCGGAGCGCCGCAGTTCCGACATCGCGGGCAGCGGCATCACGCCGCTGCGGGCTTGTGCTGCAGCAGCGCGTGAATGGCAGTGACCGCATCGCCGACCGTGCGCACGTTGCGGAACTGGTCGGGCTGAATCTTGCGACCGGTCAATTCCTTCAGGCGCAGGATCAGATCGATCGTATCGATGCTGTCGATCTCGAGATCGTTATAAAGATGCGCGTCTAGCGTGACGCGCGCAGGATCGATCTCGAACAGATCGTGCAGCACGCTGCGGAGCTGTTCGAAAATTTCTTGTGTGGACTGCACGAACCCATCCCTCGCCAACGCCTTGAATTATAGCGAATCGTGGCGCGCCGTCAGCCTCATGGCCGTGTTTCCCGTCGCAGATTGACATTCACCCGGTTTGTCCTTTCTGGCCGGCGAGCTGTTGCGCGATGCTGACGTCGTACCAGCGCACGAGGGCCTGGGTCAGGTGGCGCGCGGCCAGGGCCTGTGGCTCGGCCAGATAGGGTTCCACCGGAATGGGATCTCCCACGGCGATCACCCAATGGGGCCGGCGCGCCGGCACGCGGAACCATGAATTTCCCTTGAAAAGTGTGATCGGGTCGCAGGTGATGGTCACCGGCCGCAGCGGCACCCGGGCGGTCAACGCGATCTGGGCGGCGCCGCGGTGGAAATTGAGCGGATCGCCCGGCCGGGTCCGCGTGCCTTCCGGGAACACGACCAGCGATCGCCCGCGGGCGAGCGTCGCGGCGCAGGCCTCGACCAGGCCTTCTCCCGTCGCGTTGCTGATGTACCCGGCCCAGTAGACCGGCCAGCGCAGGAACACGTTGCTCCAGAGGGCCTGTTTGACGATGCAGTCGACCTCGGGCATGAGGCCGACGAGGTAAACCACGTCGATGAGCGTCGGGTGATTTGCGATGACGAACTGGCCGCGCGCCGCCAGCTTTTCCCTGCCGCGGATCTCGTAGGTCAGGAGCCCCAGCGACTTCATGAGCCACACGAACACGCGCATCGAGAGTGAGACTGCGCGCTGTACGCGCGCGTCGGCGACGTCGCGGTTGCGCGAGGAGATCCGCAGCAGCGGCCAGACGGTGAATCCGAGCAGCACCGCGCCGATGCCGAAGCAGGCGAAGGAGAAGCCGGTCGCGAACACCCGCCATGCCGCGTTACATCGACGAGCCCATCGACCGCCTGGCGAATCCCGCGCGGCGGCCGGATCACTCAAGCGCGTAGGTCCCTTCGATCTCGAGCAGCAGCTCGCGTCGGCAGATGTCCGCGCGCAGCACCAGCGGCTCGGCTTCCAGCGCGAACAGGTGGCGAATGCGCGGCATGAGTCGCTCGTAATCTGCGGCATTGCGCAGGTAGACCTTGAGAGATTCGAGCCGGACGGACGTGCGGCGCGGGCCGTCCGCGTCGGCGCGCATCGCGGTCTCGACGAGCGCCTCGAAGTTGCGCGCGGTTTCCTCGAGTTGCCGTTCGGGATCGCCGATGTGCAGGCTTTCGTGCCCCACGATGCTCGCGGTGCCCGAGACCAGCAGCTGCGCGCCGCTTCCGTTGGGCACCAGCGCCGCGCGCGCGAACATCGGGCTGCGCCGGCCGTACTGACTGGGATACAGCGGCGCGCTGATCTGCCGCGGATTCTCGATCTGCGTTCCGGGCTGCTTTCCGGCGAGGCAGCTCAAGACGAAGCCGCCGGTTTCGCTGCCCAACGCGCTCGCGGCGGGCAGATTGCGCTCGATGCCGTTGCTCAGGCTGACCGCGCTGTGCCGGCCGGCATTGAACCGGCGGTAGCGCTCTTCCTCGCCTTCGCCGACCGTGATGCCGGCGAGGTAATTCCAGGCGCGCAGCCAGTACGGATATCCCTCGCGCCGCAGGAGATGGTCCAGGCGCAGGTAGCTGCGGCGCGTGATTTGCTCGAGGTCGGTACACAGCGCCGGCGGAACCAGCAGGCTCGCGAACAGGTAATTGCCGTCGCGCGCGAACCGGACGTCGCGGTACGTGCCCGCCTCCACCGGCGAGTCCGTGCTCCAGCGCTCGACACGCTCGTCGCCGCCGAGTTGCGCGAGCGATACGGGTATGTGACGCGGATCGCCATCCGACGACTCATCGGCGGAAAGCCCGAAGTGAAACTCCGATAGCGTGTGGCGTGGCTCCAGCGCGTTT
The DNA here is from genome assembly GCA_023433465.1 of Pseudomonadota bacterium. Lineage (GTDB taxonomy): Bacteria > Pseudomonadota > Gammaproteobacteria > Steroidobacterales > Steroidobacteraceae > CADEED01. The sequence continues at coordinate 12,901 of JAEZCR010000006.1, read as the reverse complement.
CGCAAAGCGTGATGTACGTGCAGCAAGGTCAGTGCCCCACAACTGCACAGGCAGGAAGGTTCATGCGATCATTCGCGCGGTGTCTGATCCTACGGATTCCCCGATGATGCCCGATCAAAGCGGCAGCCAGGCCGGCGCCCCTCGTCTCGCCCCTCATCCCCTGCTGAAAAGCTATTACGCGGATGAGCCGGGCCGCAAGCGCCGCGTCAACGAGATGTTCGACGAGTCCGCGCCTCACTACGACTGGATCACCGGCGCGATGTCGTTCGGTACCGGCCGCTGGTATCGCGGCGACGTGCTCAAGCGCCATGGTGTGACCACAGGCACCCGCCTGCTGGACGTCGGTTCGGGAACGGGCGTGATCGCGGCACTGGCGCAGGAAATGGTCGGTCCGACGGGCGCCGTCGTGGCGGTCGATCCATCGCCCGGCATGCTCGCGGAGGCCACGAAGGCCGGCGTGCGCGATACGCGCATCGGCCGCGGCGAAGCGCTGCCCGTGGGCGACGGCGAATTCGACATCCTCACGATGGGCTACGCGCTGCGGCACGTCGAGGACCTGGTCGTCACCTTCCGCGAATACAAGCGCGCGCTGCGTCCGGGCGGCAAGGTTCTGCTGCTCGAGATCACGCGGCCCGAAGGGCGCTTCCACTACCACGCGCTCAAGTTCTATCTGAAACACGTGGTGCCGACGATTACGCGAATCGTGCGCCGCTCCGCGGAAGCGCAGCGCCTCATGCAGTATTACTGGGACACCATCGAAGCCTGCGTGCCGCCGGCCGACATCATGGCCGCGCTCGCGACCGCAGGCTTCACCGACGTGAAGCGTCACGTGCTGAACGGCATGTTCAGCGAGTACTCCGCGATCAAGCCGGCGACGCCGGCAGAAGGAAATCCGCAGTGAGCGCCGCCCTGACCAACGAAGAGCGGCAGATGGCCGAGGTCATCGTGTCCGCCCTCAATCTCGAACACATCCAGGCCGACAGCGTCGACCCGTCGATGCCGTTGTTCGGTCAATCCACTCCGGGCTGGGGGCTCGACTCGATCGACGCGCTCGAGATCGTGCTCGCGATCCAGCAGAAGTACAGCGTCGAGCTCAAGGCCGACGACGCCTCCGTGACGCGCGCCTTCGCGTCGCTGCGTGCGCTCACGCAGCTCGTCGCGGAGCGCCGCACGGCTTGACCGCTGCGGCATCCCTCATTCCCCGATGAGGAATGTCACGATTCCCCGCACGGCGCGCGCGCTGGTCGCGGTGGTGAGTTTCGTGCTGGCCTCCGCGCTGATCCACCTCGCGATCTCCAACGAATCGCATCTCGTCGACTGGCTTGCGCTGGTCGCCATCGTGGCGGTGCCGTTCAGCATCGCGCTGCTCGAACTGCGCTGGCGCGCCTGGCTCACGTTCGCCGCGCTCGCCGCCGTGGCGTGGTGGATCGCGGACACGGGCGGCGGTCGACTGCTGCTGTTCGCGCCGTCGGTGCTCATTCCCGCGATGCTCGCGTGGTTCTTCGGCCGCACGCTGTTCTCGGGCCGGCAGCCGCTGATCGTATCGGTGGCGCTGGCCGCGCGGCCTTCGACGCCGGACTATCTACTGCGCTACTCGCGCCAGCTCACGGTTTTCTGGACCGGGATCTTCGTCGCGATCGCCACCTGGGACCTCGCCCTCGCGGCCCTGGCCCCGCAGCAGTGGTGGTCGGTCATGGCCAATTGCGGCAACTATCTGCTGATCGCCGCCGCGGTCGGCGGCGAATACCTGTTCCGCCGCCTGCGCTTCCGCGACTACGCGCATCCCGGCTTCTCCGAGTACCTGAAGATCGTGGTCAACGCGAATCCCCGCCGATGAACGGTGCCTGGCACGGAAAATCCGGGATAAGCGCGGCGGTGAATCACGCGTACGCGCGGCCGGCGCCCGAGGCCATCGCCGCCTGGCGCGGTGGCGTCCCGGTCACGCGCCGCGAATTCGCGCGGCACGTCGCGAGCGTCGCACGCGCGCTGCCGGACACGCGCTGGATCGTGAACCGCTGCGCCAATCGTTATCACTTCGCGGTGACCTTCCTCGCTGCCTGCCGCCGCGGCGCGACCAACCTGCTGCCGCCCGGCGTGGGGCCGCAGGCGCGTGACGAGTTGCTGGAGGGATATCCCGGCGCTCAACTCGTCGAGGATGCGTTCGTGCTCGCGGCGTTGGACGCGGGCCTTACGGGCCCGGTCGATGACGTTTCGCCCGGCATCGCGGACGAGCAGCTCGCGGCGCTCGTGTTCACCTCCGGCAGCACGGGCCGCCCGCGCGCGCACGGAAAATCCTGGCGCGCGCTGGCCATGTCCGCACGCTACTGCCGGCTGCGTCTCGGCGAACGCGCGATGAGCGTGGTCGTCACCGTACCGCCGCAGCACATGTACGGGCTCGAGACCTCGATCTTCACGCTGCTCGCGGGAGACTGGGCGCTGCACGACGGGAACGCCTTCTTTCCCGACGAGATCATCGCCGCGTTGGAATCGATTCCTTCGCCGAAGCTGCTGATCACCGCGCCGTATCACCTGCGCCACTTGCTTTCGAGCGCAAGCTCGCTTCCGCGCGTCGATGCCGTGTTGTCGGCGACCGCGCCGCTGGGTGCGGATCTCGCCGCGGAAGCGGAGCGTCGGCTCGGCGCGGAAGTGTTCGAGATCTACGGCTGCACCGAGGCCGGCAGCATGGCGACGCGGCGAACCGCGCACGACGACACCTGGACGCCGTACCCGGGACTGGAATTCGCCGTGAACGATGGCGCGACGTCGGTCCGCGCCGATCACCTCGTCGGCACGATCCCGGTGGGCGATCGCATCGACCTGCGCGCCGACGGCCGCTTCACGCTGCTGGGCCGCGACGCGGACATGATCAAGATCGGCGGCCGGCGCGGCTCGCTGTCCGATATCGCGGCGCGCATCGCGACTCTGCGCGGCGTGACCGACCAGGTCGTGTTCATGCCGGGCGAAGGTGAAACCGTTCGGCCCGCCGCGCTCGTGGTGGCGCCGGGCCGGACCGCGGCCGAGCTGCGCCAGGAACTGAGCGCGCTCATCGATGGCGTGTTCGTCCCGCGGCCGCTCCGGATCGTCGACGCGCTGCCGCGCAACGAACTCGGTAAATTGCCGCGCGAGCGCCTGCTCGAGATGCTGGGCAGGTCCGCGGATTGAAGTCACATATGGGTCTTTCGACGACCATCCGGACACCATTGGAACACCCGTGTTACGCCGGACACTTTCCCGGGCGGCCGGTCGTGCCCGGTGTCCTGCTGCTCGAGCTCATCGCCCAGGCGATCGGTCGAGGCGTTCCGACGCTCATTGACGGCGTGAAATTCCATCGCGCGCTGAGTCCGGGTGAGTCGTTCGATCTGAGCATCGAGGAATCCGCGGAGCGCGTGCGGTTTCGCTGCCGGCTCGATACGGCGACCGTCGCCGAAGGCGTCTTCGGATTCGGTGAGCGCGGATGAACTCCCCCCGGCCGGAGACCGGCGCCGAAAGCGTGCGACGCGTCGAGTGGCACGAACGCGGCGAGCGCGGTAACACGTTCTCGCTGCGCGCGCTGCGCTTCGCGGCGCTCACGCTCGGGAGGCGCGCGATCCGCCCGCTGCTCTATCCGCTCAGTCTCTACTTCGTGCTGACGTCGCCGACCACGCGGCGCATCTCCCGCGAATATCTCGCGAGAGTGCTGCCGCATACGCCGCGCTTCCGCGACATCTGGCGCCACGTGTTCGCGTTCGCGAGCATCTCGCTGGACCGCGTGTTCCTGCTGACCGGCAAGTATCCATTCAAGGTGGCAGGCCACTACGGCCCCGGCACGCTCGAGACGGCGCGCACGCGCGGCGTGCTGCTGTTCCTCTCGCACTTCGGCAGCTTCGAGGTGATGCGCATCGGAGCCGTGCAGAAACACGAGCTCAAATTGCGCATCGTGCTCGACCTCAACATCGGCCGGCGCTTCATGCAGGCGCTGGGCGAGCTGAACCCGGAGATCGCCGCCGGCATCATCGACTCGTCGAACGCCGGCCCCGATCTCGCGCTCCGGGTGCGCGAGGCGCTCGACGACAATGCCGTGGTCGGCCTCATGGTCGACCGGCGGCGCGCGGGGGAACGCTCCGTCACGGTGAACTTCCTCGGCGAACCTGCGCCGTTTCCAGCGAGCCCATGGCTGCTCGCCGCCGCGCTCAAGGTGCCGGTGCTGATCGTATTCGGTATCTGGAGGGGCGGCGACCGCTACGAAGCGCACGTCGAGCTGCTGTCCGAGAAGATAGACCTGCCGCGCGCGACTCGCGAGGCGGAGCTGCAACGCCTCGTGCAGGACTACGCCGACCGGCTCGCGGCGCGCGTGCGCGAAGCGCCCTACAATTGGCTCAACTTCTACGACTTCTGGGCCCGATGAAACCGCTTGCGATCACCGCCTATACCGTCACGAGCGCGATCGGCCGCGGCCGCGCGGCGCACATCGCGGCGTTGCGCGCGGAGAAGACCGGGCTCACCGAGCAACGCTTCGAAGACGCCACGCTGCCGTGCTGGATAGGCGCCGCGCAGGGGCTCGACTCGGTGACGCTGCCACGCGAGCTGGCGGGTTGGGACTGCCGCAACAATCGGCTCGCGGAGATCGCGCTGACCACCGACGGATTCCTCGATGCCGTGGCCACGGCGCGTGCACGCCATGGCGCGCGGCGCATCGGCGTGTTCATCGGCACCAGTACCTCCGGCGTGCGCCACACCGAGCTCGCATTCGCCCACAGGGCGAAGGAAGGTGGCGCCGGACCGCTGCCGGACTGGTTCGACTACCACGCCACGCAGAGCACGTTTTCGGTCGCCGACTACACGCGCACGCGGCTCGGGCTCGAGGGCATAGCCGCGTCGGTGTCGGCGGCCTGCGCCTCGAGCGCCAAGGTGTTCGCCTCCGCGGCGCGCGCGATCGAGGCCGGGTTCTGCGACGCCGCGGTGGTCGGTGGAGTAGATAGTCTGTGCCTCACCACGCTGTACGGCTTCAACGCGCTGCAGCTCGTGTCGCCCGACATCTGTCGCCCGGCCGACGCCGGGCGCAAGGGATTGTCGATCGGCGAGGCGGGTGGATTCGCGCTGCTCGAGCGTCCGCGCGAGCCGGGCGTCGCGGCCTGCCTCGGCGCGGGTGAATCGAGCGACGCGCACCACATGTCCCAGCCGCGGCCCGACGGCGCGGGCGCGGTGCTCGCGATGCGCGGTGCGCTCGGCGCGCTGCCGCCGGAGCGCGTCAGTTACATAAACCTGCACGGCACCGCGACGCCGGCCAACGACTCGTCGGAGGACACCGCCGTGACGGCGCTGTTCGGCAGGAGCACGCCGTGCAGCTCGACCAAGGGATGGACCGGCCACACGCTCGGCGCCGCCGGAATCGTCGAGGCCGCGATCTCGCTGCTCGCGATCGAACACGGATTCATGCCGCGCAGCCTCAACACGCGCACGCTCGATCCCAAACTCTCGGCGCCGGTCCTGCTCGAGGCGCGCGACGCGAAAGTCGAATACGTGTTGTCGAATTCGTTCGGCTTCGGCGGCACTAACTGCAGCGTCTTGTTCGGACCCGCGCCATGACCACGTGCGTCGTCAAGTCGGTGGGCATCGCGGCGCCCGGTCTCGCCGGGTGGAACGCATCGCTCGACGTGTTGCGCGGCGCGACCGCGCACGTGCTGACGCCGGAGTCGCCCTATGCGCCGGCATTACTGCCGCCGAACGAGCGACGTCGCGCGACCGCCGCGGTGCGCCAGGCGTTCCGCGCCGCCGAGGACGCGGTCTCCGGATTCCCCGCCAACAACCTCGCGTCGGTATTCGCGAGCTCCGACGCGGACATGTCGGTGCTGAACCGCATCTGTTCGGCGCTCGCGCAGACTCCCCGCGTCATTTCGCCGCCCGACTTCCACAACTCCGTGCACAACGCGGCCAGCGGATACTGGAGCATCGCGGTGCAGAGCATGCAGCCAACGACGACGCTCGCGGCCTTCGATGCAAGCTTCACGGCGGGCCTGGTGGAGGCGGTCGCGCTCGTGCGCGAGCGCAACGCCGACGTGCTGCTGGTCGCCTACGACGCCGTCGCTCCCGAACCGCTGCTCGCGGCGCGTCCGCTCGTTCAATCCGCGAGCGTCGCGCTGGTTCTCGGCGCGGATCCGGCCGGCGACGAGGCCGCCGGCACCAACCCCCTCGCGCGACTCGAGCTTGGATTCGCCGGAACGGCGGAATCCCGTTGCTCGAGCGAATCGCTCGAAGCACTGCGCTGCGCGAATCCGGCGCTGCGTGCGCTGCCGCTGCTCGAGCTGATGGCGATGGGCCGCGCGAGCGCGGTCACGCTGCGTGGACCGGGCGAACTACTGGTCACCGTCGACTGCACGCCATGGACGTGAGCGCCCGCGATCCGGCGACGCTCGTGCCGCACGCCGGCACGATGTGCCTGATCACCCACATCGTGAGCGCCGACGATCGGCAGATAGTCTGTTCCACTTCGACGCATCGTTCGCCCGACAACCCGCTGCGGCTCGACGGGCAACTCGCATCCCTGCACATCGCCGAGTACGGCGCGCAGACGATGGCGATTCACGGCGGGCTGCTGGATCCGACGGCGCGCGAGCGTGGCGGGATGCTGGCGGGTGTGCGCGACCTCAATCTCTACGTGGCGCGGCTCGACGACATCGCCGAAGACCTCGAGATCCACGCGCAGCGGCTCATCGCAAACCCGGGCGGGCAGATCTATCTATTCACCGCGCGCGCGGGCGAAAAGGAAATCGCGCGAGGCCGCGTCTCCGTCATGTTCGCGAAATAGCCCGGGCTTGCCACGGACACGAACAGTCAGCAGCCCGCTGCACCGCGCTCCTTCGCAAAGGGATTGATCACCTTCAGCCGCTTCTCGATGACCTGGCCGTGCTGCAGATCCTCGGTGTAAAGAACGCGGCAGCCGCTTTCGAGTGCCGAGGCGACGATCATCGCGTCGTACAGCTGAAAGCCGTACCGCTCGACCAAGTCGAGTCCATGCTCGTGTGCTTCGAGCGTCAGAGGGTACGTGCGGCAGAATTCGCGCAGCCCGCCGAGAAATTCGCGGATCTCCGCCGGTGACAGCGCGTGTTTCCGCAGCGCCACGGCGGCGAACTCATTGAGCACCTGCACACTGAGCACTCCGCGCCGCGCGAGCAGCGCCTCGACCCGATCCGCTTTCTCGTCGTCCACGGAAAGCAGGTAGAGCAGGACACTGGTATCGAAAAAGACTTCACCGGCGCGCATTGACCTCCAGCCGGTCGAACTTGAAGTCCTTGGGCAGTCGGCCGCGATACGCCCGCAGTCGGGCGATCAACGCCTTCGAATCCGGCGACTTTTCGATACCCAGCGATCGCCCGCCCAGCGCGTGCAGGATCACGTCGTCGCCTTCGCGCAAGCCCAACGCTTCCACCACCGCAGCCGGCAGTCGGACAGCCAGACTGTTACCCCATCGGGAAACCTGCATGTTCATCTCCTGGATATACAACTTCAAAGAAGTATATCCAATCGAGGAATCTGGCCGAATTACGCCGATTCGCGGCTTGCTTGCGCAGCCTCGCAGGTCTGAGTCAGCTCAGCCCGGCGCCTTGCTGTGCGCCTCTATCCACTTCTGGATTTCTTCGTTGAGCTCGCGCGCGTCGCGGCCCGCCGCCTCGAACGGCGGCCCGATCACCACGCGGATCGTGCCGCGCTTCTTGAGCACGCCGCGCCGCGGCCAGAAGTAGCCTGCGTTGTGCGCAACTGGCACGATGAGTTTCTTCTCCTTGATGGCCAGCAACGTACCGCTCGATCCGTACTTGCGCGTCTCGCCCTGCGCCATGCGCGTTCCCTCGGGGAACACCAGGACCCAGGCGCCGAGCCGATCCATCCGGTCCTTGCCCTGCGTGAGCACCTGGTTCACGGCCGCCGTGCCGGCCTTGCGATCGATCGCGATGCACTTCGCGAGCATGCAGCCCCAGCCCACGAACGGGATCCAGTAGATCTCGCGCTTCATGACCCAGACCAGCGGCTCGAACAGGATCATGATTGCGAACGTCTCCCAGGTGGACGAATGCTTCATGAAGATGACGTGATTGCCGGCGGGCAGGTTTTCGCGTCCCTCGACCGTGAACCGCAGGCCGCACAACACGCGCAGCGCGAAGAACACGACGTGGGTCATCACCCCCGCCATCCGGAAGCGACCCCTGAAGGACAGGAACGGCGTGATGAGGCAGTAGGCGATGGCGAACACCAGCATCCACGCCCACAGGAACAGGTTGAACGCGATCGACCCCAGCCACTGCATGTTAGTCAGTGTCCTCGGGTGGGCTCAGCCCGGCAGGCAGGAAAGATCCGCAATGCCCGCGAACATGCCGCGCAGCTCCGAAAGCAGCGCGAGCCGGTTGCGCCGGAGCGCCGGATCCTCGGCATTCACCATCACGGCATCGAAGAACGCGTCGACCGTGGGACGCAGCGTCGCGAGCCGGGTCAACGCCGTCCCGTAGTCACGCTTGTCGAGCGCGCGTCCCACGTCGCCGGCGATGCCGGCAACGGCCGCCTGCAACGCCTTCTCCGCCGGTTCGCGCAGCAGCGTGGCATCCACGGTGCCGCCCGCGCCGATCTCGACTTCGGCCTTCTTGAGAATGTTTGAGATGCGCTTGTTTGCCGCCGTGAGGCTCGCGGCCTCCGGCAGACCGAGGAACTTCACCAGCGCGGCCAGCCGCGCGCCGAAATCCAGTGGGGACACGGGCGAGCTGGCGCTGACCGCGTCGAACATCTCGGTGGTCGCGCCCACCACCGCCCCGAGATTGCCGGCATCGAGCAGATAGGCGCGCAGCCGTTCGAGGACGTACTGCCAGAGCTCCTCGGAAACCTTTTCGGACTTCACGGGCTGAAGCTCGCACGCGCGCGCCACGAGCGCGAGCAGATCGACGTCGAGCTTCTTCTCGATCGCGATGCGCAACACGCCGATCGCGGCGCGGCGCAGGCCGAACGGATCCTTCGTGCCGCTCGGCTTCTGGCCGATCGAGAAGATGCCGGCCAGCGTATCGAGCTTGTCGGCCAGCGAGACCGCGAGTCCGACGCCCTCGCCCGGCAGTTCGCCGCCCGCGCCCCGCGGCATGTAGTGCTCGTCGATCGCGTTCGCGACTTCCGGGGGCTCGCCATCGGCGAGCGCGTAATAGCGGCCCATGATTCCCTGCAGCTCGGGGAATTCACCCACCATGTTCGAAAGCAGGTCGCACTTCGCAAGCGTCGCGGCGCGTTCGGTCTGCGCCCGGTCGGCGTCGATCAGCAGCGCGATCTCGCCGGCGAGCTTCGTGACGCGGCGCACCTTGTCGCCGATCGAGCCCAGCTTCGCCTGGAACGTGACCGCGTCGAGCGCTGGCACGCGGTCGGCGAGCGTCTGCTTGCGATCCAGATCGTAGAAGAACGCGGCGTCGGACAGGCGCGGGCGTACGACGCGTTCGTTGCCGGCCTGCACCTTGGCCGAGTCGCGGCTGCGGATGTTGCTCACCGTCACGAAGTGCGCGAGTAGTTTGCCGTCGCGCGTCTCGACCGGGAAATACCGCTGGTGCTCCTGCAGCGTGGAGATCAGCACCTCGCGCGGCAGCGCGAGGAATCGCGCCTCGAAATTGCCGGCGACCGCGTCGGGCCACTCGACCAGCGCCGTGACCTCGTCGAGCAGCTCCGTGTCGATCAGTGCGTGGCCGCGCAGCTTCTCGCCCGCCTCCGCGACGCGCTCGCGGATGCGCTCGCGGCGCGCCGCGAAGTCGGCGATCACGAAATCGTCGAACAGCGTTTTCGAATAGTCGGCGGGCGATGCGAGCGCCAACGGCTGGCGCTTGCCCATGAAGCGATGCCCGCGCGTGTGACGGCCGGCGTCCGTGTCGAGGATGCGCGCCGGCACGACGTCGTTGCCGAAGAGCATGACCAGCCAGTGCACGGGCCGCACGAACTCCGCGTCGGAATCGCCCCAGCGCATGCGTTTCGGAATCGGCAGCGCCTCCAGCGAGCGCTGCACGATCGCCGGCAGCAGCGCGGTGGTGGCCACGCCGGGCTTCGTGCCCTCGAAATACAGGAATTCGCCCTTGCCCTCGGTCACGCGGGTCAGCGCGCTCACGGCGACGCCACACTTCTCAGCGAATTTCGTCGCGGCCGCGGTCGGCGCGCCGTCCTTGCCGAAGGCGGCGCTCACGGGCGGGCCCTTGAGCTTGATCGCCTGCGCCGGCTGCTCGGAAGCCAGTTCATGCACCAGCACCGCGAGCCGCCGCGGTGTGGCGAACGCATGCAGATCGCCGGACGGCAACCCGGCTTCCTTCAAACCCGTGCGAATGCCATCCGCGAACGCGCGTTCGAGCTCGGGCAATGCGAGCGGCGGTAACTCTTCGGTACCGATCTCGACGAGGAAGTCGCGCTTGCTCATGCCGCGCTCCCGGAGGCTGCGCCATCGGCAGCGAGCATCGGAAAGCCCAGCGCCTCGCGGCTGTCGTAATAGGCCTGCGCCACCGCGCGCGCCATCGTGCGCACGCGCAGGATGTAACGTTGGCGCTCGGTGACCGAGATCGCCTTGCGCGCATCGAGAAGATTGAACGTGTGTGAGGCCTTCATCACCTGTTCGTAAGCCGGCAGCGCGAGCTTCGCCTCGATGAGCCGCGCGAACTCCGCTTCATGTTCGTCGAAGCGGCGCAGCAGCACCGCCGTGTCCGCGACCTCGAAGTTGTACTTCGACTGCTCGACCTCGTTCTGGTGGTACACGTCGCGATACGTGACCTTGCCGAGCGGTCCGTCGGCCCAGACGATGTCGAAGATGCTCTCGACACCCTGCAAGTACATCGCGAGACGCTCGAGACCGTAGGTGATCTCGCCCGTGACGGGTTTACAGTCGAGCCCACCGACTTGCTGGAAGTACGTGAACTGCGTGACTTCCATGCCGTTGAGCCAGACTTCCCAACCGAGTCCCCACGCGCCGAGCGTCGGAGATTCCCAGTTGTCCTCGACGAAGCGCACGTCGTGCACCAGCGTGTCGAAGCCAAGCGTGCGCAGGCTGCCGAGGTACAGATCCAGGATCGGCAGCGGCGAAGGTTTGATCACCACCTGGAACTGGTAGTAGTGCTGCAGCCGGAACGGGTTGTCGCCATAGCGGCCGTCGGTGGGTCGGCGTGAGGGCTGTACGTAGGCCGCGGACCACGGCTCCGGGCCGATGGCCCGCAGGAAGGTCGCGGTGTGGAACGTACCCGCGCCCATTTCCATGTCGTACGGCTGCAGGATCACGCAGCCCTGGTCGGCCCAGTACTTCTGCAGCGCGAAGATCAGGTCCTGGAAGGTGCGGGGCGGAGTACCAAGCGGCACTTCGGGAAACTGGGTCATGTTCACGGCCGGAAAAAAGCGGCGCGCAGTATATCGCGGGCTCGCTTCACAACGCCGCGCGAATCAAGCGGCAATGGCCCGCCGTTTCATGAGGCTCCGATCGTCTGCCCGATGACACGGATTTCGTAGACATCCGCGATGCGGCTGCCATCCCAGGCATATCTCAAATGCACGCTCTGCCGCACGTTCTGCACGAGCCGCGGCCGGAATACAGCGACGCATTCTCCGCCATTGCGGCGCACGCTCTCGAACGCGATGCCGTTCGAGCCCGCCTCGCGCAGCTCGCGGCCGAGCTTCTGCGAGGCCTGGTAACTCGCGGGGTCGTACACCTCGCTCATCGAGGCGCGCAGACCGCGCAGGTCGTGCAGCTCGCACGCGACGTCCGCGAGATAACAGCGCATTTCGAGCTCCATCGACGGCTGGCTCGTCGCGCGCAGGAAATTCTCGCGGTGAAAACGCGTTTCCGCGATCGCGGTCTCGAGCGACTCCGCCGCGTAGTAGGCACCGAAATGCCCGTCGGTGAAGCGCGTTCCCTGCGGCGACAGATGCGTGAATGGCGCCATCACGATGGAGGCGTTCGGACCGCCGACGCGATCCGCCTTCGGGACGAGGTGCAGCTCGCCGACTTCGTTGCGGATGCGTGGATTCGTCAGCGATTCCAGCTCGTAGAGCGCATCCCAGTCTGCGGGATCCGCGACGCGCTCGAACAGGTGGATAGTCGGCAGCCGGCTCGCGACGATGCGATGGGCGGGCGCGAAGCGTACGGCCCGCGCGGGAGGAGGAGGCGACACCATCCCTGGTAAGAAGCCGGCGCCGTCAGCCGCGCTCGGCGTCGAGGTATTGCCGGACCACGTAGAGATCCGCGACCTGGCCGGACAACATGCGATCGAGCGCGGAACGTCCGCCGAACGGCGGCGCGGCGTTCGGCTTGCGGACCCATTCGTCCGCGGCGCGCGGATCCGGGATCAGGATCTGCAGCGACTTGTAGATGCCGAGAAGATAGGAGAGCCGTTCGAGCGTATCGCGCGGCAGGCGGGGCGATTCCTCGCGCCGCCATTTGAAGAACGTGGACCGCGAAGCGATGCCGAGCAGCTTGAGCTGCTCCGCGATGCTCAGGCCCCAGCCTTCGGCGATATTCGCGAACGCGCGAAGACCGGCGCCGCCCAGGGCGGGATTCGTCGGTCGGTGGGAGCCGGAGTCTCGATACGGGTCGACTAGTCTGAGATTCATGGCGAGTCCCTCAAGTCCATAAGTGGACTATACGCCGTTCCAATTCATATGGAAACAAACTTGCGCATCAACTGAGTGCGATGCCGAATTCGGCCGCCCCAATCATGTCTCGAAATGGTGCAGAATAACGCGCGCGTGCACCAAGCATGTGCGTGTCGCGACCCCCGAGTCCACTAAGCTCTTGTTTCAAAAGGATTCCCAGGGTGGCACAGCGAATGCATTGAGACCGAGGCTCAAACCCTTCCAGAGGCAGAGGTAAAACAATGAAACCGGCTGATGTACTCAAGTTGATCAAGGACAAGGAGGTCAAGTACGCAGACCTTCGCTTCAC
>JAEZCR010000307.1 GCA_023433465.1 Pseudomonadota bacterium | reverse complement strand
ATATGTCGCCTATTCGAGTTCTCGGACGCCATTCGCGACATGCGCAAGCTTTCCCACACGTCGATCAACAAGACCATGGCCGTCGAGGCCCTGCTGTGGCGGTGGAGCCGGCAATGAGCGAAGGACGTACCGGACGCACGGGCGCCAACAAGCCCGGCCTGCTCACGCTCACGATCAAGGACAAGAGCGCGCTGTACCTGGCCTACATGCCGTTCGTGAAGAACGGCGGCCTGTTCATCCCGACCAACAGCAATTACCGCCTCGGCGACGAGGTGTTCATGCTGCTGAACCTGATGGGCGAGGACGAGAAGCTGCCGGTCGCGGGCCGCGTGATCTGGCTGACGCCGAAAGGCGCGCAGGGAAAACGCACGGCCGGCATCGGCGTGCAGTTCTCGGACCAGGACCGCGGGCAGACGCAGAAGAAGATAGAGACCTATCTAGCCGGCGCGCTGGCCGGCGACAAGGCCACGCACACGATGTAATCGGGGACAGATTTATTTGTGCCAGATATCCGTCGGTTATCTGGCACAAATAAATCTGTCCCCAATTATCCAGGGCGGCGCATCGGCAGGGTCGAGGTCGTGATGCCGCCTTTCAGCACATACGCATCGAAGCCGCGCTCGGACAGGATGAACGCGGCGGCGGACGAACGTCTGCCCGTGTCGCACACCACCACGTACGGCGTCTTGCGATCGAGCGCGTTCAGCTTGAGGCGCACGAAGTAGAGCGGGATGTTGATCGAGCCTTCGATCGCGAGATTCTGATACTCGGAGGGCAGGCGCACGTCGAGCCACTGCCCGCGGTTCTGGATGATCTTGAGCGCCTGGCCTTCGTCCACCCAGCGCAGCAGCGGCTCGTGCATGAGATCGCGGAAGTCCTGCTTGTTGAGCCGCATCAGCACGCCGTCCGAGAGCATCGTGACGGTGGCGTTGCGCTTCGCTTCGGCGATCAGTGCTTCCTCGCCGAAGGTTTCGCCCACGCCGAGCTCGGCGAGCTTGATGCCTTTCTGGTTGAGCGGTGACTCGCGCGTCACGAGGCACTTGCCCTGGACGATCGCGTAGAAGTAGTCGCCTTCGTCGCCCTGCTTGATCACGACTTCGCCGGCGCGGTACTGCTGCCGGTTCATGCGCATGAAGATTGCCTGCAGGTTCGCGGGCGGAATGCGATGGAAGGCCTTGGTCTGCAGCAGCGTGGTCATCCAGTCGCTGTCGTCGGTGGCGCCGCCGAACTGCGCCTGCAATTCGCCGACTTCGTAGTTGCCGGTCTGATCCCACGTGATCATGACGTCGAGCAGCTCGGAGTCGATCGCGAGGTAGTCGACGTCTTCGACCGCGCGCGCCGTGCACTTGCGGGGCACGCTTTGACCGAGCGGCGCGCGTGCGTCGGCTGAACCGCCTTCGACCATGCCGACGGTCCGGCCGTTTTCGCTGAGCTCGACCATGCCGCGCACGACCCAGATCGTGCGCTTGTCCGCGTCGCCTTCCTTGAACAGCGTGCGGCCGGCGGAGATCTGCTTGACCGACACCTTCTTCGCGAGGGCGTGCAGGTTTTCCCGCTTCATTCCTTCGAGCGGGGTCAGGGAACGTAGCAGCTCTACGCTGACTTCACGGGCATCGGTCGACATGCGGAAATGCTAACACGCCCAAGCCGGGCGCTTAGTTCTCCTGGCGCAGCTTCGACCATCCGCTGTCGGGAGTGAACCGCGCTCCATGCGCGCGCGCGAGCTCGGTGAGCCGCGTAATCACCGCGTCGACGCCGCGACGTCGTGCGTACGTAAGGGGTCCGCCGCGAAAGGGTGCGAAGCCGGTGCCGAAGATGACGCCGGCATCGACGAGGTCCGCGTCACCGACCAAGCCTTCGCGCAGCACCGCGACGGATTCGTTGACGAGCGCGAGGATCAGTCGATCCGTGAGATCGGCGGGCGGCGCGGGGCGCGGACCCTTCGTCTTCACCGCCTTGCCATCGCGCCACGCGTAGAAACCCTGGCCACTCTTGCGGCCGAGTTTCTTCGCGGCGATCAGCGCATCGATGCGCGACTGGTCCGGCTTCGGCTTGTTCAACGCGTGTGAAACGATCTCGCCGACGTGTTTGCAGACGTCGAGACCGACGACGTCTGCGAGCTCGACCGGCCCGACGGGCATGCCGAACGCGAGCGCCGCATCGTCGATGACTTCGATCGGAATGCCATCCTGCAACGCGAACATGGCCTCGTTGAGATAGGGCACGAGAACTCGATTGACGAGAAAGCCCGGCGCGCTCTTGCAGGGCAGGGGCAGCTTGTCGATCTTGCGGGTGAACGCGATGGCCTTCTGGACGGTTTCCTCGCTCGTGTTCTCACCCCGCACGATCTCCACCAGAGGCAGTTGCGACACCGGGTTGAAGAAGTGCACGCCGACGAGCCGCGCCGGATCGGGCAGCCTGTCATCGAGCTGCTCGAGCATGATCGACGACGTGTTGGTCGCAAGGATGGCGCTCGACTTCATGCGCGGCTCGACGCGCGCGAACAGTTCGTGCTTCGCGTCGGCATTCTCGAAGATCGCTTCGATGATGACGTCCGCGTTGGGCACGCCGTCGCCGGCGACGTCGGGAGCCAGGCGCGTCATGAGCACCCCGGCCTTCACCGGATCGCGCAGCCGCTTTTCGAAGGCTTCGCGCGCCCGCTGCAACGCGGGCGTGATGAATTTGAGCTCGCGATCCTGCAGCGTGACGTTCAGGCCGCGCTGAGCGCACCAGGCCGCGATGTCGCCGCCCATGACGCCCGCGCCCACGACGTGCACGCGTTCGATCGGCAGCTTGGACTTGCCGCCGAGACTCTTCAGCCGCTCCTGCAGCAGGAAGACGCGCACGAGATTGCGCGAGGTCTCGGTGAGGAACAGCCGCGAAATGGAACGGGCTTCCGCCTCGTACGCGGCCTCGCCGCGTCCGCCATGGCGGGCCCAAAGGTCAACGATGGCGAAGGGCGCCGGGTAGTGCTCGAGCCGCGCCTTCGCGGCCACCTGCGCGAGAAGCTGCTTCTTCACGAGCGGACGGATCGGCGCCCACGACAACGCGCGGTCGAGCAGTCCGGGGCGGCGCTGCTTCGGCTGGCGCGTGATGAATTCGCGCGCCGTCGCTTCCGCATCCGCCGGAAACACCAGCCGGTCGACGAAGCCCGCGCGCAGCGCCTTGTCCGCGCGCAGCGTCTTGCCGGTGAGCATCATTTCCATCGCCGTACGCACGCCGGCGCGTTGCACGGCGCGCACGGTGCCGCCGAAGCCCGGATGAATGCCGAGCATCACTTCGGGCAGGCCGATCGAAAACTTGTCGCTCTTGATGCCGATCCGGTAGCGGCAGGCGAGCGCGAGCTCGAATCCGCCGCCGAGCGCGAATCCATTGATGATCGCGACCGTGGGGCAGGGCAGCGCTTCGATCGATGCGAAGAGCTTCTGCGCGGCGCGCACCAGTTCGTAGGCCTGCTCGGTGCTCGAGAGCTGCGTGAACTCACGGATGTCCGCGCCGGCGATGAACCCGCCCGACTTCGCCGAGCGGATGACGACGCCGCGCGGCGGCGATGCCGCGAGCCGCTCGACGTGCGCGCCGAGTTCGACCAGCGTGTCGCGCGAGAGCGTGTTGGCCGACGCCTCCGGCCTGTCGAACGACAGCCAGACGATACCAGTGGAATCGGTCTCGGACGACCAGGCGGCCGCTGCGGGAGTGCTCATGGGCCGCAGACCTTAAGCGACGGCTGGCTGCGACGCCACCGTGCGACGGACATTGAAGTCGCAGAGGATGGGCCGGTGATCCGAGAAACGCACGTCGGGTACTTCGAAATGCGTGACCTCGATTTCCTCGCTGACCAGCACGAAATCGAGCTCGATGCGTGGTACGCGTGCCGGAAACGACGGCAGATTCTTTTCGTTTGCGCTGCGCAGCCCTGCGGCGCGCATGAACAGGTAGATCTCGTGTGTTCCCCAGAACGTGTTGAAGTCGCCCGTGACGATCACGGGTTTGTGCGACTTGGCGATGAGATCGTGCAGATACCGCAGCTGGTACTGGCGCTGGCGATACTTGAGCGCGAGGTGCACGAGGAAAATGCAGACGTCATCGAGCTCGAGCTCGATGATCAGGCGTTTGATTCCGGTATCGAAGTAATGGAATCGCTCACCCTCGACCCGCGGCGCGGCCAGGAACGCATTGCCCTGCTTGCGCACGATGGGCATGAGATTGTTGATCGAGCTCTTGCCGTACTTGCACTCGTACGTCGTGTAGTGGCCCAGCGCATCGGCGATGTGTTCGGCCTGGTTGACCATGCCGCTGCGAATCGAGCCGATGTCCACTTCGATTAGGCCGACGATGTCGGGATCCTGGGCCTTCACGAAGCCGGTGATTCCGTCGAGCACCCGGCGGCTCGAGCGCAAATAGCCGGCGCCGGGCAGGGGCAGGTGGAAGGCTGGCCCGGTGCCCGTGGCGTAACGAATGTTGTATACGAGCAGGCGCAAGGGTTTTCGATGCTAACGTTGCGCCGCACAAAATGGGAGTAGGCGCGGAACGGCACCCACTAAACTACACTTACCCATCGTTTCGGGCCGGTCCATATGTCACAAAACGATCCTATTCGAGTATTCGTCACACACGGGTGGGAAGCATCCGACGACTACCTGCGTATTTTCGAGTACCTCGAAAGCTCGCGGAACTTCTTCTATAAAAATCTTTCCGCGCCCGACAAGGCGCCGGCCGGGGGCGGGAAGGAAGCGGACCGCGAAGAACTGCGGCGGCAGATGGCCCAGGCCGAAGCCATCATCGCCCTGCCGAGTCTGTATCGGCAGAACAGCGAGCTGATGCTGTTCCAGCTCACCTTCGCCAAGGCCTCGGACAAGCCGGTGATCCTGATGCGGCCTTTCGGCGCCAACCAGGTGCTGCCGAAGCAGCTCACCGAACTGACGGATCAGGTGGTCGACTGGGACGGACGCGCGCTGGTGGACGCCATCAAGGCGCAGGCGCGCCACGAGGAGTCCAACCGCTGGGACACGATCGAGTTCAAGCTCGATTAGTTAGGCTTCGGCGGCGAACAACTGCACGACTTCCGCGCCATTCGAGGACGGCATCGGCAATTCGAGCTCCTGCTGGCGAGTCACGCGGCAGAACATGCGAACGATGTTCGCGGCATGGCCTTCGGCTTCCTCGTTCGACATCTTGCGGATCGTGGCCCGCACGGCGTCTTCACCGCGTAACGGGCGCTCGCGCTGGATCGCGGTCGAAAGCTCCCGGAACTGCGAACGCACTTCGCGTGGTACGTCTTCGGTCTCGATATTTGCCAGGAACTGGCGCCAAGCCTTGTCCAGCCTCTCTTTGATGGTTCCCCCGCGGGCAAGCAGGAGCGTGGCCGATTCCAACCGATCGTAGACGCGCGACATGTGCTGCTCTCGTTAGGTCCGGGTCCGCGGCAGGATCCCTCTCTACACCGCAAACCTGACGTAACGCCTTTAGTTGTTGTTGTAACGGAGACCCTGATCCGTCAATGGCGTACGGCCCAAATATAGCGCGGCACTTGTCAAATGCAACGGGAAAAACGCGCGCGGCGGGCACGGAGATTCCGTGCTGCAAGCATGACGCCTAGCAAAGTCAGCACAGACAGCTCGAGTGATCCCCCACCGCCGCCGCCGCCACTGCTGCTGGAGTTGGACGGGGGAGGATTCGTGACCGGAGGAGGAGGCGGCGGGGTCTGCACCGGAGCGCCGGGGGTCACGCCGGAAACGACCGGCGTCGCGCAGGCCATAGTCCCCGCGGTTCGCGGGGCCGCCGACTGCGCGGAATTCGATCCGATCGTGATGTCCGCGGTATCCACCCGGTTCTGGTCATCGGTTACCGTCAGCCGGACCACGATGGAGCCGGTCGCCGGTGCGAGAACGGATGCATTTGCCGCGCCCGAATCGATGATGGGCGGCGGATTGGTCGTGGGCTGGGTCACGGCCCAGGAATACGTGGCGATCATGCGCCCGCAGGCCGCGGCGCTGCCGGTCGCATCGAGGGTCACCGCCTGGCCGGGCCCGACGCTGCCCGTGTTCCCGATCGCGGCGATCGGGCGCGCGGCCGCCTGCACGGACAGGAACGCGTCGGCCATGCCGGCGCCGCAGGTGCTCGTCGTGCACAAGCACTGCGCGAGCTGGAAGTCTCCGCTGCTCACCGGCACGTGACAGGCCGTGACGGAGGGATCGTCGGCCACGGAGGTCGGAAACGGCCGCGTGCCTTCGCGCAATCGGGCGAGCAGCTGCGAAGTCGACAGGTTCGCGTTTCGCGAAAGCATCAGCGCCGCGATGCCCGAAACGATGGGTGCGGAGAAGCTGGTGCCGAGATTGGTATCGAGCTGGTTCGTGAACGTGTGGACTTCGGGCGCCGTCATGCCCGAGTTCGACGTGGTGTCGAGGGAAAACAGGCAGGGCCCCCCGTTGATGTTCACGCAATTGCCGCCGGGCGCGCCCAGCGTCACCTCGGGACCGAGATTGCTGAAGCCGACCTTGCTACCGGCGTGCCGGAGCGCGGCCACCGACGCGACTCCGGAACAGTTGCCCGGCGAGGAAACCACGGTTCCTTCGTTGCCGGCGGAAACGACGACCAGCACCTTGCGCTCGGCCAATTCGTCGATGACGGCGCGGTAGCTTTGCTGGCAGGTGCTGTCACCACCCAGGCTCATGTTCAGGATGCGCGCGGGTGTCGGATTGGCCGGAGCGCCCGGGACGGTCAGGCCCGCCGCCCAGCGCATGCCCGCGAGGATGTCGCTGTCGGTTCCACCGCACTTTCCGAGCACACGCACCGGCAGGATGAACGAGCCCCAGCTCAGGCCGGTGATGCCCGCCGAATTGTTCGAGAGCGCGCCGATCATTCCCGCGACGCGCGTGCCATGCCACGAGCTGTCGGCGAGCTCGCAGTTCGCCAGCGTCTCGTTGGCCTTGTCGGACATGCTGACCCAATCGCCGGGATCGGAAGGGTCCGAATCGCGGCCGCCACCGTCGTTGGCGCGTACGTCGGTGGTGACGAAGTCGTGACCTGGGAGGAGTTTGCCCCCGAAATCACCCCGGCCGAGATCGGGATGGTCGTAGAGCACGCCCGTGTCGAGCACCGCGACCACGATGCCGGCCGAACCTCGCTCGATGTCCCAGGCATTGAATGCATTGACCGCCGAGATCTCGGTGTTCCTGAGATACCACTGGTTAGAGAACAACGCGTCGTTCGGAGTCGTCGCGTGCACGTAGCGGCGGTGGTCGATCGAAACGAACTCGACTCCGGGATCTTCACGCAGGCGATCGAGGGCCGACTCAGTGTCCGCCCCCGCGAGTTCGATGCGCGTGGCGACCATGTCGTCGGAGATGTCGCGCCTGTGATTCAGATCGAGGCCGGTGCGCTTGGCGAGCGCGGCGATGCGCTCCAGGCCGGAGGAGGCCTTCTGCTGGCGGATGGATGCCGCAGCCCGGAGCTTCACGATCACGCGGAGCTCCGTTTCCGTGCGCGTCGCGCGGGGCTCACGCGCCACCGGGTTGTATTCGCGATCAGCTGCGGTTGCCTGAACCGCGGCCGCGGCCATCAAGGCGAGCGCGAAAAGTAGCTTGGGCATGGGCCGTCTCCTCCCTGAATCGCAGGCCACGGTCGGCCGTCGCGATTCTGTGGTCAATCATCCACCAACGGTTCCACCGTGGCATCCGCGAAACTAGCCCACCGCCAACCTCCTTGCTGTGAGCGGAGACATAAAGCCCGCTGCTGTCGGAGGGTGGCGACTCTTTTCAGGGCTTTGTCGGACCGGCTACCCGAAGAGGGCGGGGGTCACGGCTCCGCTTGTCTGGCTGCGTGACCGCCGGGCTGTCGGCAACGTGTCCATCCCGCTCTCGCCGGATGGAACGCCATGAAAATCGCGCAGGTGGCGCCTCTTGCCGAAAGTGTCCCGCCGAAGCTGTACGGCGGGACGGAACGTATCGTCTCGTACCTCACCGAGGAGCTGGTTCGCCAGGGCCACGAGGTGACCTTGTTCGCGAGCGGCGACTCGCAGACCAGCGCGGAATTGCACGCGGTGGTTCCTGGAGCGCTGCGGCTGGGGCCGCCGGTGCGGGATACGAGCGCATGCTGCGCACTGCAGCTCGAGGCCCTGCGGCAGCGGGCCGAAGAATTCGACGTGATCCACTTTCACACAGACTGCCTGCACCAGCCTCTCGTGCGCGCGTTGGGTCTGCGCAATGTGGTCACGACGACGCACGGGCGCCTGGACCTGCCCGAGTACGGGACGATGTTCGAGGAGTTCGCCGATGCGCCCCTCGTGTCCATTTCCGATCAGCAGCGGCTTCCGCTGCCTGGATGCAACTGGGCGGGCACCGTGCCACACGGCCTGCCTTCGAACGTTTGCAGATTCACTCCCGCGCCGCGCGGAGATTACCTGGCTTTCATCGGAAGGTTTTCGCCGGAGAAGCGGCCGGATCGGGCCATCGAAATCGCGCGCCGCGCCGGAATGCGGCTGCGCCTGGCGGCGAAGGTCGACGAAGCGGATCGCGACTATTTCGAGAAGGTCGTCGAGCCGCTGCTGTCGCAGCCGCACGTCGAATATGTAGGAGAAATCTGCGAACGCGAGAAGTGGGATTTCCTCGGTAATGCGCGCGCACTATTGTTCCCCATCGACTGGCCGGAACCGTTCGGACTGGTCCTGATCGAAGCGATGTCCTGCGGCACACCCTGTATCGCGTGGCGTGCCGGCTCGGTACCGGAAATCATCCAGGAGGGAGCCAATGGATTCATCGCCGATTCGATCGATGCCGCGTCGGCGGCGGGGGCGGGGGCGCGTGGCGCCGCGCGGCTGGATCGCCGATTGGTACGTCAGCAATTCGAACGACGATTCACGGTGGAGCGCATGACTCGCGATTACCTCGAAATCTATCGGCGCATCGCGGTCACGAGTCGAGCAGGCCGCGTCGCCGCCTGATCTCATGTCGGCCGATCCTCAACGCCTCGAGCCGGAAGAGGGGGCGGCGCCGTTCTACATCGCGGCGCACGACTCGCTGGTCGACGAACCCCCGCGCACGCTCAAACATGGCGATACCTTCGCGCTGTTCGATCATTACGGCGATCTGGCGAGTCGGCGTGGCAATACGCTCGGGTTGTATCACTTCGACACGCGATTCCTGTCGCGCCTCAAGCTCACCATCGAGCAGCGCAGTCCGCTGCTGCTGAGCTCGACCGTGCGGACCAACAACGCCGCGCTCGATGTCGACCTGACGAATCCGGACATCCAGCGCGGCGACCGGCTGGTGCTCGCGAAGGACACGATTCACCTGACGCGCATGAAGTTCCTCTGGAATGCCGCGTGTTACGAACTGCTCGCGATGCGCAACTTCGGCGAAGAGCCGCTGCGGCTGCGCATCGATTTCGACTTCGATGCCGACTTCGCCGATCTGTTCGAGGTGCGCGGTTACAAGCGATCGGCGCGAGGCAAGGTGGTCGCGGGCGTACGCGCGCCCGACGCCGTGAATTTCACGTACACGTCGCAGGATGGCGTGCCGCGTGCCACGGACATCTACTTCGATCCCGCGCCGACCGAGCTGCAGCCGCGACATGCTCGTCTCGAGATCGATCTCGCGCCCAAGCAGCGGCGCACGATCGCGATGTGCGCGCATTGCCGGGTCGGCGACGCGAAGCCCGAGCGGCGTGTGCTGTTCGCGATGCGCCAGGCGCGGCGCGAGTTGCGCGCGGCCACGCGGCGCGCGGCCGCCATCCGCACATCGAGCAGTCTCACCAACGAAGTGTTGTGCCGTTCGATGGCGGACATCAGCATGCTCGTGACCGACACCGAGCATGGACCCTATCCATATGCGGGCGTGCCGTGGTTCTCGACCGCGTTCGGACGCGACGGGATCCTCACGGCGCTGCAACTGCTCTGGATGTACCCGGACATGGCGCGCGGCGTCCTGCGTTATCTGGCCGCGACTCAGGCACAGGATGAAGATCCCGTCCGGGATGCCGAGCCCGGGAAGATCCTGCACGAGACGCGCAAGTGCGAGCTGGCGCTGCTCGGCGATGTGCCGTTCGCGCGTTACTACGGATCGATCGACTCGACGCCGCTGTTCGTCGTGCTCGCGGGACTCTACTGGCAGTACACCGCCGACAGCGCCACGTTGAACGACATCTGGCCCAACGTGAAACACGCGCTCGAGTGGATAGACCGCTGGGGCGACACCGATGGTGACGGCTTCGTCGAATATCGTCGGAGGCGCGACACGGGCCTCGTGAACCAGGGATGGAAGGATTCGGGCGACGCCGTGTTCCACGAGGACGGACGGCTCGCTGAAGCGCCGATCGCGCTGTGCGAGGTGCAGGGGTACGTGTATCTCGCGCGCACGCTGGCGTCGCGCATGGCCGAAAGCCGTGGTGAGGCGGCGCTCGCGGCGCAACTCGCCATCCAGGCGTCGATGATGCGCGAGAGTTTCGAGACGCATTTCTGGGACGAGGAACTGGGGACGTACGTGCTGGCCCTCGACGGAGACAAGCGGCCGTGCCGCGTGCGCTCGTCGAACGCGGGACAGCTGCTGTTCACGGGCATCGTGTCTCCCGCGCGCGCGGCCAGCACGGCGGCGATGCTGGGGTCATCGGAAATGCTGACGGGATGGGGCGTGCGCACCATCGGCGCACGCGAGCGACGCTACAACCCGACCTCGTATCACAACGGGTCCATCTGGCCGCATGACAACGCGCTGATCGCGCTCGGGCTCGCGCGTTACGGGCATTCGGACCTAGCGTCGCGCATCGCCGCGTCGGTGTTCGAATCGGCCGTGCACATGGACCTGCGCCGGTTGCCCGAGCTGTTCTGCGGAATCCGCAAGCAGCGGGACAAGGGTCCGATCCTTTATCCCGTGGCCTGTTCGCCGCAGGCCTGGGCCGCGGCGGCGCCGTTCGGCGTGCTGCAGGCCTGCATGGGACTCGAGATCGACGCCACGCAACGGGTGGCGCGATTCAGGTATCCGAGGCTGCCTGTCGGGATCGATTCGCTGCAGGTGAAAGGCATGCCGATCGGCACGGCGCTCGTCGACCTGATGCTGAGCCGGCATGCCGATACCGTCTCCGTGAGCATCATGAAGCGCCACGGCGAGGCGGAAATCCTCACGATGCAGAAGTAGTTTGGGAAGAGAGTAGTTTGGAAGCGTCGCGGGGAGGAGTGCGGTTGCCCGCGAATCGGCGTGGGAAGGCGCGACGCAGGCCGCGCCTCCCACCCGTTCCTTCAGCTCGTCCGTACTTCGATGCGCCGCGGACGCAGCTCGGCGCGTTTCGGGATGCGCACCGTCAGCACGCCGTCCTTGAGGTTCGCATCGATCTTCTCCGATTCGAACTCGTTGCTCAGCAGGAAACTCCTGCGATACATGGACGAGCGCACATCCGCGTACAACGGCTGCATCTCGACCTGGGGCGTGATCTTGATCCTGCCTTCGATGACCAGGTTCGTGCCATCGACGCGCAGGTTCAGGCGATCCTTCGAGACGCCGGGCATGTCCGCCCGCAGCGTTATTCCATCGTCGGTCTCGAAGATGTCGACGGCGGGACGTAATGCGGACTCGGTGCCTTCTCTATGGCCGTTCTGAGCCTTGGTGAGGCTGTCATTGGATCCGCTGCGAGTCACTTCGGTCTGGTTGCTCATGGCGTGTCCCTCCATCAATGAACCTCGATCTGCCGCGGCTTCGATGACTCGCGCCGCTGCACCCGGATCTCGACGATGCCATCGCGATACGAGGCTTCGACCTTGTCGGGATCGACGTCCTCCGGAAGCGCGATGACGCGCCGGAAATCGCCCTCGAACCGCTCGCTGCGGTAACACGTCGCGTTCGAGTCTTCGGGCGCCGGGCGGCGGCCGCCGATCGACAGCACGTTGTCCTGCATCGAGATGTCGAGCGCCTTCGCGTCGATACCCGGCGCGAACACGTATACGGTCACGACCTCGGACGTGCTCGCGACGTTGACGGCCGGGAACGTTCCAGGGGGCAGCGATCGAATGCCGCCGGTCCACGGCATGGCGCCGGCAAAGAACTCATCGAGCTCTTGTTCCAATTTCTGGAATTCCCGGAACAGCGGGCTTTCCAGGGTGCTGAAACGGGTGAACATGTGAGTACCTCCGTCATGGATTACTGACGGCGGGCAAAACTGGGGATCGTGAACATCGCTTCAAGCGGGTGTGTATATGCGTACACACGGCGGCCACGGCGTGGCTTTGGCGGGCCCGCTGCACATACCATGGATGCGCATAATGTATATTATGGTTAATTAGAAGTGCAGCGACGGCCCAACCAGGCCAGGGACATCGGTTTCCTCGCCCGGTAGCGTCGGGCGCGTGGCAGCGCGACTGCCGGAGCGCAGGTGCGCATCGGTTGTCCGGCGAGCGTGAGCATCGCCTCGTCGCCCTTGCTCCAGAATTCGTTGCCCGCGTCATCCGCGTAACCGGCGCCGGAGTGCGATGTGATGTGGGCAATTCGCGCTTGTCGCTCACGGATGTGCCTTCAGCAGTTGACCAGGTAACCGCAAGCAACATGAGTGCACGCATGTTTCTCTCCGGATGTTCAAGACGCCCAGGGAAAATCCTGGACAGAGATCGAAGAAGCGCCCGTTGGCGCTTGCCGCGGTCTCCAGGACGAACTGGTACCAGGATGCGCTCATATTGCTTTGCAATCATGGTGTGACGCATTCTCGGGCCACATCAGAGGGGCAACTCATGTGGACGCACCGAAGCCGGGTTGGCGTGATCGCCAGCCTGCTGGGAGGGTTGATGGCAAACGCATTCGCCGGGGACGAATACGCACGCTTCGAATCGCTGGACAAACGGTTCGATGCGCTCATCGCCCCGGGCACGGCCGTCGAGAAGATCGCCGACGGTCTCGAATGGTCGGAAGGTCCGCTCTGGGACTCGCGCGATGCGACTCTCTACTTCTCCGACGTGAAGAAAAACGTGATCTGGCGATGGACCCGCGCATCGGGCGCGCAGAAGTTTCTCGAACCCAGTGGCTACACCGGCTCCACTCCGTTCCCGGGCATCGAACCCGGTTCCAATGGCCTCACGTTCGACCCGAAGGGACGTCTCACGATCTGCCAGCACGGTGACAGGCGCGTGTCGCAGCTCGGCGAAGATCGCAAGTTCATCCCGGTGGCCACGTCGTACGAAGGCAAGAAATTCAACAGCCCTAACGACCTCGTCTACGACCACCAGGGCGCGCTCTACTTCACGGACCCGCCTTTCGGCCTGCCGCAGACGTTCACGGATCCCACGCGCGAACTGCCGTTCAACGCCGTATTCCGCGTGAGCCCGGATGGCAAGGTCACGCCGGTCGCGACGGATCTCGAGGCGCCGAACGGTCTGGGTTTCTCGCCTGACTACAAGACGCTGTACGTCGCGAACGCGCGCGCGTCGTCGCCGATCTGGAAGGCCTATCCCGTGAATGCCGACGGATCGCTCGGCGAAGGCCGCGTGTTCGCGGACTCGAGCAAGCTCTACAAGACCGGCGAAGGCGTGCCGGACGGACTCAAGATCGACGTACACGGCAATGTATTCGCCACCGGTCCGGGCGGCGTTCTCGTCTACGCACCCGATGGCGCCCTGCTCGGCCGCATCCTGACCGGCGTTCCGACGTCGAACGTCGCGTTCGGCGAAGACGGCTCGACGCTGTTCATCACCGCCAATCACCGGGTGCTGCGTTTGCGCACCCTCACGACCGGCATGCCCTTGCCCGTCGCCCGATGATTCTCCACCAGAGGGGTTCCATGACATCACGCCTTTACTTGATCGGACTGGCCGCCGTGGCGCTGGCCGCGGCCAGCTTCATTCAGCCGGCTGCCGCCGCGAGCAAGAGCAAGGGCGCGATCCTCGTGTACTCGGGCAGCACCGGTTATCGACATGAATCGATTCCCGCGGCGGTTGAATCGCTCAAGTCACTCGGCGCGAAGCTCGGCTACAGCGTGGATGCAAGCGAGGACCCAGGCGTCTTCACGGCTGGCAATCTCGCGAAGTACAAGGCGCTCGTGCTCGTCAGCAACTCGACCGACCCGAGGAAGCCCGAAAGCGAATGGTTCGTCGGCGACAAACGCGACGCACTGCAGGGATTCCTCGCGGCCGGCAAGGGAGTCGTGGCGCTGCACGCGGCCGCGGACTCGCACTATCACTGGCCCTGGTACGGGCAGATGATCGGCGGCTATTTCGCGAGCCATCCGAAGGGCACGCCGACCGGCACACAAACCGTGGTCGACGCGAAGCATCCGGCGACGGCCAAACTACCGAAGACGATCACGCGCAACGAAGAGTGGTACTACTACAAGGACGTGAGTCCGCTGTTGCACGTGCTGGTGACCGTCGACCCCGCCACGATCGGTGAGGGCCAGCCGGACGTGAATCCGAATCCGCTCGTCTGGTATCACTCGTTCGGTGGCGGCCGGGTTTTCTACAGCGGTCTCGGCCACAGCCCGGGGTCGTACAGCGAAACCTACATGCAGGATCTGCTTTCGGGCGCGCTGCGGTACGCGGTCGGCAAGTAGCCTACGCGCCGAAGTTCTGATCCCAGTACTTCTCGATGCGCGCGCGCATCGCCGCGTCGGGCATGCGCCCCCGCAGAGCGCCGAGGTTGTCTTCGAGGTGCGCGACCTTCGTCATGCCCGGGATCGCGACCGTGACGGCCGGATGCGAGATGACGTACTTGAGGAACAGTTGTCCCCAGCTCTTCGCATCGAAATCCGCCGCGAAGTCCGGCAGCGACTGATCGCGCACGCGCGAGAACAGATTGCCGTCACGACGTCCGCCGAACGGCAGGTTGATCAGCACCCCGATCTTCTTTTCCTGCGCCAGCGGCAGCACGGCTTCCGCCGCCGCGCGATTGCCGAGCGAGTAGTCCACCTGGATGAAGTCGATGGGCTGCGATTTCATGACGTCCATCATGGCCGCGTGCTGATTGCCACTCGACGTCGTGATGCCCACGTAGCGGATGCGCCGCTTGGCCTTCTGCTCGAACAGGTGCGGGAACAACACGTCGACACCATTGAGGCTGTGGATCTGCACGAGGTCGAGAACGTCGGTCTTGAGCCGGCGAAATGATTCTTCGAGCATCGCGGCGCCCTTCTCGAGACTGCCCTCGGGCGCCGTCACCTTGGTCGCGATGAAGGCCTGCTTGCGATTGCCGATCTCCGCGAGCAGCTCGCCGATCACTTCTTCGGACTGGCGATACGCGGGCGCCGTATCGATCACCGAGGCACCGGCAGACGTCAATCCCGCGAGAACTTCGCGTCGCGCCGCGCGCTCTTCGGGAGTCGTCGGGCTGTAGTTGTTGGTGCCGACGCCGATCGCGGCGAGCCGCTCGCCCGTGGAGGGTACCGCCTTGCTCATGAGTGGCCCCGATGGCGGCGGCCGCGGCTTGTCCTTCTTGTCCGCGCTCCATGCGGTGGCAAACTGCGTGCCCGCCAGCGCGGCGAGCCCGACCTTGATCACATCCCGGCGTCCAGCCATTACTTCTTCCTCCTCGTAGCGACTTTCTTCTTCGCGGCCGACTTCTTCTTCTTCGGCGCGGACTTTTTCGCCGCCTTCTTCGCGGCTTTTCCCGCGACCTTCCGTCTTGCCGCAGGCTTCCTCGTGGTCTTCTTCCTGGACGCGGCGGACCTGGTTTTTCCCTTAGCTTTCGCGTTCGGTTTCGACTTGACCCTGGTTTTTGCCTTCGCCTTCGCCCTGGACTTTGGCGCAACCTCTGCGGTCGCAGGCGCACTCTCGGCTTGCTCCTGCTCCGGCATCGACACGACGGCGAACGCGGCGCCCGTCGGGTCGACGACGCCCGCGATGCGGTGCCCGCCGGGCACGGTCATCGGACCCATGAGTTCCCGCGCGCCGCTGCCCGTCGCGGTCTTGTATCCCGCGTCGGCGTCCGGCACACGCGCGTAAGGCAGCCAGTTGGGCGGCGCCGGCATGTCGGCGGGCTTGTTGTAGATCCCGCCGCGTTGCACGCCATTCCAGCCGAAGATCAGGTAGGTCCCCGCCTCACCCATGTCCATCCGCTGCAGCGCCTCCCACCCGAAAAGACTGCTGTAGAACGCGAAGGCCGCTTCGTGATCGCTCGTGGCGAGCTCGTGCCACGAGAACGTCCCCAGCGGAGCGACCGCTTCGTCCGGGTGCGAATTCTCGGGATCGAGGATCGCGAACACCGCGCCCTGTGGATCCTTGAGCACCGCGAATCGGCCCGCGCCCTGCAAGTCCTGGGGCTCCTTGACGATCGAGCCGCCCGCGCGCACCGCCGCCGCGACGGTTCCATCGACGTCGCGAGTGCCGATGTAGCTCACCCAATGAGCCGGCATCTCGGCCGGAAAGTCCGCGGTGATTCCGAAGATTCCCGCCGTGGGTCCGGGGCTCGCCAGGCAGATCGTGTAAGTGGGATCGCCCGCCCAAGGCTGCGCATTCCACCCCACGAGTTTCGAATAGAACGCCTTGGCGGCGGACACGTCACGCGTCATCAGTTCGTGCCAGACGAATCGACCGCGCACATCGACAGCTTCCATGGACGATCTCCGTTGAGTGGGGAGGACGAAGATCATAGTCCACTCACAAGTGGACGCGCGTTCAGTCCGGCGCGGAAATCATTGAGCCGTCGTGGCGGTCGGTGGTGACTGCGCGGGTGCCGGCGCCGGCGGCTTCTTTGGATAGACGCCGATCACGAAGCCGTCGGCCTGACGACGCGCGAACGGCAGACCGTTGGCCACCGCAAGGGAGCCTTCGCAAAGCGAGATTTCCGGACGCGGTGGAACAGCCACATCGCCCTTCGGAATTTCGATTTCGATGCCCTTGATCGGCACATTCAGCGCGCCGGCGATGCCTCGCAGATACGCTTCGAGTTCTTCTTTGAAATGTTCGCTCAACCCCACGTCGCTGCGAAGAAAATACCCCGTCAAATGCCGCGCCAGCGGGGTCACCTTCTGCATCTCGCGCATCACGATGGTCTGCTCGCTCTCGAGCGACCAGAAGGATGTCTGCGCCAGGTATTCGCCGATGTCGGATGGAACGGAGGGGTCGTCCATGCGGATCGGCGGCGTGGTCACGCGCAGAATGCCGTCCGCGCCGAGCGAGAGTCGGGTCTCGGCCAGGTCGAGTTCGAAATTGAGCTTGGCCGGCCAGATGACCATGACTTTGGGATTGACGCCCGTGACTTCCGGGCAAGCGCGATACCAGACGGTCACGTTGCGCTCGTGCTCGATGATCGCGCGCGTCCGCATCTGGTTGACCATCACGATGATCGGGCTCTCTTCGGCGTCCTTGCGCGACCAGAACGAGTAGCCGACCGCGCCGAGTGCGACTGCGACGATGAGTGCAACCAGGTTTTTCAGCATCAACCGCCTCCCACGATCTCGAACAGTCCCGCGGCGCCCATGCCGCCGCCGATGCACATGGTCACCACGGCGAGCTTCGCGCCGCGCCGACGGCCTTCGATGAGCGCGTGTCCGGCCAGCCGCTGACCCGACATGCCGTACGGATGCCCGACGGCGATCGCGCCGCCGTTCACGTTCAGGCGATCGTCGGGAATCCCGAGCTTGTCCCGACAATAGATGACCTGCACCGCGAATGCCTCATTGAGTTCCCATAAGTCGATGTCGTCGATCGACTTGCCGGTGCGCTCGAGCAGTCTGGGGATCGCATATACGGGACCGATGCCCATCTCGTCGGGCTCGCATCCGGCAACCGCGAATCCACGGAAGATGCCGAGGGGTTTGAGGCCGAGTTGTTCGGCGCGGCGCGCGCTCATCACGACGCAGGCGCCGGCGCCGTCGGAGAACTGGCTTGCGTTGCCCGCCGCGATGACGCCACCCGGTGTCGCAGAGCGGATCTTCGACACCGCCTCGTAGTTCGTATCGGGACGAATGCCTTCGTCCGCGCTCAGCGTGACCGTGCGCGTGCCGAGCCGGCCCGAGTCCTTGTCGGCGACACCCGCCACGACTTCGATCGGCACGATTTCGTCGACGAACTTCCCGGCCGCCAGTGCGGCGGCGGCACGCTGCTGGCTCTGCACGCCGTAACGGTCCTGCGCCTCGCGCGGAATCTTGTAGCGGCTCGCGACGTTCTCGGCGGTCTGCAACATCGTCCAGTAGATGCCCGGAATCTTCTCGTCGAGCCACGACTCCTTCGCCATGAACATGTTCATGCGATCGTTCTGCACGCACGAAATCGATTCGACGCCGCCCGCGACGTAGATCTCGCCTTCACCGGTCATGATCCGTTGCGCGGCGAGCGCGATGGTCTGCAGTCCCGACGAACAGAACCGGTTGACCGTCATGCCGGCGGTCGACACCGGGCAGCCGGCGCGCAGCGCGATCTGCCGCGCGATGTTGAACCCCGTGGCGCCTTCCGGATTCGCGCAGCCCATGAGCACGTCCTCGACGTTCGCAGGCTCTATGCCGGCGCGATCGATCGCGGCCTTGACGACGTGGCCTCCCAGCGTGGCGCCATGCGTGAGATTGAACGCGCCGCGCCACGACTTCGCGAGCGCGGTGCGCGCGGTGGATACGATGACGGCGTCAACCACGGGCCTGTCTCCTCTTCGCCGGCCCCTTCGATGGGCCCTCGTCGAACTTCTTCCCGGCCTTGGCAAGTTGCGTGATCAGCCTTGCGGGTTTCCAGAACGTGGGCTCCGCGTGCGGATTCGCCGCGAACTCGCGCATGCGGCGTTCAACGCCCGCGAGGCCGCGCTGGCTCGCGTAGAACATCGGCCCACCCCGCTGCACCGGGAAGCCAAAGCCGGTGAGATAAACGATGTCGATGTCGGATGCGCGCTGCGCGATGCCGTCCTCGAGCACGCGCGCACCTTCATTGACGAGCGCGAGCACGAGCCGGTCGACGATCTCGGCGTCGCCGACCTTGCGCACTGCGATGTGCAGCGCCTTGCGTTCCTCGTCGATGATCTTGTCGACGACGGGATCCGGCAGCGCGTCGCGTTTGCCCGGCTCGTAGCGATACCAGCCCACGCCCGATTTCTGGCCGAACCGGCCGAGCTCGCAGATGCGGTCGGCGATACGCATGGGCCGCTGCTTCGGGTTCTCGGCGTATTGGCGCTTGCGGATGTGCCAGCTGATGTCGTTGCCCGCGAGATCGGACATGCGGAACGGGCCCATCGCGAAGCCGAACTTCTCGATGGCGCCGTCGATCTGCCGCGGCGAGGCGCCCTCTTCGAGCATCAGCAACGATTGCTTGAAGTACGCATTGATCATGCGGTTGCCGATGAAGCCATCGCACACGCCCGCGACGACGGCCGTCTTGCCGATGCGCCGCGCGAGCGACATCGCGGTCGCGAGCACGTCGGGTTTAGTCTTCTTCGCCCGAACGACTTCGAGGAGGCGCATGACGTTCGCGGGACTGAAGAAGTGCAGGCCGAGCACGTCGCCGGGCCGTTTCGTGAACGCCGCGATGCGATCGACGTCGAGCGTCGAGGTGTTCGTCGCGAGGATGGCGCCGCGTTTCACCGTCGCGTCGAGCGCGCGGAACACGCTCTTCTTGACTTCGAGATCCTCGAACACCGCCTCGATGACGAGATCCGCGTCGCGCGCCGCCGCGTAGTCGAGCGACGGCGAGATCAACGCGCCGCGCTTCACCGCCTCGTCCGGCTTGAGCTTGCCTTTCTGCACGGCGCTCTCGAACTGCTTGCGGATGCCGGCGACGCCACGATCGAGCGCCTCCTGTTTCGCTTCGAGCAACGTGACCGGGATGCCGGCGTTCGCGAACGTGATGGCGATGCCGCCGCCCATCGTGCCTGCGCCGACGACGGCGACCTTGGCGATCTTCCGCTGCGGCGTCTTGTCGCTGAGGCCTGCCACTTTCGATGCGGCGCGTTCGGCGAAGAAGGCATGGCGCAGCGCCAGCGATTCGTCGCTGACCATGAGCTCGGTGAAGATCTTCCGTTCCGTCGCGACGCCGGCGTCAAACTTCCGTGTGGTCGCGGCGCCCACGGCCTCGAGGGCGCGTAACGGCGCCGCGAGCCCGCGCGCCACGGCGTTGACGCTGGTTTTCGCGAATTGCAGGAATGCCTCGGCCTGCGGATGTTTGACCTCGAGGTCGCGCACGCGGCGGATCGGTTTGCCTTCCTTCGCGAGCGACAGCGCGAACTCGCGGGCCGCATCTGGCAGCTTTTCGGTCGTGATGACATCGAACAAGGCCGTGCCCTTGAACGCACCCGCAGGCATCGTCGCGCCCGAGACGATCATGTTCACCGCGGCTTCGAGTCCCACGAGCCGGGGGAACCGCTGCGTGCCCTGCGCGCCCGGAATGAGGCCGAGCTTCACCTCGGGGAATGCGATCTTCGCGTCCGCGAGAGCCACGCGGTAATGACAGCCGAGCGCGAGCTCTAGACCGCCACCCATACACGCGCCGCCGATCGCCGCGATCACGGGCTTGTCAGCCGCTTCGACGAAATCCACCAGGGACGGCAGGAAAGGCTCGGCGTAGAACGCGCCGCCGGCGAACTCCTTGATGTCGGCGCCGCTCGAGAAGGCGCGCTCATTGCCGATCAGCACGATCGCGCGTACGTCCTTCGCGGCGAGCGCCTTGTCGAGTCCGGCGAGGACGCCGGCGCGCAGCGCATGCGAGAGCGCATTGAGCGGTGGATTGTTCATCGCCAGCCAGGCGATGCCCTTGTCGGCTTTGTAACGGACCACGTTCATGGGCCGATCATAGGCACGCTTTCCGGCGGAGGTCGATCAGGCGACACCCTCATTCACGCATCCGCCAGGTTCACGCGCCGCCAGGCGCCCTGTTTCCAGCGCCACAACATCACGAGCCCTAACAAGATCACGTAGGTCATGAGCGCGAGCCAGCCGCCCTTGGCGCCCAGTCCGAATTGTGGCAGGCCGTCTACCCACCCCTGCCCCGGCGCGAAGATCAGCGTGTGCGCGAGCGGGACGAAGAAGAACCACGACAGGATCAGCGCGACCGCGGCGGGCACGCGCGTATCGCCCGCGCCGCGCAGGCAGAATCCCGCGCCGCAGTAGAGTCCGTCGAAGACCTGGTACGCGGCGGCTGGCCACAGCAGCACGAGACCGAGCGCGATCACGTCATCGGCGTTCGCGTCTCCGGCGCCGAGGAATATGGGCAGCACCCACGGGCCGCCGACGAGCAGTCCGATGGCGATGCAGGCCATGAGGCCGACGCACAGCATCACGATCACGTTGCCCATGCGATTGGCCCAGTCGCGGCTGCCTGCCCCGATCGATTGCCCCACGAGAGTCGTGCCCGCGAGCGCGATGCCGATCGTCGGCATGTAGGCCAGCGACGTCAGCGCGATCACGATTTGCGTCGCGGCCGCGCCGACCGCGCCTGTCTGCGCGATCATCATCTGCGACAAGGCGAGGCCGAGCACGTCGGCGCCGTACATGATGCCGATGGGCAGGCCGACGACGAGCTGCGCGCGGATCACGGAAAGCCTCGGGCGCCACATGATCTTCGACTGGAAGTCACGCCCGATCCGCCCGCGCAGGAAGAACGCCAGCGCGAGCATGAGGCCGGTGAACTGCGCCACGTTCGTGCCCCACGCCGCGCCGCTCATCCCCATGCCGAGCTCGAACATCAGCACCTGGTTCGCGATGGCGTTGGTGACGAACGTGGTCACGACGACGCCCATCGTGAATCGCACGGCGGAGATCCCGTTGAAGAAGCCCATCGCGGCCCAGGCCATCGAGCCGATGAACGCGCCACCCATGCGCGGACCCCAGTATTCGAGTGCGAGCGCCTCGAGGCGCGGATCGAGGCCGAAAGGCCGCAGGATCAGCGGACCCGCCCACGCGAGCGCGAGGAAGATCGGCGCGATCGCGAGCGAAGCCCACAACGCGTTCCACAACGCGCGCGACGCGTGCGCCTTGCGGCGACTGCCGTAGGCCTGGGCGACGAAGGTCTGCACGGCGAGCCCCACGCCACCGAACAGCAGGATCGCGCAGGTCACGATCCAGTAGATGGCGCTCATCGCGGCGAGCGCGTCGGTGGACAGGCGGCCGACGAACCACAGGTCGGTGAGGTTCAGCAGGGCCTGCACGGCATTCGTGGCCATGAGCGGCGCCGCCAGCTTCAGGATCGCGCGCAGATCGACGCGGGGATTGCCGGCCGCGTCGAGACGCTGCGCCGGCAGCATGGACAGGCTCATGCGCGGGCTCCCTCGTCCGCTGCCTCGCCCACCTTCTGGGCATCCGCTTCATGCCGCGAATCGAAGGCCTTGCCGAGGCGGCGCGTGGCGCCGAGCAACGCCACGCACAATCCCGCGCACAGCCACGCCACCCCCGCGAGCGGCAGCGCGGCGATCAGCACGTAGACCCACTGTGCCCCCGCGTCGGCGCCGCGCTGGAGGACGGTGTCGATGAGGCTCTTGCTCTTGAACTTGCTCTCCGGGTTCAGCACGGTGAACAGCATCTCGCGCGGCGCCTTGCCGAGGCCGTAGTCCGCGGCCCGCCGGATCACCTGCGTCACGAGCAACACTCCTCCGAGCGGGAACAGCGCGAGCACGATGAAACTCGCGCCGATCAGCACCGGCATCGCGGAGAGACTCATGGCCACGCTGCCGCGCCGGGTGAGCCAGCCGACGACTCCCGCCTGGAACACCAGCGACAGGATGTTCACGAAGAACTCCATGCGCGCGAACAGCGCGGCGCGATCCGCGAGCTCGCTGTAATGCGTCGAGACGTACTGACCCTGCTCGTTGTACATGAATGCGCCGATCGTCTGTCCGGCGATGATGAGTCCCGCGATGCCGAGCAGATAGGGCGTGCGCGCGAGACGCGCGAGATCGTCGATCGCGCGGCCGCCGACCGGGATCGCGCCGTCGGGAACGCGCTCGCCTCCCGGTGCGCGCCGCAGCGTGCGCCGCGCGAGCGACACGAGGCCGCCCGTGCACAGGATGAACGCGCACGCGACGATGATGAGCGGCGTGGGGCCGACCTCGTGGATCGACAGGTTCACCAGGTTCGGTCCGAGCAACGCGCCGAGACTGCCACCCGCGGCCACGTAGCCGAAGAAACGCTTCGCGAGATCCGGGCGCCACGCGTCGGCCATGGCGCTCCAGAACACCGCGATGATGAACAGGTTGCCCGAGGTCAGCGCGACGAAGTACACGAACGCGAGCGTGCGGTCGCCCGGCCGCAGGTACAGGCCGATCGCGAGCGACACGAATACCAGCGCGAACACGGCGCCCGCGTACCACAGCAGCCGCCCGCGCGGCGTACGCCGCACGACCCACCAGTACGCCGGCAACAGGATCGCGCTCACCACGAGCACCGCCGAGAAGAGCCAGCGGTTGCGCTCGACGCCGACCTCGAGCGCGAGCGCCTCGCGCAGCGGCCGGAGCATGTAGTAGCCGCACAGCAGGCAGAAATGACCCGCGGCCGCCGCCAGCAAGGCAAGCCGCTCCGCCCGGATCGCCGGGACTGTCGCGGCCGGAGGGTTCACCGCAGCGACATCAACGTTCCGGTGAGATGCGGCTTCTCGCCCTGGGCGTCGCGCAGCGCGAAGCCGGTGCCGTTGTCCATCGGCCAGCGCTGCAGCATGACCCACGACGGCATGTAGATGGGTAGTTTGAAGTTCACGGAGAGCTCGCAGCCGCCGTCGAACTGCCCCGCTTCGAAGTCCGACGCGAGCCGGCCGAGCGACCACATTCCGTGCGCGATCGCGCGCGGAAAGCCGAACGCGCGCGCGGTGAGATCGCTCATGTGGATGGGATTCACGTCGCCGGAGATGAACCCGTACTTGCGCCCGAGTCCCGCAGGCGCGCGGAAACTGCTCGACTTGATGGCCACGCCATCGGGGGCGCCTTCGTTGACGCGCGCGGCCGCGGGAGGCTTCGGCGCGCCCGACGACCTGCGTCGCGCGAGAAATGTGCAGGTTTCATCCCACAGCGGCTCGCCCGCGACGACGTATTCGGTGTGTAGATCGAATTCCTGGCCGCGATCGGAATCCCGGTGTCCCTCGATCCAGGCGCGGATCTCGGCCGGTTCATCCGCCGACAGCGGCTGGCGCATCGCGATGCGATTGTGGACGTGCACCAGGCCGAACAGCTTCACCGGGAACGCTTCGGCACCGAGCATCGCGAGGTGCAACGGCATCGCGAGCACGTGTGGATAGGCGATGGGCAGCGTCGCGCCGGGCGCGGCGCCGCATATCTGCGAGTACGACGCGAGATGCCTGCGGTCGATGTCGACCTTGGCGAGTCGCGCTTCGATGCGCGGCACCTCGCCGCCTTCCGGCACGTGCGCGGGTTTGCGCGCCGCCATGATCTTCGGATACATCGACCAGATTGCCGGCGCGCGCGCGAACTCGAGCGAATGCTTGGCGTGCATGTGGCGGCGTCTCTTTGCGGTAGATGGCCGGTGGGTTCAGGGAGACAGGCGATCGATGACGATTTCCAGTCGTCCGTCCTTGCCGACATGATAACTAACTTGTCCGAACGGGTCGCCGGTGCTCGCCGTCGGACTGCCGCCGAGCGCGACGCGCGCGACCACTTCGAGCCGCTGGCCGGCCGCGATGCGGCGCGACTCGAGCATGGCGTCGGCGGCCGTGAGCTCGACATCGACCGGGAAGGAGGCCGCGAGGCGCTTGACCGCAAACGGCGGTCCGGGCTGCTGCGGATCGCGCGCCGCAACGAACAAGGGCGCGTCGCGGCTCACCCTGGACGCGAGTTCGGGCGCGAGTGACACGCGAACCGAAATCCTCGCCCCCTCAATACCCTGCCGATCGTCCGCCGGCCGCGACGCGGCGTTCAATGCGCCGTCGATGTCGGCGATGCGCGTCTGGATGATCGCGCGGACTTCCGGCGGCGGATCGAGATCCAGCATGCGCGTGAACCGCTCGCGCGCCGGGGCCAGGTCGCCGCGCGCGAGCGCCGCGAACGCGCTGTAGAACAACGCCCGGCCGTTCTGCGGTTCGATCGCGAGCGCGCGCTCGAACAGGTGGCCGGCGGCGCCGCTCAGGTTCTCCGGGTTCTGCGCGACGAGCGCCTCGCCGAGTCCGACCACGGCCTCCGCGTTCTGCCCTTGCGCGAGCCGGTCCGCGCGCGGCTAGGCGCGCGCGGCGAGCGGATACTGTTCGAGCGCGGCATACGAGCGGCCGAGCATGAGCCAGCCCTCGAGATTGTCGGGCTCTTTCGCCATGCGTTTCGCGAGCCTGGCCGTCATCGCCGCGGGAGTGTCCGCCATCACGGGTTCGTCGACCCAGGTGAAATTGCTGAACAGCGCGTACGCACCCGCCGCGCCGACGAGCATCACGACCATCACGATCCCTGCCGTGACCATGGAGGCCGGCCGCGCATCGGTGCGTGCACGCAGCAGTGGCAGGACGAGCAGCGCCGCGGCGCCCGCGGCCAGGGTCCCCGCGACCAGTACGAAAATGATGGTCATTCTGTGCGTTCTTCCGCGTCGACCGGACTGTCGTCGTTGGCCACGAGTGAAGCGCGGCGCCGCACGATGCGGATGCCGACGAATATTCCTCCGACGAGCACGACGATCGGTGTGATCCACACCCACGCGGTCTGCGCCTTGAACGGGGGCTTGAAGAGGATGACGTCGCCGTAGCGCTGCACCATGTATGCGCGGATCTCGTCGTCCGATTTGCCCGCGACCAGCATTTCCGCGACGTCGCGCCTCAGGTCGGAAGCCAGCCCCACGGGCGAATCCGCGATGCTGTTGTTCTGGCATTGCATGCAGCGGAACTCGTGCGTCAGGTTCTGGTAGCGCTGCTGAAGGATGGGGTCCGGCAACTGTGTCGTGTCGACCGCGAACGCGCTGGCTGTCCACAACAATCCAAGCAGAGCGAGCAGCCCGCGCGTCATGGCAGCCCTCCGCGCGGCAGGCGCGAGACGAACTCGCGCTCCCAGACCTCGCGCGTCATCGCACCCACGTGGCGGTACTGCACGAGCCCTTCGGCGTCGATGAAGAACGTTTCCGGCGCGCCGTACACGCCGAAGTCGATCGCGGTGCGCCCTTCCTGGTCGACGATGATCACGCTGTACGGATTGCCGTACTTCTCAATCCAGCGGATCGCCTCGCCGGTGTCGTCGCGCCAGTTGAGACCGACGAGCGGCACGCGCTTCTCGCGCGCGATCTCGAGCAGCATCGGATGCTCGACGACGCACTCGGGGCACCAGCTGCCCCAGACGTTGAGCACCCAGGGCCGGCCCGCGAGATCGGCCGACGACACCTTGTGCGCATCGTCCCCGAGCACCGGCAGCGAGAATTGCGGCGCGGGCTTGCCGAGCAGCGCGGATTGCATCGTGCTCTTGTCGGGTGAATGCACGACGCCGACGAACAGCACCGCCGCGAGCGCCACGAAGACGATGGCGGGAATCACGAAGCGGTTCATGGGACGGCCGCCTCACTACCCGCGGGCACGGGCTCGGTGGCGGGCGCGGACTTCGCCCGGTACCGCCGATCGCTCGCGGCGATCGCGCCGCCGAGCGCCATCAGTCCCGCCGCGAGCCACACGTAGTTGATGAGCGGCCGGATCTGCGCGCGGATGCTCCAGCGTCCCGCCTGCAGGTCATCGCCGAGCGCACCGAAGAAGTCGCGCGTCAGATCGCTGTGGATGCCCGCCTCGGTCATCGTCGCGCGCTGCACCCAGTAGTGCCGCTTCTCCGGATGCAGCACGGCGACTTCGCGTCCGTCGCGCAGCACGGTGAATTGCGCCTGGACGGCGTCGTAGTTAGGCCCCTCCACTTCGCGGATGCTGTCGAAGCGATAGGAATACCGGCCCAGCGTGACGGACTCGCCCTGCCCCAGCGCCACGTCGCGGTCGATGGTGTACGACTCGACGGCCGTGATCGCGATGATGGCGACGCCGAGCCCGATGTGCGCGATCGTCATGCCGACCACCGCGCGCGGCAGCGACAACCTGCGGCGCAGGCGGTCGATCGGATCGAACAGCGACGACACGATGATCCAGACGCCGAGGACCATGCCGATGGGCGTGAGCCAGGTGCCCGGACCGTACAGCCCGAACACCACGAGCAATCCGAGAACCAGCGAGATGCCCAATCCGAGCAGCAGCCGATTCCGACTGGCTGCCAGGTTCCCGCGTTTCCACGTGGCGTGGATGCCGATCGGCACCAGCGCGAGCAGCGGGATGAACGCCAGCGGGAACATCGTGGTGAACCATGGCATGCCGATCGAAATCGTTCCGATGCCGAGCGCGTCCGCGATCAGCGGAGCGAGCGTGCCGATGAAGACGACGGTGCCCGCCGCGACCAGCAGGATGTTGTTGTAGAGCAGGAAGGCGTCGCGCGATGTCGCGTCGAACCCGGCTTCGGACTTGAGCAGCGGCGCGCGCCAGGCGTACAGCGCGAGCGCGCCGCCGATCACGATGACGAGGAACGCGAGTATGAACATGCCACGCGTCGGATCGGCCGCGAACGAATGCACGGAGACCAGCACGCCCGAGCGCACGAGGAACGTGCCCAGCAGGCTCAGCGAGAACGCGAGGATCGCGAGCAGCAGCGTCCAGCTCTTGAAAAGTCCCCGCTTCTCGGTCACGGCCAGCGAATGAATCAGCGCCGTGCCGACCAGCCAGGGCATGAACGAGGCGTTCTCGACCGGATCCCAGAACCAGTACCCGCCCCAACCGAGCTCGTAATACGCCCACCAGCTGCCGAGCGCGATGCCGACGGAGAGGAATCCCCACGCGATCGTCGTCCACGGGCGCGTCCATCGCGCCCAGACCGAATCGAGCTTGCCTTCGAGCATTGCCGCGCACGCGAACGCGAAGGCGACGGAGAGACCGACATAACCCATGTAGAGCAGCGGCGGATGAATCGCGAGCGCGGGATCCTGCAGCACCGGATTCAGATCCCGGCCGTCCGCGGCCGCGGGAATCAATCGCTCGAACGGATTCGAGGTCGCGAGCGTGAACAGGAGGAAGCCGAAGCTCACGAACCCGAGCACGCCTATCACGCGGCTCGCGAACGTCGCCGGCAGGTTGCGGCTCGCGATCGCCACCGCGAGCGTCCAGGCCACGAGGATCCAGGCCCACAGCAGCAGCGAGCCTTCGTGCGCGCCCCACAACGCGGCGACTCGATAGAACGTGGGCAGCGCCGAGTTCGAATTCGCCGCGACGTACAACACCGAGAAGTCGAACGTGACGAACGCGTGCAGCAGCGCCGCCATCGAGGCGCTGACGAGCACGAACTGGCCCGCGACCGCCGGGCGCACGACGGCCATCCAGCGCGCATCGCCGCGCGCGGCTCCGAAGACTCCGAAGAAGAACTGCGCGCCCGCGAGAATCAACGCGAGGATCAGTGCGAAATGTCCGAGCTCGGGGATCATCAGGTGCCCGCCGGCGGTGAATCGGGTGGCGGCGGATTGTCCTTGAGTGAACGCGACACTTCCGGCGGCATGTACTTCTCGTCGTGTTTCGCGAGCACTTCGTCGGCGACGAACACGCCGTTGTCGAGCCGGCCGTGCGCGACCACGCCCTGCCCGTCGCGGAACAAGTCCGGCAGGATCTTCGAATACGTGACCGGAACCGTGTGCTTGAAATCGGTCACGAGGAATTTCACGTCGAGCGTGCCGGGCGTCTTCTCGATGCTGCCCTTCACGACCATGCCGCCGAGACGGAATCGCTCACCCGTCGGCGCCTCGCCCGCGGCGACCTGCGACGGATCGAAGAAGAACATCACGTTGCTGCGCATCGCCTGCGTTCCGAGCCACGCGGCGACCGCGACACCGCAGACGATGCCGGCGACCATGAACATCCGTTCCTGGCGTGGGGTCATTGCGATATCTCCAGCCGGCGGCGCGCTTCCTGCTTCGCGTTCGCGAGCGCGTTCAAAGCCAGCACCACGTTGAGAATGACGATGCCGAAACCGAGCGCGAAGGCCGGCCACAGGTACTGGCCATACCCGTCCATGGCGAAGAACTCACTCATGACAACACCTCTCGGATCCAGCTCGCGTTGCGCTCGCGACGCAGCAGCTCCGCGCGCAGGCGGATCAGCAGGACGGCGATGAAGTAGAGCGCGAATGCGACGAACATCAGGAGCAGCGGCCACAACATGTCGCCGTCCATCGTCGGCTTGCCCATTCGCATGACGGTCGCCGTCTGGTGCAGTGAGTTCCACCAGTCGACCGAAAACTTGATGATCGGCACGTTCACGATGCCCACCACCGCGAGCACCGCGCTCGCCTTGTCCGCCTTCGCGGGATCTTCGATGCCGGCGCGCAGACCCATGTAGCCGATGTAGAGGAACAGCAGCACGAGCTCGGCGGTGAGCCGCGGATCCCACACCCAGTATGCGCCCCACATCGGTTTGCCCCACAACATGCCGGTGCCGAGCGCGGCGACCGTGAACCACGCGCCGATCGGCGCGCAGGCCGCGGCGGCCGCATGGGCGACCTTCATGCGCCAGATCAGACCGACCGCGGCGGCCACCGCCATCGTGGTGTAGATCATGAGCGAGAGCCACGCGGTCGGCGCGTGCACGTAGACCATGCGGAAGGCGTCTTTCTGCTGGTAGTCGGGCGGCGCGAGCACGAGCCCGCCGTAGAGCGCGATCAGCATCGCGAGCGCGGCGAATCCGCCGAACCACGGCGTCCAGCGGCGCGCGAACGCGAACACGTGTGGTGGCGATCCCAAGCGATGAAACCAGGTCCATGCGGCCATGTGACTCTCTTACTCCAGACCAATTCGCACCGCGGCCGCCGCCGCGAGAGGTGCGAGCGTCAATCCCAGCACGGCGATCGCGCCCAGCAAGTACATCGGCGCCGCGATGTCGGTGCCGTTGATCGCCAGCTCCGTGGCGCGCGCGCCGAAAATGAGGATCGGCACCGCGAGCGGCAGCGTCAACAGCGAGAGCAAGACGCCGCCGCGCCGCGCACCCAGCGTGAGCCCCGCCCCGATCGCGCCGAGCAGGCTCAGCGCGAAGCTGCCGAGGGCGAGTGAGGCGACCACCCCGACCATGGATTCGCCCGGCACACCGAGCCCGACCGCCGCGATGGGCGCGGCCAGCGCCAACGGCAGGCCGGTCAACAGCCAGTGCGTGCAGGTCTTCGCGAACAACATCCACGTCAGCGACTGACCCGACAACGCGAACTGCTCGAGCGTTCCATCTACCGCGTCGTCGCGAAACAGGAATTCGAGCGCCAGCAGCGAGGATAACAACGCGCCCACCCACAAGACACCCGGCGCCGCGTCTCGCAGGCGCGACAACTCCGGAGTCAATGTCAACGGGAACAACGTCGCCACGATCAGGAAGAACACCAGCGGCTGCAGGAGCTGCGAGGGCTTGCGGAAAGCCAGGCGCAGATCACGCATCGCGACCAGGCGCGCGGCGGTCAGGGAACCGGTCTTCATGAAGACGGCAGCTCCAGCGTGATGACCGCCGATTCATCGACGGGCAAAACATGGTGAATGGCCGCGACTACGAGGCCGTTCCGCGCCAGCTGCTCGGCCACGAGATCGGACACCAGTTGTTGCCCGTCGGCATCGAGGTTGGTCGTCGGTTCGTCGAGCAGCCACAACGCAGCCTGCGCCAGCAATACACCCGCGAGCGCGATGCGGCGGCGCTGGCCCGCCGAGAGCGTGCGCACGGCACGATCCGAGAATCCTTGGGCTCCGGTGCGTTTCAGGGCCGCGTCGATCTCGGCGGACTCGACCTTCCGCCGGATCCCTACGGAGAATGCGAGGTTCTCGCGCCCTGTGAGGTCGCCCTTGAGAGGTGGTTCGTGACCGAGATAGGCGAGCTCGGAGTGGAAATCGTCGCGGGCCTGACGAGCGGGCGTGCCCCGCCAGGACACCTGCCCTTCCTCGGGATCGAGCAGCCCGGCGATGGCTCGCAGCAACGTGGTCTTGCCGGCCCCGTTCCTGCCCGTGAGCAGGACGCATTGCCCCGCGGTCGCGTCGAAACTCACGCCGCGCAGGACGTGACGATCCCCGCGCCAAAGGTGCAGACCCCGGACGCTCAGCATGAAATCGACATACAGAATGGTGCCCCGGGCCGGAATCGAACCGGCATGGCCTTGCGACCGACGGATTTTAAGTCCGTTGCGTCTACCAGTTCCGCCACCGGGGCTAGTGACATGATGGTGATGGAGGCTAGGGTCGGAATCGAACCGGCATAGACGGCTTTGCAGGCCGCTGCATAACCATTCTGCCACCTAGCCGCAATCCGGACAGAACATACCCGGAGAGATTGGAGCGGGAAACGAGACTCGAACTCGCGACCCCGACCTTGGCAAGGTCGTGCTCTACCA
>JAEZCR010000306.1 GCA_023433465.1 Pseudomonadota bacterium | reverse complement strand
ACCCGGTGATGGTCAAGCGCGACATCATCGTCACCGGCAACCAGCTCCTGAACGCGTCGCCGAGCACGGGCCAGTCGGGCCCGCAGGTCGACGTGACGCTCGACAGCGCCGGGGGCGAAGAGATGCTGCGCAACACGCGCGCGAATCTCGGCAAGCCGATGGCGGTCATCTTCATCGAGCAGCGCCGCGAGATCGCCAACGTCGACGGCAAGGAAGTCGTGCGCGACATCAAGGACGAAAAGGTCATCAGCGTCGCGACCA
Organism: Pseudomonadota bacterium; assembly: GCA_023433465.1. Lineage (GTDB taxonomy): Bacteria > Pseudomonadota > Gammaproteobacteria > Steroidobacterales > Steroidobacteraceae > CADEED01. The sequence goes on along the minus strand of JAEZCR010000306.1, from coordinate 22,452 downwards.
TCCAGGGCGTGTTCGGATCGCGTTTCCAGACCACCGGCCTCTCGGCGACCGAAGCCAGCGAGTTGTCGAAGCTGTTGCGCGGCGGCGCGCTGACCGCGCCCATCTCGATCGCGAACGAGCAGACCATCGGTCCGCAGCTCGGCAAGGAAAACATCCGCAAGGGCGTCACCGCGCTGCTGGTCGGCATGGCGGCGCTGTTCGCCTTCATGATCCTGTACTACCAGGTGTTCGGCATCGTCGCGAACGTCACGCTGGTCGCCAACGTGATCCTGCTGACCGCGTTGCTGTCGATGCTCGGCACCGCGCTGTCGTTGCCGGGCATTGCGGGCATCATCCTCACCGTCGGCATGGCGGTCGACGCGAACGTGCTGATCTACGAACGCATACGCGAGGAACTGCGCAACGGAGTGTCACCTCAGGCGGCGATCAAGGCCGGCTTCGAGCGGGCGTTCTCCGCCATCATGGATTCGAATCTCACGACGCTTATCGCGGGTATCGTGCTGTTCGTATTCGGCACGGGCCCGATCAAGGGCTTCGCGATCGTGTTGTCGCTCGGCATCCTCACGTCGATGTTCACGGCGTTGATGGGTTCGCGCGCGCTGTTGACGCTCATATACGGCGGCAAGCGCAAGGTCACCAAGCTGGCCATCGGCTGAGCGGGAATCGAGGTAAGCAATCATGGAATTCTTCCACCGTAAGACCAACTTCCCGTTCATGGCCACACGCAAGGTGTGGTACACGCTTTCCGCGGTATTCATGATCGCCTCGTTCGCGTCGTTTTATGCCAAGGGTCTGAACTTCGCGATCGATTTCACCGGCGGCGTGAGCGTGGAGGCGTCGTTCTCGATGGACGCGCCGATCGACCGGATCCACGCGGCTGTCGAAGCGGCCGGCTATCACGAGCCCCAGGTGCAACGATTCGGTTCGGTGCGCGACATCGCGATCCGATTGCCGCCGACGGGCGAAAACGCGGAACAGCTCCGGCCGAAGTTCGAGAGCCTGCTCAAGGACATCGATCCGGCGGCGCGGATCACCAAACTCGAAGTCGTGGGACCGCAGGTCGGCGACGAACTGCGCTACGCGGCGATCGTTTCGCTGTCGGTGACGCTGGTGCTCATCGGCCTCTACATCGTGCTTCGATTCCACACCTGGCGCCTCTCGCTCGGCGCGATCTTCGCCGTGATGCACGATCCCATCCTCGTATTGGGCGTGTTCTCGATCACGCAGACCCCGTTCGACCTCGCCGTGGTCGCGGCCATCCTCGCGGTGGTCGGTTACTCGCTGAACGACACCATCGTCGTGTTCGACCGTATCCGCGAGAACTTCGAGAAGAACCGGCGCCAGGAGCCGTCGATCACCCTCGACCAGGCGATCAACCAGACGCTGTCGCGTACGATCATGACCAAGTTCACGACTTCGATCGTCATCGTGGCGCTGCTGATCCTCGGGGGTTCGGCGTTGCGCGGTTTCTCCGAGGCACTGCTCATCGGCATCGTTGCGGGCACGTACTCGTCCATCTACATTTCCAGCGCGATCGCGTTGTCCTGTGGTCTCAAGGCCGAACACGTGTTTCCGACGGTCAAGAAAGATCCGATCGACGAGCTTCCCTGAGGCAGCGGTCATCGACTCATGATGGAGTTGCTGACCGATCCGCAGGCGTGGGTAGCGTTCATCACGCTGTCCGCGCTCGAGATCGTCCTCGGCATCGACAACATCATCTTCATCTCCATCCTCGTGAGCCGGCTGCCACCGGAGCGCCGGGAGCTCGCGCGGGTCACCGGGCTCGCGTTCGCGATGATCACGCGCATCGCGTTGCTGTTCTCCATCGTGTGGCTGACCCGCCTCACCAAGCCCTGGTTCGGGCTGTTCGGCTTCGAGTTCTCGGGGCGCGACATCATCCTGCTGCTGGGTGGTTTGTTCCTGCTGGCCAAGAGCGTCACCGAGATCCACGGCACGCTCGAAGGCGAGGAGGAGAAACGCAACACGCGCGTGTTCGCGAACTTCACCGCCATCGTCCTGCAGATCGGCATCATCGACATCGTGTTCTCGCTGGATTCGGTGTTCACCGCGGTCGGACTCGCGACGCCGGAGCAGATCCCGATCATGGTGGCGGCGATCGTTCTGGCCATCCTCGTGATGATGCTGGTGGCGCGTTCTATCAGTGCATTCATCGAGCGGCACCCGACCATCAAGATCCTGGCGCTCGCCTTCCTCATTCTCGTAGGTGTCGTGCTCGTCGCCGACGCATTCCATTTCGACGTGCCGAAGGGATACCTGTACTTCGCGATGGCCTTCTCGGTCGGCGTGGAAATGGTGAACATCCGCCTGCGGCGCCTCATCGACGAGCGGCGGAAGAAAAACAACGAGGATGTAGAAGGCGGGTGAAACCGCATTCCACAGGGGACGGAATTGAAGTCCGTCCCCGTTCTCACGGCCACTCTCGCTTTTACGCGGGCGCGCTGCCTAAACTAGGGTCAATACAAGAAATGCGGGGTCTGCGATGAGCTGGAACTGGCGCAAGAAATCCGTTGATCAGGTCCAATCCGAATTCGACCGCGGCGAATTGAAACGCACGCTCGGTCCAATTCACCTGGTCCTGTTCGGCATCGGTTGCATCATCGGCGCCGGCATCTTCGTTCGCACGGGCACCGCGGCCGCGCAATACGCCGGTCCCGCGGTCATCCTGTCGTTCGTGGTGGCCGGTGTGGTGTGCGCCTTCGCGGGACTGTGTTACGCCGAGCTCGCGTCGATGCTGCCCGTATCCGGTTCCGCCTATACCTACGCGTACACGACGATCGGCGAATTCGGCGCCTGGATCATGGGCGCGTTGCTGCTGCTCGAATATGCCCTCGCCGCGTCGGTGGTCGCGGTCGGATGGTCCGGCTACGCGGTGAGTCTGCTGAATGACATAGGCGTCCACCTTCCGGCCATGTTGACGCAGCCGTATGGCGAACTCGTCGTCAATTCGCTGTACTCGATTCCGCTCAGCAATCCCACGGTGAGCCTGAACGGCGTCACTGCGTCGCTGGCCGACGGCTCGACGGTGCAATTCTTCTCGACGGGCGTCGCGACCATCGCCGGCGATTACACGACGGCGCTCGCGCAATACGACGTCGTGAAGCCCGCGACCGGTGGCTATGCGCTCATCAACGCGCTCGACATCGACGTCGCGAACAGCGCACAGGCCACGCTCGCGGGGGTCACCAAGGTTCTCGATCCGGCGACCGCTTCGCTGCGCGAGCTGGCCGCGGGGACGCTCGTGAATGTGCCGGCGCAGTCGGTCGTGCAGCTCCCCGCCGCGACCGTCGTGGCGATTCCCGCCGCGGCCATCGCGACATCGCTGTTCAACCTGCCCGCGGTGTTCATCACGCTGGCCTGCACGTCGCTGCTCGTGATCGGCGTAGCCGAGTCCGCCACGGTCAACAACATCATCGTCGCGATCAAGGTGTCGGTGATCCTGCTGTTCATCGGAGTGGGCGCGTTCTTCGTCGACAGCGCGAACTGGCAGCCCTTCATTCCGGAAGCAACCGGCGTCGAGGACCAGTTCGGCATCGACGGCATCATTCGCGCGGCGATGATCGTGTTCTTCGCCTACATCGGCTTCGAGGCGGTCTCGACGGCTGGACAGGAAGCGAAGAACCCGCGCAAGGACATGCCGATCGGCATCCTGGGATCGCTGGTCATCTGCACGATCCTCTACATGCTGACCGCCGCGGTGCTCACGGGAGTCGTGTCGTTCACGAAGCTCAACGTGGCCGCGCCCGTCGCGACCGCCGTCGACAACTTCGGTCCGGATTGGGGCTGGCTCGCCAAGCTGATCAAGATCGGCGCGATCGCCGGCCTGTCCTCGGTGGTGCTCGTGCTCATGTTCGGGCAGACGCGCGTGTTCTATTCGATGTCGCGCGACGGTCTGTTGCCGAAGACGCTCGCCAAGGTCCATCCGAAGTTCAAGACGCCGTGGATCAACACGCTCATCGTCGGCGTGGTGGTCTCGCTGTTTGCCGCCGTCTTCGACATCAACAAGTTGGGCGACCTGACGTCGGTCGGCACGCTCGTGGCGTTCGGCCTCGTGTGTTTCTCGGTGCTCTGGCTGCGCTACCAGCGGCCCGATCTGCCGCGCCACTTCAAGGTGCCGTTTTTCCCGGTGCTGCCCGCGGTGGGCGTGCTCATCTGCTTCTGGCTCGCGTACGACGGCGCGACGGTCCACATCCGCTGGTGGTTCGCCGGGTTCCTGTCGATCGCGGTCGTGCTGTACTTCGTGTACGCGTACTGGGCCAGCCCGTTGCGGAACAAGCCCACCGAGGGAGTCAAATCCACCAGCTAGGGGAGAGGATCGACCGGCCCACCCAACTCACCTCGTCGAGCTGGCGGACTTCAAGCTGACTAAAGGGGACGCACCTGTTGAGGTGCGTCCCCGTTTGCTAACAAACGAGGAATGTCCCCATCAGGTCAGGCTGGGGGGGACGTGGGGTGCGATTGCGGCGACCAGCGCGCTGAACACCTTCGGCGTGCCGCCAACGATGTGACCGCCTTGTTTGTAGTCTTCGCCGGTCAGCGTGCCCACGCGACCGCCGGCCTCGGTGATGAGCAGGGTGCCGGCCGCCGTATCCCAGGGCTTGAGTCCCATCTCCCAGAACCCGTCGCAGCGGCCCGCGGCGACGTAGGCGAGGTCGAGCGCGGCCGCGCCGGGCCGGCGCAGGCCGGCGGCCTTCGTCATCACCGTCTTGAGCATCGCGAGATATTCGTCGAGCCAGGGCGAGTCGGAGCGATAGGGGAATCCCGTCGCGATCAGCGAGCCTTCGAGCGTCGCCTGCTTGCTCACGCGCATCCGGCGTCCCTCGACTTGCGCGCCTTCGCCGCGCGAGGCGGTGAAGAGCTCCTGACGCATCGGATCGAACACCACGGCGTGTTCGAGCCGGCCGCGGATCTGGCAGGCAATGGACACGGCAAAAGTCGGAAAGCCGTGCATGAAGTTCGTGGTGCCGTCGAGCGGATCGATGATCCAGACGACTTCATTGTTGCCCGACGCGCCGCTTTCCTCGGCGAGGAACGCATGGTCGGGATGCAGCCGGCGGATGGTCTCGATGATGTCGGCTTCGGCGGCCCGGTCCACCTCGGTGACGTCGTCGTTGCGGCCGTTGCGGTGGACTTCCACGCCTTCGAGACGCGGGAGCGCGCGAACGATGATGTCCCCGGCGCGGCGCGCCGCGCGGACCGCGATGTTCAATAGGGGCTGCATACGACGATTGGGGCTCGAAAAAGGGCCGCTATCATACAGCCCGTGCCGCTCTCCGCCATTCGCATAGTCCTCGTCGAGCCCTCGCACCCCGGAAACATCGGGGCGGTCGCGCGCGCCATGAAGAACATGGGGCTTTCGGAGCTGGTGCTCGTCAGACCCAAGGCGTTTCCGCATGCGGAAGCCACCGCCCGCGCGTCGGGCGCCGACGACGTTCTCGCGAGCGCCCGCGTGGTCGACAGCGTCACCGGCGCCGTCGCCGACTGCGGCTTCGTGGCGGCCACGACGTCGCGGCCGCGGGACCAGAATTTCCGGGCGCTCGACCTGCACGACGCCGCGCAGCGCATCTTCGAGATGAGCGCGCGCGGACCCGCCGCCGTTCTGTTCGGCGCCGAGCGCACCGGCCTCACCAACGAGGAACTCGCGCTCGCGCACCTGCTGATCCGGATTCCCGCGAACCCTGACTACCCGTCGCTCAATCTCGCGATGGCCGTGCAACTGACCACCTACGAACTGTTCCGCGCCGCCGGCTCGCCGGCGAGCACGCGACCATTGTCGGAGGCCACGGTGCCGCTGGCGCCCGGCGCCGAGATGGAGCGTTTCTACGTTCATCTACAGCAGGTGATGGACGAGATCGACTTCAAGGACCGGACCACCGGCGGCACGCACCTCATGACGCGCATCCGCCGCCTGTTCCAGCGCTGCGAGATGGATCAGAACGAAGTGAACATCCTGCGCGGCATCCTCACGGCGGTGCAGTCGAAGCGCCGCGTGGCGGGCGGCGCGCAGGCGAAGGACCCGCCGGCGGACAAACCATGACCGCCGCGCCTATCTACCTCGACTACGCCGCCACGACGCCCGTCGATCCGCGCGTGGCCACCGCCATGGCCAAGTGCCTGACGTCCGCCGACCTGCAGGGAAATCCGGCGTCGGCGACGCACGGCTTCGGCCTCGCGGCGCACGACATCGTCGAGCGCGCGCGCGCCGACGTCGCCGCGCTGATCGAAGCGGATCCGCGCGAGATCATCTTCACCTCCGGCGCCACCGAGGCGAACAATCTCGCGCTGATCGGCGCCGCGCATGCGGCGCGGCGCGCGGGTGTCGGCCGCGGTCACATCGTGAGCGCGCGCGGGGAACACAAGTCCGTGCTCGACGCGTTGCGCCAGCTCGAGCGCGAAGGATTCGCCGTCTCGCTGCTCGAACCCGACGAGTGGGGCCGCGTGCCGGTGGATGCGGTGCGCACGGCGCTGCGCGACGACACGCTGATGGTGTCCGTGATGGATTCGAACAACGAGATCGGCTGCATCAACGACATCGAGACGATCGGGGCGGTCTGCCGCGAGCGCGGCGTGCTCATGCACACCGACGCGAGCCAGAGCTGCGGCAAGCGCGAGTTGTCGGTGCGCCGGACGCAGGTCGATCTGCTCTCGCTCACCGCGCACAAGTTCCACGGCCCGAAGGGAATCGGCGCGCTGTACGTGCGCGAGTCGGCGCGCCCGAAAATCGCGCCGATCGTGTTCGGCGGAGGGCACGAGCGGGGCCTGCGCTCCGGAACGCTCGCGACTCACCAGGTCGCGGGGTTCGGCGAGGCCGCACGACTGGCCCGCCATGATTTGCCGGCGCAGACCGAGCGGCTGGGCGCGCACAAGGCGCGTCTCATGGCCGCGCTCTCGAGGCTGCCCGGAGCGCACCTCAATACCCTCGCGGGCTCGGCCTCGCTGCCCGGCATCGTCAACGTGTCCTTCGAAGGCGTGGAAGGCGAGAGCCTGGTGACCGGCCTCACGGAGATCGCCATCTCCACCGGCTCGGCGTGCAGCTCGGCGACCCGCGAGCCGAGTTACGTGTTGCGCGCGCTGGGGCGGGATAGCGAGCTCGCCCAGAGCTCGCTGCGCCTGAGTTTCGGGCGGTTCACCGGGCCGGTCGACATCGATGCGGCCATCGAAGCGATCCGGCGCGAGGTCTCACGGTTGCGGGTGCTTGCGGGCAGGCCGGCAATCCCGGATGCAGGCGCGGAGGCTCCGGCGACCGACCGGACGCCCGGCACGCTGTTCGCCCGCGTATTGAATCCCCTGGCGCAACGTTACTTCCGCGCGGCGCCCCGGCCCCCGCGTCACTCGCAGGGGATCGGCGCCCCGCCCGATATCCGTCACGGCCAGGCGGGGCGCGAGCACGACGGCGCCGCCGTCGCGTTCGAGCTGCACATCAGCGGCGGCACTGTGAAAAGCGCCCGTTTCAGCGCCTATGGATGCCCCCATACTCTGGCTGTCTCCGCCTGGCTGTGCGAGGCGCTCGAAGGCGCCCGGACGGACAACCTCGCGGTGGGGGCCCCGATCGACTGGGCGGAGAAGTTCGCGGTTCCGCCCGAGAAACTCGGGCGCTTGCTGGTCGTCGAAGATGCATTGCGTGCGGCCCTGGGCCGCTAGAATTGCGCGTAAGGAAACGGTTCGAAAATGACTATCTCGCTCACTCAGGCTGCGGCCGAACGGGTCAAATCATTCATCGCCTCGCGCGGCAAGGGACTCGGCCTGCGCCTCGGGGTCCGCAAGACCGGCTGCTCGGGGTTTGCCTATGTCGTCAACTACGCCGACGATGCCGCGCAGACCGACCACGTATTCGAGGACCATGGGGTCAAGGTTTTCGTCGATCCCGAGAGCCTGCCGCTGATCAACGGCACCACGGTCGATTTCGTCAAGCAAGGGCTCAACGAAGCCTTCCGTTTCCACAACCCGAACATCAAAGGGGAATGTGGCTGCGGCGAGTCATTCAACGTCTGACACATTCACGGACGGCGCACCTCGGGCGACGTTTCCTTCGTGGCGCGCAGCGCCTGGTGAGTCGCCGTCCTTGTTTTTCAGCGGGTTACTCGCAGGCAAGGCTGTCTGCCGGTACAATCGCGCGCCTTTAAGCCCCCACAAGGAATCACGTTCATGGCGCTCGAGCGCACCTTCTCCATCATCAAGCCCGACGGCGTTGCCCGTAACCTCATCGGTCAGGTCCTGACCCGCTTCGAAAAGGCCGGCCTCCGGGTCGTCGCCGCCCGCATGCAGCATCTGTCGCAGCGGGACGCGGAGGGTTTCTACGCGGTGCATGCCGCGCGTCCGTTCTTCAAGGACCTCGTGAAGTACATGACCTCGGGTCCGGTGCTGCTGCAGGTGCTCGAAGGCGAGAATGCCATCGCGAAGAACCGCGAGATCATGGGCGCGACGGATCCGAAGAAGGCCGCCCCCGGCACCATCCGCGCCGACTTCGCCGAGAGCATCGAAGCGAACACCGTGCACGGCTCCGACGCGCCGGAGACGGCCGCGAAGGAGATCGCCTGGTTCTTCCGTGAGACGGAGATCTGCCCGCGGGGCTGATCGCATGAGCAGCGCCGAATCCATCGCTCAGGAACGAGTCAATCTGCTGGGTCTGCCGAAGGCCGAGCTGGAGTCGTTCGTGGGCGCGCTCGGCAACAAGCCCTTCCGCGCGCGTCAGCTCATGAACTGGCTGTACAAGCGCGGCGAGGGCGACATCTCGGCGATGACCGACCTGGCCAAGGACTTCCGCGCGCAGCTCCTCGAGCGCGCGGAAGTCAAACTACCCGAGATCGTGAAGACCCAGGTCGCCTCTGACGGCACGCGCAAGTGGCTGCTGTCGGGCGGCAATGGCCAGGCCTTCGAGATGGTGTTCATCCCGGAGGAGGACCGCGGCACGTTGTGCATCTCCTCGCAGGTGGGCTGCGTGCTCGACTGCTCGTTCTGCTCGACCGCGCAGCAGGGTTTCAACCGCAACCTCACGGCGGCGGAGATCGTCGGGCAGGTGTGGCTCGCGAATCGTGAACTCGGCTGGAAAGTCGGGGACGATCGGATCATCACCAACATCGTGCTCATGGGCATGGGCGAGCCGCTCGCGAACTTCCGCAACGTAGTACCCGCCATCCGCCTGTTCCTCGACGACCTCGGCTTCGACATCTCGCGCCGCCGCGTCACGTTGAGCACCTCCGGCCTCGTGCCGCAGATCTACAAGCTCGCCGAGGAAGTGAACTGCGCGCTGGCGGTCTCGCTGCACGCGCCGAACGACGAGCTGCGCAGCGAGCTCGTTCCGATCAACCGCAAACACGACATCGCCGAGCTGCTCGAAGCCTGCTGGCACTACCTCGACGAACAGAACGGCCGCAGCGTGACGTTCGAATACGTGATGCTCGACGGCGTCAACGACCAGCCGCGGCACGCGCGCGAGCTCGCCAAACTACTGCACGGCAAGCCCGCGAAGCTCAACCTGATTCCGTTCAACCCGTTTCCCGGTACGAAGTACCGCCGCTCGCCGCAGGCGGCGATCGAATCGTTCCGCGACGAGCTCAACGCACGCGGGCTGATCGCCACCATCCGCAAGACCCGCGGCGACGACATCGATGCGGCCTGCGGGCAACTCGCGGGCCAAGTCACCGACCGCACCATCGTGCGGCTCGGCTCGAAAACCTTTGGATTGCAGGTACGCGCATGAAGAACCCGCTTCGCTTCGCCGCCGTGTTCGTCGCCTGCACGCTCGCCGCGTGCGTCACCAGCACCAAGGACGGCGGCAAGCCGCTCAAGGGCGAGGATCCGCAGAACACCGCGGCGAAGTACAACGTGCAACTCGGCACCGCCTACCTTCAGCAGGGTAATTACGCGCTCGCGAAGGAAAAGCTCGAGCGCTCGCTCAAGCAGAATCCGCGCGACCCGGACGTCCACACCAGTCTCGCGCTGCTGTACGACCGCACGGGCGACGCCAAGCTCGCGGACAAGCATTTCCGCGAAGCCCTCCGTCTCGCGCCCGAGAAGCCCGACGCGATCAACAATTACGCGATCTACCTGTGCAAGAACGGCCGCGTCGACGAAGGCGTCGAGCGTTTCGCCTCGGTCGCCTCCAGCAAGTTCTACCAGACGCCCGAAGTCGCGCTCACGAACGCCGGCGTATGCCTGCGCGGCGCGAAGCGCCTCGACGAGGCGCAGGCCCGCTTCGCCAGCGCCATCAGGGCGCGGCCTAACTACAGCGAAGCCACCGTGCAGCTCGCGAGCCTGCAGATCGAGCGCGGGCAGGTCGCCGAGGCGCGCAAGGTCGTGGATACGTACATCAACGCCTTCAAGCCCAACCCGGACGTGTTGCTGTCCGCGGTGATGGTGGCGCGCGCGGCCAAGGATCGAATGTCCGAGGAAAAATACTCGCGCGCGCTGCGCCTCGAGTTCCCGGATTCCGCCCAGACCCGCGCGCTCACCCGCAACCAGTAGGCGGACGATGGGCGACGCGCAGACCTCCACGACCGAATCGCCCGAACCGCAGCGTTCGATCGGCGAACGATTGCGCGCGGCGCGTGAACGCGGTGGATACTCCGTGGCCGCCGCCGCCGAGAAACTGCATCTCGATCCGAAGGTCATCGAAGCGCTCGAGTCCAACCGCTTCGCGGATCTCGGGGCGTCGGTATACGTGCGCGGTCATCTGCGTCGCTACGGCGATTTCGTCGGCGAGCAGGGACGGGAGCTCGTAGAAGCGTATGGCGCGCGCGAAGCGCGGCCGATACCGCCCGATCTCACGCAGGTCCCGCAGGCCGAGCGACGCGCGGACCCGCGGCGCCTCGTGTCCCCGATGATCGCCGTCGGAAGTGGGCTCGTGCTGTTGGCCGCCATCTGGTGGGTGCTCGCCGGCTCCAATCGCGGCGCCGCTGAGCAGGCCGCCAAGCCCGAACCCGAGGTTGCCGCGCCCGTCGCGAGCGCGCCCGCCGACACGGCCGTGCTCGCCGTGAATGCACCCGTCTCCACGCCCGTGGTCGAGCCCGCGGCCGAGCCCCGCGTGGCGGCCGAGCCCGAGCCCGTTCCCGCCCCACGCGAGTCGCCACCCCCCGCGCGGCCTGCGCGACTCACGCTGCAACTCACGAATGACAGTTGGGTCGAAGTCTACGATTCGCGCGGCGAGCGCCTGTTTTACGACGTCGCGAGCGCGGGCAGCGTACAGAGTGTCGAAGGAATTCCGCCCCTGCGCGTGACGCTCGGCAACGCCGCCGGCGTTGCGGTCGACGTCAATGGCCAGAGCCGCGAGATTCCCGCGAGCGCCCTCGATGGCGAAGGCGCGCGTTTCGTCGTGAATCGATCCGGCTCGCTGTCGCGGGCGCGCTGACAAGAAAACCGTTTCCGCAAGAACAACGATGTCCCGCAATATCCAGCCGGTCACCGGCATGAAAGACGTCCTGCCGGAAGACATCGGCGTGTGGCAACACGTCGAGTCGACCATGCGCGCCGTCCTCGACGCCTACGGCTACCAGGAAATGCGCGTGCCGGTGGTGGAACACACCGAGCTCTTCAAGCGTGCGATCGGCGAGTTCACCGATGTGGTCGAGAAGGAGATGTACACCTTCACCGACCAGGGCGGCGACAGTCTCACGCTGCGCCCCGAGGCGACCGCGGGCATCGTGCGCGCCACGATTTCGAACGGCATGTTGCGCGGCGCGCGGCTCAAGGTGTGGTGCCAGGGTCCGATGTTCCGGCACGAGAAGCCGCAGAAGGGGCGCTTCCGGCAGTTCAATCAGATCGATCTCGAAGCCATCGGCTTCGCAGGTCCCGACGTGGACGTCGAGCTCATCGCGCTCACCGCGCGGCTCTGGAAGTTGTTAGGCGTCGCGCGGGTCAAGCTGCAGATCAACTCGCTCGGCACGCCCGAGTCGCGCAAGGCGTACCGCGCGCTCCTGCAGGATTACTTCCGCGCCCATCTCGACAAGCTCGACGAGGACGGCAAGCGACGTCTCGAGGGCAATCCGCTGCGAATCCTCGACAGCAAGTACCCGCCGACCCAGGAAATCGTGAAGAACGCGCCGGTGCTCACCGAGCATCTCGACACCGAGTCGCAGGCGCATTTCGCGGAGCTGCGAGCCGGGCTCGACGAGCTCGGCATTCCATACACCGTCAACCCGCGCCTTGTGCGCGGACTCGACTATTACTCGCGTACGGTGTTCGAGTGGATCACCGACGCGCTCGGCAGCCAGGACGCGGTCTGCTCGGGCGGGCGCTACGACGGGTTGATTGCGCAAATGGGCGGCGAGCCGACCCCGGCCATAGGCTTCGCCATGGGTGTCGAGCGGGTGGTCGAACTCGTCAAGCTCGCGGGCGCAGTGCCGGCGCGACCGGTCCCGGATGTGTTCGTGATGGCGCAGGGCGATCGCGCCCAGCGTCGGGCCCTGGCCCTGGCGGAGCAGCTCCGCGACGGAATTTCCGGCTGCCGCGTCGTTGTCCATTGCGGCGGCGGCAAGTTCAAGACACAGTTCCGCCGCGCGGACGAGTCCGGGGCGCGGCTGGCGCTCATTTTGGGTGATGACGAGCTCGAGCGCGGAGTGGTCGCGCTCAAGCCCCTGCGCGGCGCCGAAACCACCCAGGTTGAATACCCTCTCGCCCAGGTGGGCGCGAAGGTCGAAGAGTTTCTGAGGAGAGCGACGTGAGCGAGTTGAACGAAGCGGAACAGCTGGAAGAGGTCAAAGGGTGGTTCAAGGAGAACGGCCTGTGGATCGTCGCCGGTATCGTCATCGGTGTGGGCGGCCTCGCTGGCTGGGGCTGGTACAAGCAGCATCGCGAAACGCAGATGGAGACGGCGTCGGCGCGCTACGACTCGATGCTCGACGCGTTCACTCGCAACGATCGCACGCGCGGCCTGACGCTCGTCGAGGAGATCAATCGCGAGTACGCCTGGACCCCGTACGCGCAGCTCGCGAACCTGATCGCGGCGCGCGTGCACGTCGAGGCCAATGAACTCGACAAGGCCGCGGCCAGTCTCAAAGCCGTGGTCGATACGGCCGAAGACGACGAAGTGAAACTGATCGCGCGCCAGCGGCTCGCGCGTGTGTTGTCCGATCAGGGCAAACACGACGAGGCGCTCGCGACGCTGAAGGTCGAAGACGCCGGCGCGTTCGGGCCGCGACTCGCCGAAACGCGCGGCGACGTGCTGCTCGCCAAGGGCGACCGCGATGGCGCCTTGCGCGAATACCAGGCGGCACGCGTCGCGGCCAAGGACGGCGTCATCGACGTCGACCTGATCGAACTCAAGATACGGGATCTCGGTGGCACGCCGCCGCCGCGAGAAGAGGAGTCCTGATGAAAATTCGCAGTCTGTTGGTGCTGGTGGTGCTGGGCGCCACCCTCGCCGCGTGCAGTTCGAAGAAGAAGGTGGATCAGCCGGCCGAGCTGACGAACATCGCCAGCCCCACCGTGCGCATCAACCGGTTGTGGAGCGCGAGCGTGGACGGCGGCGGCAAGAAACTGCGCCTGGGACTGGGCCTTTCGTCCTCCGGCGACCGACTGTTCGCGGCCGGCCACGACGGAGACGTCGCCGCGTTCAACCTCAAGAACGGCAAACAGCTCTGGCGTGCGAAGACCGATCTGCCGCTCGCGGGCGGCACCGGTACGAACGGCAGCATAGTCGCAGTGGGATCCTCGGATGGTGTCGTCGTCGCCCTCGCGGCGGACAACGGCGCGGAGCGCTGGCGCGCGAACGTGAATGGCGAGGTGTTGTCCGCGCCCGCGGTGGCCGAGAACGAAGTGATCGTGCGCACCGTCAGCGGCCGCTTGCACGCGCTTTCGATCGAAGACGGCAAACAACTCTGGGAGGCCGAGCAACCGGTTCCGCGCCTCACGCTGCGCGGCGTGTCCGCGCCCGTCGTGGCGCGCGACATGGCGCTGTCTGGATTCGACAATGGACGCGTGATGGCCGTGAGCGTCGCGGATGGCCAGACGGTCTGGGAGGCGGCGGTGTCGCCCTCGCGGGGACGCACCGAACTCGACCGGCTCAACGACATCGACGCCGCCGTCAAGGTCGTGGGCGAGGACGTGTTCGTCGCCGGGTTCCAGGGCCGCGCGGGCATGCTCGCGCTCGATTCCGGGCAGGTCTGGTGGGCCCGCGAGCTTTCGAGCTACCGCGGCGTGGACGTCGACGACGAGCATCTGTACGTCTCGACTTCGGGCGGTGAGCTGCTGGCGCTGAGCCGCCGCAGCGGCGGCGAGATCTGGCGCAACGAATCGCTCAAGTTCCGCAGCCTGTCCGCGCCCGCGGTCGTCGGCGACACTGTCGCCGTGGCGGATCTCGAGGGTTACGTGCACCTGTTCGATCGCGCGACCGGTACGCCGGCCGGCCGGGCGAAGACCTCGGGAGATCGCATCAACAACGCGCCGCTCGCCGTGGACGGCGTGCTCTACGTGATCAGCGACAAGGGCCAGGTGTCCGCGCTTCAGCCGCTGCCGATCGGCACCCGGAATCGGACTCCCGCTCCGGCTCCGGCGGAGCCCGCCGAGCAGCCGGCGGGCGGCTGATGCCGCTGCGGCGGCGGTAGTCAGAGCTCCGGGATGCTGCCGGTCATCGCCATCGTCGGGCGGCCGAACGTCGGCAAGTCCACGCTGTTCAACACGCTCACGCAGACGCGCGACGCGATCGTCGCGGACGTGCCCGGCGTCACGCGTGACCGCCAGTACGGTTACGGGAAGTTAGGCCCGGTCCAGTACGTGTGCATCGACACGGGCGGACTTGTTGAAAACCCGGTTGGCATGGACGCGCTCATGCGCATCCAGACCGAGCACGCGATCAAGGAAGCCGACCGCCTGGTGTTCGTCGCGGACGCGCGCGCCGGCCTCACGCCGCAGGACCAGTTCTTCGCGCGCGAGCTGCGCAGGTCGGGCAAGCCCGTGTATCTCGCCGTCAACAAGGCCGAGGGCCTCGAGTCCGCGATCGCTGCCGCGGACTTCCACTCGATGGGACTCGGCGAGCCGCATGCGATCGCGGCGACGCACGGGTACGGCTGCGAGCAGCTCATGGACCTGGTGCTCGAGGGTTTTCCGCCCGCGGCGCCGGAGGACGAGGAGCCGGAAGATGGCCGCATCCGCATCGCGATCATCGGGCGGCCGAACGTCGGCAAGTCCACGCTGATCAATCGCCTCATCGGCGAGGAGCGCGTGATCACGAGCGACATCGCGGGCACGACGCGCGACAGCATCCTCGTGCCGTTCGAGCGCGATGGGCGGCAGTTCACGCTGATCGACACGGCGGGCGTACGCCGCCGCGCGAAGATCGACGACGAGGTCGAGCATTTGTCGGTATCCAAGACGCTGCAGGCGATCGCCGAGGCGCACGTCGTCGTCATGGTGGTCGACGCGCAGGACTCGATCGGTGAGCAGGATGCGAGCGTGCTGGGCCTGGCGCTGAATCGCGGCCGTGCGCTGATCCTCGCGGTGAACAAGTGGGACAACATCCCGATGGAGCAGCGCGAGGAGATCCGTCGGCTGCTCACTCTCAAGATCGATTTCATCCCGTTCGCGCCGGTGCACTTCGTCAGCGCGCGCCATGGCACGGGCGTGGGCGACCTCACCGCCTCGATGATTCGCGCATACGAGGCGGCGATGCGCAAGATGCCGACGCCCGCGCTCACGAAGGCGATGGAGGCCGCGATGACGCAGCACCAGCCGCCCATCGTGCGCGGCCGCCGCATCCGGCTGCGTTACGCCCACCAGGGTGGACGCAATCCGCCGCGCATCGTCGTGCACGGCAGCCAGGCCGCGCACGTGCCCGAGTCATACAAGCGGTATCTCGCGAACGTGTTCCGCGAGCGGTTCGACCTGTTCGCGACGCCGGTGTCGGTGGAATTCCGCAGCGACGTGAATCCATTTCTCAAGGACAAGCCCAAGGAAAAGCGCGGCCTCAAGACCGCGCAGAAGGAAAGGCGCGATCGGCGCATCCGCAAGGATCGCGCGAAGCGGCCGGTGAAGAAGAAGTAGATAGGTCGTCGCGCGCACCGCGCGACGATCCGGATTCCCTGGTTACCGCGGCAGGCGTGACAGGATGTTCGTCACGCGCCTCAGGCATTCCGCGTTCGCGCCGGCGTTTGCGTCAGCCCGCAGCATGCTTTCCTCGTCGGCCACGAGAAGCTTTTCCAGCTGATCCTTCCACTGCGTCAGGATGGCGCGCTTCTGGACCGGCGTGAACTCCATCGAGGCTTCGACCACCTCCGGTGAAGCGAACACGACATTCGGATTCTTCATCGCCTGTTGAAGGTTCATGGAAATCCTCCGTTGCATACGTTGATGCCCGCGCGATTGCGCGGGCATCATGAACGAAAAGTAACTGGCGGTGAACTCCGCCGATCAGGCCGCCTTGCGGATCCATGCCGGCGCGATCCCGGTGCCGAGTCCGGCGCCGTAGCCGAGATAGATGTTCAGGCCGGCGAGCGGCTCGAGATAACGCGCGTTCCGCAACGGACCCGCATCAACGGCGTTGAAGCCGATGCTGTGAATCAAGGTCTTCGCGACCTGCTTGGCGCGCTCGCTGTCACTCGCCACGAACACGGGCGCGGTCTGACCGAACTGGAACGCCGGTTTGTCGGCGATCACCTGCGCGAACACCGTGTTGAACGCCTTCACCACTTCGGCCTTGGGAAATGCTTTCGCGATCTCTTCGGCGGCAGATGTGGTGTGGCCGATCGTGAGGCTCATGAAGTCCGCGCTGAGTGGATTGGTGGCGTCGACGATCACTTTTCCATCGAGCGTGCCAAGCGATTTCAAGGCCTCGACAGCGTCGGGGTAAGGCGTCGCGACGATGATGACGCTCGAATCGGCGAGCGCTTCGGCCGGCGGCGCGGCGACGGCGCGATTTGCGGCGGCGACGGCCGCTGACCGCTCGCCACTGCGTGAGGTCACACGCACTGTGTGGCCGGCGCGAGTGAATTGCCGGGCGAATGCGGCGCCCATGTTGCCAGCGCCGAGAATCGTGATGTTCATGTGTCGCTCCTTCGTGCTTGTTGGATGAGGCGTACTTTATTCGCGCTAAAAGTAGTGATAAACAGCTCATCACGAGACACATAGTCTCGGTTATCGAGACAATCCATGAGCAAAATCCAGGAAATGAGCAGCTTCGTCGCCGTGGTGGACGCGGGGAGTTTCGTCGGCGCGGCTACGGCCACGGGGCTTTCCAAGGCGGCGGTGTCGCGCCACGTGGGCGAGCTGGAAAAACGGCTTGGGGTGAGGCTGCTTCAGCGCACCACGCGAAGACTGTCGCTCACGGAAGAGGGCCGGATCTTCTTCGAGCGCGCGAAAGAACTGCTCGAGTCGATCGACGAAGCGGAGGCGGAGCTGACACTGCGCACGGGCGAAGCTCGTGGCGTCATCCGCGTCAACGCGCCGTTGACCTACGGAACCTTGCATCTCGCGCCGCTGTGGGGTCCGTTCGCGGACGCCAACCCGGAGGTCTCGCTCGACATCACGTTGAGCGATCGCGTAGTGGACCTCGTGGATGAAGGCTACGACCTCGCCATCCGCATCACGCGCATTCCCGACTCGACCCTGGTGACGCGCAAGCTCGCCTCCACGCGCATGGTCCTGTGCGCGTCGCCGAACTACCTCGACCGGCGCGGCAGGCCCGCTCATCCGCGCGAGCTGGCGCAGCACTCCGTGATCTCATACACGTACTGGTCCACTCGCGACACGTGGCAATTCAGCGGACCGGAAGGGGAGGTGGAAGTGCGGATCGCGCCTCGCATCCACACCAACAACGGCGACACGTGCCGGCGCGCGGCGCTCGCGCATCATGGAATCATCCTGCAGCCGGACTTCCTCGTCGGCGACGACCTGCGTCGCGGAGAACTGGTCGAGATCATGCCCGCGTATCGCTCTATCGACGTCGGGATCTACGCTATCTACCCGAGCCGCAAGCACCTGCCGTTGAAGACCCGGCGGCTGATCGACTTCCTGGCGAACGCGCTGGAACGGACCGCGGCTGACTGATCAGCGCGCGCGCTGGATGATTCACGCGGTCAGCCGGCCTCGGAAAGCGTGTAGCTCAGCCGTCCGTCGACGATGTGCGCGGCGGGCGAGAGTCGATGTGGCTGCGCGTGTTTCGCGTCTACGATGTGCACGACCTTCACATCGCGTATCGTCAACATGTCCGCGATGAGCGCGCGGTGGCAGCGCCACCACAGGACTTCGGCGCACATCAGGCTCGTCCGCAGGCCGGCAGCAAGATCGAGCAGTTCGTCGAGTCCTCCGGCGAACTCCGCGGACTCGAGATGATCCGCGTAACCGCGAAACGAGCTGTTGCGCCAGGCGGTGTTCACCGAGTCCGGCTTCGGCCGGCGCCGTCCGCCGAGCGCGGGGATCCAGCGGTACGTCATGCCGAGTCCCGACAACGCGTTGCCCAACGCATCGCGCCCGAACCAGGGCTGCCTGCGTGAGCCTGGAAAGCGGCGCACATCCGCGATGGCTTGAATTTCATGCTGCGAGAGCAAGGCGAGAAATTCATCCAGCGTCCGGCTCGAATGGCCAATGGTCCAGATGATCATCTCACGGCACTTTGAAAGCGGAAGCGTCCCGGGCAAGCCAGAGGAGCACGTCGCAAGTTGTGGGAGGCGGCGCGAAGTGAATGTAAAGGGGCCCCGGGTTTTCCGTGCCAGGCACCGGCGACCAGGCACCGGCGACCCGATTCGCATTCCGGGCTACAGTGTCCCGGTGAATTCGAACGCGTTCGCGACCCGTTCATGGCCTCTATGGCTGTCGCTCATCGGCCTGTGGCTGCTGCTGAGCCTTATCTTCTCGTCCCAGCTTTACCTCGCGGGCTACGTGCCTACCTGGTCACGTGCATTCGCGGCCGAGGCGCTCTACTGGTTTTCGTGGGGTCTGCTCGCGCCGCTCGTGTCCTGGATGTGCCGGCGCGTGCATTCGCGGCCGTGGAGCATTCGCGCGGCCGCGATCCTCGTCGGCGCGCTCGTCGCCGCCGCGCTTCAGCCCGTCATCGCGGAGCTCATCGGTGCGGCGCTCGCGCCCCTGGGATGGTGCATCGGCGATTGCGCCGCGGACGCCGCCGCATTCGGCAACGACTTCGTGATGCGCGCGGTGCGTGTGGCCGGTGTCAATCTACCCGTGTATGCGGGGGTCGTGCTCGCCTGGCATGCCGGCGCTTACTACCGCGAATCGCGCGAGCGGGCGATGCGCGCGGTGGAGCTCGAATCGTCCCTGCGCACGGCGCAACTGGCGGCGTTGCGCAGCCAGCTCAATCCGCACTTTCTCTTCAACGCGCTGCATTCGCTGGCGGAACTCGTGCATTCGGATCCGAAGCTCGCCGAGGACCTGCTCGTGCGCCTCGGCGAACTGCTGCGAAAAGTCCTCGATTCTTCCAGCCACCAGGAGGTGCCGCTCGAGGACGAACTGGAATTCATCCGCGGTTACCTGGAGATCGAGCAGATGCGGCTTGGCGACCGCCTGCAGGTGCGCTGGGACATCGACCCGGCGACGCTGCGCGCGCGAGTGCCCAGTCTCAGCCTGCAACCGCTGGTCGAAAACGCGATCCAGCACGGGATCTCGCCGCACGCGAAGCCGGGCAGGCTCGAGATTCGCGCCAGCCGCAATGACGATTTCCTGGTGATCGAGGTCCACGACAGCGGTCCGGGATTCGAATCCGCCGCCGCGAATCCGCGCCCCGGTATCGGGCTGTCCAACACGCGCGTGCGTCTCGAAAACCTCTATGGCGCTCGCCATGGCTTCGAGCTCATGAACCATGATGGGTTCATGGTGCGCATGCGCCTGCCATTCGGTGTCGCATGACGCTCAAGGTGCTCATCGTCGACGACGAGCCAATCGCGCGCCAGCGGCTGCAGCGATTGCTGCGTTCGGAGCCCTATCTCACGCTGCTGCCCGCGTGCGCGGATGGACGAAGCGCGGTCGCGGCCGTGCGCGAGCACCGGCCGGACCTCATGTTCCTCGACGTGCAGATGCCGGAGATGAGCGGCTTCGACGTGCTCTCGGAGCTCGGGCCGGGGCACGCGCCCGCGGTCATCTTCGTGACCGCCCACGATGATTTCGCCCTGCGGGCGTTCGAGGCGCAGGCCCTCGACTATCTACTCAAGCCGTTTGGCGCCGAACGCGCGCGGGCGGCGCTCGAGAGGGCGCGCACCTTCCTGGCCGGCGGATCGCGGCGCGGATTCGAGCGGCAGCTCGCGGGCCTGTTGCGCGCGACCGCGGGCGAGCGCGGCGCGCCGACGATCCTGGTGAAGAAGCGCGGCCGCGTACTCGTGCTGCGGCCCGACGAGATCGATCACGTCGAAGCCTTCGGCGACTACGTGCGACTGCACGTCGGCAAGGACGTGCACCTGTTGCGCGCCACGCTTTCCGAGTTGGAGCGGCGGCTCGGGCCCGCGGGATTCGTGCGGATTCACCGGTCACGCCTCGTGAACTGGCAACGCGTGCGCGAATTCGTCGACGATCGTGAGCACGATGCCGAGGTCGTGCTGACGAGCGGCGCGCGCCTCGCCGCGAGCCATGGGTTCCTCAAGGTCTTGCAGGACAAGCTCGAGTCGT
This sequence comes from Pseudomonadota bacterium, assembly GCA_023433465.1. Taxonomy (GTDB): domain Bacteria; phylum Pseudomonadota; class Gammaproteobacteria; order Steroidobacterales; family Steroidobacteraceae; genus CADEED01. Next base: position 1,893 of record JAEZCR010000306.1, on the reverse strand, counting down.
AGGGTTCGTCGTGCCAGGCGGCGGGTTCGTCGTGCGCAGCGCTGGGTTCGTCGCAAATCGCTTTATGTGACAGTGGCGCGCGCGCCTGATGCGCGCATGAAAACGATCGTCCTGTTCTCGATGGCCGCGCTGCTGGTCGCTCTTCCGCCCACCCGGCTGACCGCCACCACCGACGCGGTACGTGGCGAAATTCAGGCGCAATCTCACGCCTTCACGGAGGCGCTGGCCCGCGGCGATGCGGCGGCGGCGACCCAGGCCGCACCGGCATCGTCCGAGGCGCAGTCCGCAGGAGCGCAAGCGTCGGGTTCGGTAGTGATGCCGACGCCGGATCGCGTCGGCTTCCCGGCTGACTACCGCCGCGCGTTCAAACTACTCGGCGCGGGTAGTGGCGAGAAGGACGCGTTGGTGCACACCGCGTTCGCGAATGAAGCCGCGGCCGGCGTGTTCGAAGGATCTCCGCTACCGTTTCCGAACGGCGCGGTGATCGCGATGGAATTCGCCAATCCGCTCAAGGACGGAGAAGGGCAGGTGCTTCGGGACGAGCAAGGCGTGCCGATGCCGGGCGAAGTCGTGCGAATCGACGTCATGCGCCGCGGAGCGGGGTATGGCGCGCACTACGGCGACAAACGCGCGGGCGAATGGGAGTTCGCGAGTTACACGCCGACCGGCGCCGCGGTGATGCCGCCTGCGAACGGCGCGTCATGCGCGGACTGCCACCGCAACGCGGGGGCCGACAACGACTTCGTGTTTCGCATGCGCGCGAAGCCGGGCGCGCCCTGAAGATCAGCCCGCGGGTTTGGCGGCCGGGGGTTTGCCGCCGCCGGTTTGTTTCGGCTCGGCTTTCTTGACAGTCGCGGGTGCGAGGAACAACGCCGGATCCACGGAGTTGCCGTTGAGCATGACGCCCCAGTGCAGGTGCGGGCCCGTGACGCGTCCGGTCGCACCGACCTGGCCGATCAGATCTCCGGTCTTCAATTCCTGCCCGACCTCCACGCCTATCTTCGACAGGTGGCAGTACATCGTCATCAGTCCCTGCCCGTGATCGACGATCACGTTGTTGCCGTTGAAGAAGTAGCTGCCGACGTCGACAACCCGGCCCGCGAGCGGAGCCTTGATGGGCGTGCCCGTGGGCGCGGCGATGTCCATGCCGCCATGCGGTCGACGGGATTCGCCATTGAACACGCGCCGCAGACCGAACGAGCTCGAGCGCGGACCGGCCACGGGTTGCGCGAGCTGCAGTGTCGGAGGCGCGTCCGGAGTGAACGCCGCCATCGCCGCGCGCATCTTTTCCTGCTCGCGCGCGACGCGTTGCTCGTTCTCGGGCGACAGGTTCACCTGGCCCGGCGCGACCTTGAGCTCCTGCGTGCGGTAGGCCTTCGGCAGCACCTGGAAAGCGACCTTGCGCGGATCCTTGCCGGGTTGCTGCACGTCGACCGACTTCTCGCCGGGCTCGGTGTCGAGGTTGATGCCGACCACGGCGACCCAGCCCGAGGACTTCCACAGCACCATGACGGGTTTTTCGTCATAGGTGACGACAGGTCTTTCATCCGGCGCGCCGGGCAGCGTCAGGTTCACGACGCCGCCGGGCACCGCCGACGCGCGCGGGAGAACCAGGTTCTCCGCTCGGGCAAGAAGCGGGGCGATTGCCAGTACGAGGGCCATGCGCAAGTAGTCAGTCATCGCCATCCTTTCTCGTGTCCGTCACGCGCGCGCGCAGCCGTCCGCGCGCGAGCCGCGCTTCGATTTCGGTTCCGGGCGGCGCCGACTCGGCGTCGCGCAGCAGCGCACCATCGCTCGTGCGCGTAACGACGGCGAAGCCGCGGCCGAGCGTCGCGCGCGGGCTCACCGCGTCGAGCGTGCGCGCGGCGAGCGTGCGCCGTCGGTCGAGCCTGC
>JAEZCR010000303.1 GCA_023433465.1 Pseudomonadota bacterium | reverse complement strand
AATCAATCGTTTTTTGCGCCGGTCTGAATCTCGTCAACGGGCGCAATGAGAAGGGGGATTTCATGATTGTTAGTTTCAAGAAAAGACTCATGCTTGCGGCACTGGTCGGCGGCGCCGGCCTGTTCGCCTCGCAAGCGAACGCGCAATGTCTCACGAACAACGCCACCGGCACCCACGACGGCTACTACTTCTCCTTCTGGAAGGACAGTGGCAACGTGACTTACTGCAACCAGTCGGGCGGTCGATACACATCGCAGTGGAGCAACATCAACAACTGGGTCGGCGGCAAGGGCTGGAACCCGGGCGGCCGGCGCACGGTGACCTACTCGGGCTCGTTCAACCCGAACGGCAACTCGTACCTGACGTTGTACGGCTGGACCACCAATCCGCTGGTGGAGTACTACATCGTCGACAGCTGGGGCTCCTGGCGTCCGCCGGGCTCGGGCCACATGGGCACGGTGACCAGCGACGGCGGTACGTACGACATCTACCGCACGCAGCGCGTGAACCAGCCGTCCATCATCGGTACGGCGACGTTCTACCAGTACTGGAGCGTGCGGCAGAGCAAGCGCGTGGGCGGCACGATCACGACCGGCAACCACTTCGACGCGTGGGCGTCTCGCGGCATGAACCTCGGCACGCATAACTACATGGTCATGGCCACCGAGGGTTATCAGAGCAGCGGCAGCTCCGACATCACGGTGGGCGGCACGAGCAGCAGTTCTTCGTCTTCGTCATCGAGCTCGAGCAGCAGTTCGTCGTCCAGCAGCAGTGGCGGCGGCTCGAAGAGCTTCACGGTGCGTGCGCGTGGCAGCACGGGCGGCGAGTCGATCACGCTGCGCGTGAACAACCAGAACGTGCAGACCTGGACACTCGGCACCAGCATGCAGAACTACACCGCGTCGACCTCGCTGAGCGGCGGCATCACGGTGGCGTTCACCAACGACAGCGGCAATCGCGACGTCCAGGTGGACTACATCATCGTGAACGGACAGACACGCCAGTCCGAGCAGCAAAGCTACAACACCGGCCTCTATGCCAACGGCAGCTGCGGCGGTGGTGGCTACAGCGAGTGGATGCACTGCAACGGCGCGATCGGCTACGGAAACACGCCGTAATCTACATCCCCTGGGATGGAAAGCGGGGGTGGACTACGAGTCCACCCCCTTTTTTGGCCAGGCGGCGACCGTGTAACCTCGCTGTTCCTACAGCGCGGTGACACATGGCCAAGAACAACATCCTCGTCCCGGTCGACGGCTCTTCCAGCTCATTGCGAGCGCTCGAGATCGCGGCCGACCGGTACCGGCGCGGTGAATACGACGATTTGTTCGTGATCAACGTACAGCCGACCCTGCCGCCGAGCCGCTTCGTCACGCGGTCGATGATCGCCGAATACACCGAGCGCCAATCGGAAGAAGCGCTGGCGCCCGCGCGCAAGGCGGCGAAACGTCACGGCGTGAAGCCGCATTTCCATGTCGAGAAAGGCGAACCGGCCGAGACCATCGTGAAATTCGCGCGGCGCCACGACTGCGGCGAAATCGTCATGGGGACGCGCGGCCAGGGGCGCGTGAAGGGAATGCTCATGGGTTCGGTGGCGCTGAAGGTGGTGCACCTCTCGGGCGGACCGGTCACGCTCGTGAAGTAGTCGGATCGCCGGCGCCTCGGCTTGATTTGCGGCGCGAGCCGCCGCGTCGGCTTGTCAGCCTTCGCTCTTCTTCTCTTCGTGTCCGCCAAACTGCTTGCGCATGGCCGACAGCACCCGATCCGCGAACCCCGCGTTGCCGCGCGACTGGAAGCGGCTGAACAACGCTGCGCTGATCACGGGCGCGGGCACGGCTTCCTCGATCGCGGCTTCGAGCGTCCAGCGCCCCTCGCCCGAATCCGCGACGTGTCCCGAAAATTGGGCCAGGTCAGCGTTCTCGCGCAGCGCGTTCGCGGTGAGATCGAGCAGCCAGGATGTGATGACGCTGCCATGCCGCCACAGCTCGGTGATCCGCGGCAGGTCGTACTCGTGATCCGGCGATTGGTGCAGGATGTTGAGACCCTCGGCATACGCGGCCATGAGACCGTATTCGATGCCGTTGTGAATCATCTTGACGAAATGGCCCGCGCCGTGCGGACCGCAATGCAGATAGCCGCGCGATTCGGTTCCGCCTTCGGCCGACTTTCCATCGTCACCCGGCGCGAGCGCGGCGAAGACCGGCTCGAGCTGCCGCACGGGCGCTTCTGGCCCGCCGATCATGAGGCAGTAACCGCGCTCGAGTCCGGCGACTCCCCCGCTCGTTCCGACATCCACGTAGTGCAGACCGGATTTCGCGAGGGCCGCGCCCCGGCGCGCGTCGTCGCGGTAGTAGGAATTGCCGCCGTCGATCACGATGTCCCCTGCCTGCAACAGCGGCGCGAGTTGATCGATCACCGAGTCGACCACGTTCGCGGGCACCATGATCCAGACCGCGCGCGGCGGCGAAAGCGCCGCAACCAGTTCGCGCAGCGTGGCCGCGCCGGCGATGCCGGTCGCAACCATCGCCTTCACGGCATCCGGATCGGCGTCATGTACCACGCAGCGGATCCCCGCGCGCGCGAGACGGCGCGACATGTTCGAGCCCATGCGGCCGAGGCCGATCATGCCGAGCGAATTCATCGATAAGCCTCCACCATGGCAGCGAGCGCGCGCAGGAAGTCCTTCGACTGCGAAAGTCCCGGCTTCGCGGACGCGAAAGGCTCACGGTACCACGGCCAGCGGTAGACCACGCTGCGCTGCGGGCGATCTCCGCGCAGCAGCGTGAACTCGCGGGTGCTGAAACCGCGACGGATCGTGGTCGTGATCCTTTCGGAGGCCACGGCATACACCGCGCCATCGATCAGCACGAACAGGCCCTGCCGGTAGTTAGGCTGCAGGTCGAACCGCTCGCGCGTGGCGGCGAAGTACGCCGCGAACACCGGACCCTTGACGGAGTCGATCTCGGCCCCGACGCCGAGCACGTGCGCGGAATTGCGCGGCTCCGTCATGGGCTCCACCGTGGCGCGCGCGGCGTCGATCGTGAGGCTGTAGAACGCGCCAGAGCCCAATTGAGAACCACTGAAAGCCTGGACGCACACGCGCCCCGACTCGGGGAGCCTGCTGGTGTCGTTTACGAACATGGTCCTGGCGTTCAAGTGTGAAGTAGTCAGGGTCTCGGGCTGGTTGGTTCCGCGCTGCGGCAGATTTTTCGCCGGGATTGGCGAATCGGTGCGCGATTTTATCTTTATTGTCACGACAGAGGACGTTCGAACCCGATCACTTCCGTTAAGCCCACCCGGAATGTCATTGCCACATAACGAGGCACGTATCACGCGAATTGAATCCGCTTCGGTGCAACGCCATCGCGGGACAACCATTCCAGGAGAGGCAGGATTCGCGAACCAGGTCGAGGCGCGCCCGATCACCGTTCGCGAATCCAACGCGCGCAGCGATACGGCCGTGACGTGAACCCTCTTCGCCTCGAGCGCCGGCGCGTGCTGACTAACTACCTTCACCACGCTACGCCGCGCCCGCCCCCGCGCCCCGCGCCCCGCGCCGCGTGGACCTGTGTCCTAGCACGGCCCACGCGCCGGCGCTGTCGGAGCATTCCGACAGCGCGATGGCGCCTGCTGGCATGGCGTGCTCGGCAAGGGTCTCGCGTAATGCGGGTTCTCCACTTACTCGGCGGACGGCATCTTGCACCCGGATTTTCGCAGCCAGTTGGGACGGCTTTCGTTCGGTTATGCCTGGAACGACGAGCAGATCCTGCGCGAGGAAATCTTCAGCATCGAACGACTGGAAGAGCACGCGCGCAGCCTCGCGGCCGCCCAGAAGGTCACCCGGCAGCCCGGCCTGGGCCGTTCGCTCGGCACCCGCCTGCGCAACAACGAGAAGGTATTGCTCGCCGCGTATCGATCCATCGCGAAGTCGGTGGACGAAGGCCGCGGCATCACGCCGGCCGCCGAGTGGGTGCTCGACAACTACCACGTGGTCGAGGAACAGATCCGCGAGATTCGCGAGGACCTGCCCCCCGGCTTCTACCGGCAGCTACCGAAACTCGCGGACGGTCCCTTCGCCGGCTTCCCGCGCGTGTTCGGACTTGCGTGGGCGTACATCGCGCACACCGACAGCCGCTTCGATCCCGAGACCCTGCGCCGCTTCGTGCGGGCGTACCAGGAAGTCGAGCCGCTCACCATCGGCGAGTTGTGGGCGGTCGCCATCACGCTGCGCATCGTGCTCGTGGAAAACCTGCGACGCGTCGCCCAGCGCATCAGCACGAGTCGCGCCGCGCGCGAGGAAGCCGACGCCGTCGCCGATCGGCTGTTGGGCGTCAACGGTCAGCGCGTCGATCCGAATGCGCTGAACTCCTGGAAGAAGCGCGCCGGACCGCTCGCCCCGGCGTTCGCCGTGCAGCTGGTGCACCGCCTGCGCGACCAGGACCCGGCGATCACGCCCGCCCTCGTCTGGCTCGAGGAGCATCTGCAGCGGCAGTCGCTCACCTCCGAGACGCTGCTCGCGGACGAGCATCAGCGCCAGGGCGCATCGAACGTCACCGTCCGCAATATCATCACGAGCATGCGGCTCATGTCCGACGTGGACTGGGCCGAGTTCTTCGAGAGCGTGAGCCTCGTCGACGAGACGCTGAGCGCCTCGAGCAATTTCGCGGAAATGGACTTCGCGACCCGCAATCTCTATCGCGACGCGATCGAGGAGATGGGCCGTGGTTCCAACGACTCGGAGCTGCAGATCGCGCTCAAGGTGCTGGATCTCGCCCGGAATGCGGACGACGACCGCGAACGCGATCCGGGCTTCTACCTGATCGGCGATGGACGCGAGCTCCTCGAACGCGAGATCGGCTTCCGCGCACGCATTCGCGACTGGCCGAGCCGCATCGCCTTCACCGCGGGCGCCGCCGACTACATCGCGGCCATCTGCTTCGTGAGCGCGCTGATCCTCGTGGGCGCGCTGGCCATCGTGCAGCGGATGGGCGTCGAAGGGCCCGTGCTCGCGTTGCTCGGCCTGTTCGGCGCGATCCCGGCGATCGACATCGCGGTCGCGCTGGTGAACCGCGCGGTGACACGCGGCGTCGGCGCGAGCCGCCTGCCAGGCCTCGCGCTGCGCGATGGCATCCCGGAGGAGCTGCGCACGCTGGTCGCGATGCCGGTGCTGCTGTCCTCGCCGCGGTCGGTCGAGGAGCATCTGCATCGTCTCGAGATCCACTACCTCGCCTCGCCCGACGACCAGCTGCATTTCGCGCTGCTCTCGGACGGGGTGGACGCGGACACCGAACATCTCGCGAACGACGACGCGCTGCTCGACATCGCGGTGCTCGGCATCGCGCGGCTCAATCGCCGCTACGGCCTGGCCGCGGGCGGCGAACGCTTCCTGCTGCTGCATCGCAAGCGCGTGTGGTGCGAGAGCGAGCAGCGCTGGATGGGCTGGGAGCGCAAGCGCGGCAAACTACAGGAGCTCAACCGGCTGCTGCGCGGCGCGACCGACACCACGTACGTCACGAGCACGGGCAAGTCGCCCTGGGTGCCCCAGGGCGTGCGCTACGTGCTCACGCTCGACGCCGACACGCGCGTACCGCGCGAGGCGCCGCGCAGGCTCATCGGAAAGATGGCGCACCCGCTCAACCGGCCGCGTTTCGATGCGAAGGCGGGCCGTGTCCTCGAAGGCTACGGAATTCTCCAGCCGCGTGTCGCGTTCTCTCTACCCGTGAACGTCGAGGCGACGCCATTCCAGCGCGCCTTCTCCGGCGCGGCCGGCGTCGATCCCTATGCCGCGGCGGTCTCCGACGTCTACCAGGATCTGTTCGGCGAAGGCTCGTTCGCGGGCAAAGGCATCTACGACGTCGACGCGTTCGAGGCCGCGCTGGCCGATCGCGTGCCACCGAGCACGCTGCTCTCGCACGATCTCTTCGAAGGCATGTTCGCGCGCGCCGGCCTCGCCTCGGATGTCGAAGTCGTCGAGGAATTTCCCGCGCGCTTCGACGTGGCCTCGCTGCGCCAGCATCGCTGGGTGCGCGGCGACTGGCAGCTCCTGCCGTGGATCTTCGGCCGGCGCGACATGGGCGCCGACAAACATGGCCGCGGCGATCCACGGCTGCCGCTGATCGGGCTGTGGAAGATGCTCGACAACCTGCGCCGCTCGTTGTCACCACCGGCCTGCGTGGCCGCGCTGCTGGTGGCCTGGACGCTGCCGCTGAACGCGGCGCTCGCGTGGTGCGGATTCATCGTGCTCGCGCTCGCGACACCCACCTTGTTGCCGGTGTTCGCCGCGATCATCCCGCGGCGTTCGACGGTGACCTGGCTCAGTCACCTGCGCGCCCTCGCGCTCGATCTCGGGCTCGCCATCGCGCAGACCGCGCTGCTCGTCACCACCCTCGCCTACCAGGCCTGGCTGATGTGCGACGCCATCGTGCGCACTTTGTGGCGCATGTTCGTGAGCAAGCGCCGGCTGCTCGAGTGGATACCGGCGGATTTATTGTCCGGTGCGAGCGCCGACTTCGGCAGCTTTTACGTGCGCATGGGCCGAAGCGTCGTACTGACGCTCGTACTGGCTGTGTTCACCATCGCGCTCAACGGCGGCCAACTACCGAACGTCGCGCTGCCGTTCCTGCTCGCCTGGCTCGCGGCGCCGTGGGTCGCGTGGCGCATCAGCCGCGTTCCCCCGCATGCCGCGAGGTCCGAGCTTTCGGCCCAGGAGCAGCTCGAGCTGCGCCTCATCGCACGGCGCACCTGGCGGTTCTTCGAAACGTTCGTGACCGTAGAGCATCACCATCTGCCGCCCGACAACTTCCAGGAAGACCCGCACGCGGTGGTCGCGCACCGTACGTCGCCGACGAACATCGGGCTGTACCTCCTGTCCACCGTCGCGGCCCACGATTTCGGCTGGTGCGGTTTGCGCGACGCGCTCGACCGCCTCGAGGCGACGCTCGGCACCCTCGCGCGCATGCGTAAACACCGCGGCCACCTGTACAACTGGTACGACACACGCGACCTGCGTCCGCTCGATCCCGCGTACGTGTCGTCGGTGGACTCGGGCAATCTCGCCGCGCACCTGATCACGCTCGCCGGCGCATTCCGCGAGTGGCAGTCGCGCAAGTGGCCCGATACCGCGCAGATTGCCGGCCTCACCGACGCGCTCGACCTCGCGCGGCTCGCGCTGCGCGACTTCCGTTTCGTGCCCGGCCTCACGATCTCGCGCCCGCTGCTCGAAACCGCCTTCGCGGACGTCGAAGCGGAGCTGCGCGGCGACTCGGGCATGATCGACCCGACGCTCGACGATCTCGGCGCCGCGGCCGAGCGCGCCTCGACGCTCGTCGACATGGTGCGCACACTCGCGCACGAGGCGCACCTCGATCGCGACCACGACCTCGTCTACTGGGTGGAGGCCATGCGCCGCACCATCGACAGCTGGCGCAGCGACCTGCTCGCACGGGATCCCGCCGGCTACATCGTCGAACACCTCGATGAGCTCGCCGACTCGGCGCTCGCGCTCGCCTCCGCGATGGAGTTCGATTTCCTCCTGGACCGCCAGCGCAAGCTGCTGTCGATCGGCTATCGCGCATCAGACGGCACACTCGACGAGAGCTGCTACGACCTGCTCGCATCCGAAGCGCGCCTCGCGAGTTTCGTCGCCATCGCCAAGGGCGACATCCCCGCGCGGCACTGGTTCCGGCTCGGGCGCACCGTCACGCCGATCGGCGCCGGCGCGGCGCTCGTGTCCTGGTCCGGCTCGATGTTCGAGTACCTGATGCCCGACCTCGTGCTGCGCGCGCCGGTGGGTAGTTTGCTGGCGCAGACCAGCCGGCTCGTCGTGAAGCGGCAGATCAAGTACGGCGCCGAGCTCGGCCTGCCCTGGGGCATCTCCGAATCGGCGTACAACGCCCGCGATCTCGAGCTGACCTACCAGTACTCGAACTTCGGCGTGCCGGGTCTCGGCCTCAAGCGCGGCCTCTCCGAGAACAAGGTGATCGCGCCTTACGCGACCGGCCTCGCCGCGATGGTGGATGCGGACGCAGCCCTCGATAACTACCTCGCGCTCGCAGCGATCGGCGGGCGTGGCGCCTACGGGTACTACGAGGCGCTCGACTTCACGCCGAGCCGCGTGCCCGACGGCGAGACCTGCGCGCGCGTGCGCGCCTACATGGCGCATCACCAGGGCATGAGCATCGTGGCCATCGCGAACGCGCTGCTCGACGGTCGCATGCGCGAGCGCTTCCATTCCGACGTCGCGGTCCAGGCGACCGAACTACTGCTGCAGGAACGCACGCCCCGCGACGTCTCGGTGGCGCATCCGCGCGCCGAGGAAGTCGGCACCGCCGCGCGCGTCGCCGACCTGCAGATGCCCGAGGTGCGGCGCGTCCGCACGCCGCACGAATCCGCGCCGCAGACTCATCTGCTCTCGAACGGCCGCTACTCGGTCATGGTCACGGCCGCCGGTTCGGGTTACAGCCGCTGGAACGACATCGCGGTGACGCGCTGGCGCGAGGATCCGACCCGCGACGACACAGGCAGCTACTTCCTGCTGCGCGATGTCGAATCGGGGCGCGTGTGGTCGGCGGGTTTTCAACCGCTCGCGACGCCGCCCGATTCCTACGACGTGAGCTTCACGGAGGACCGCGCCGAGATCATCCGCGGCGACGGCGATCTCGTCACGACACTCGAGATCCGGGTGTCATCCGAAGACGACGCCGAGGTGCGGCGCGTGTCGATCAGCAACGCCTCGGGCCGCGCGCGCGACGTCGAGATCACCTCGTACTCCGAGATCGTGCTCGCGCCGCAGGCCGCGGACGTCGCCCACCCCGCGTTCTCCAAACTATTCGTGCGCACGGAATTCCTGCCGCGTCACGGCGCGTTGATCGCCACTCGCCGGCGGCGCGCGCCGGACGAGCCTGAGCTGTGGGCCGCGCAGCACGCGGTGGTCGAAGGCACGCTCATCGCCGGACCGGAATACGAATCCGACCGAGCGCGCTTCATCGGCCGCGGACGCGAACTGCGCGATCCGCTCGCGATCCTCGAAGGCCGCGCGCTCTCCGGCACGGTCGGCACCGTGCTCGACGCCGTCTTCGCGCTGCGTTATCGCATCCGGGTGCCGGCCGGCGGCAGCGCGCGCATCTCGTTCTGGACCTGCATCTCCAACAGCCGCGCGCACTTCATCGACCTCATCGACAAACACCGCGATTCGAGCGCGCATGTGCGCGCCGCGACGCTCGCCTGGACGCAGGCGCAAGTGCAATTGCGCCACCTCGACATCGTTGCCACGCAGGCGAACCTGTTCCAGCAGCTCGCGGGCCGGATCCTGTTCGCGGACGCCGTCGCCCGTGCGACGAGCGACAACATCCGCCGCGGCGCCGGCGGGCCGCATGGCTTGTGGGCACACGGCATCTCGGGAGACGTGCCCATCGTGTTGCTGCGGATCGAGGAAGCCGACGATCTCGCGATCGCACGCCAGCTCCTGCAGGCGCACGAATACTGGTCGCTCAAGCGGCTGGCCGTGGACCTCGTGATCCTCAACGACCGCGCCGCCTCGTACGTGCAGGACCTGCAGGTGTCGATCGAAACCCTGGTGCGCGTGTGCCAGGGGCATCCGCGCATCGCGGGCTCCGACACGCGCGGCAAGATCTTCGTGCTGCGCAACGACCTCATCTCCCCGGAGACCCGCGCGCTGCTCATGGCCACCGCGCGCGTGGTGCTCACCGGCCGGCGCGGCAGCCTCGCCGACCAGGTGGAGCGCATGGCGCCGACGCACACGCTCCCGCCGCGTACGCCGCCACGGACACCGGCATCCGCGGGCCCCGCGTCCGCGGAGACGCCGGCACGGGAACTCGAGTTCTTCAATGGGCTCGGTGGATTCTCCGCGGACGGCGCCGAGTACGTGATCACGCCGGCCGCGGGTCAGAACACGCCGGCGCCGTGGATCAACGTCATCGCCAACCGCGACTTCGGATTCCACGTGTCCGCCGACGGCGGCGGCTACACCTGGGCGCGCAACAGCCGCGAGAACGCGCTCACGCCCTGGGTCAACGATCCGGTAACCGACCGGCCCGGCGAGGCTATCTACCTGCGCGACGACGACACGGGGGAGATCTGGAGCCCGACCCCGGCACCGATCCGTCTCGAAGGCGCGTTCTATTCCTGCGCGCACGGTCATGGATACAGCCGCTTCGAACAGCGCTCGCATGGCCTCGAGCTCGGACTGACGATGTGGGTCCCGCTCGAGGATCCGATCAAGATCTGCCGGCTCACCATCCGCAATGCGGGTACGCGGCGACGCATCCTCTCCGTGGTTGCCTACGTCGAGTGGGTGCTCGGCCCGTCGCGCGCGGTCGGCGCGCCGCACGTGCAGACGGAAGCCGACTCGACCACGCAGGCGCTGCTCGCGCGCAATCCGTGGAACTTCGCGTTCGAGGGAGTGGCGTTCGCCGACCTCGCGGGCAAACAAACCGAATTCACCACCGACCGGCGCGAATTCCTCGGCCGGCACGGGTCGCTCGATGCACCGGCCGCGCTCGTCACCGGCGCGCCGCTGTCGGGGC
>JAEZCR010000266.1 GCA_023433465.1 Pseudomonadota bacterium | reverse complement strand
ATGCCGTAGAGCTTGAGCGCCTTCGGCGTGCTGCCGCCGCTCTGGTCCAGCGCCGCGATGAATCCTGGCTGGTTGCGGATCTTGGCTGCCTGTTGCTCGAAATTGCTCATTGAAATCGTCCTTTGGGAGTGGCTTACGTAATTTTTGGAGGCGGGCATGGTAAGGGGGTCCCCGGGCGGGGGCAACCGGCGCGCATTCAGCCCGATATGTCCGCCGCCGGACATTGCAATGTCTTTAAAGTCAATGAGTTGCGCGGGGGCGGCTGCGGGGATTGGGCGCCGTTCCGAGGCTCGCGCGCAGCGCGACCGCCATCGCGGCCTCGCCGCTCAGCAATGACTTCCATCCGATCTCGATCCCTTTCCGCCGCCCTTTCTTCGTGAGCTTGAACCCACCGGGGTCGACGGTGAGCACGAACGCGTCCTTGCCGACCTTCAGTTCCCGCTTGAGCGGCTTGTCGAGCTTGGTCATGGCATCTCTCCTTCATCAGCCACGCTTTTGAGTCGTCTCGTTCATGATGAACGTCTACGCTTCCGCCATGTTCATTCACTTTGACAGGGATCGGCCATCGGACTCGCCCTTCATCGAGCGGGTCTGGAGCTGTCATAGCGAATCCGGCGGGCCCTTCCTGGCCGTCGCCTCGACGCACTGGGAATTCGTCGTATCGCGGGTCGAGGGGCAAACCCACTGCACGCTGCATGGACCGGAGACTCTGCCTCGTGAAGTGGATTGCCCGGCGAATGGCGAGTGGTTCGCGATCCGCTTCACGGCCGGCACCTACATGCGGAGCCTGCCGGTGTCGCGGCTCGTGAATGGCAACGACGTGACGTTGCCCGGCGCGTTCCGGGGACGCTTCCGGCTCGACGGGTTCAACTTCGAGATCCCGGATTTCGACAACGCGGAAGTGTTCGTCGAGCACCTCCTCAGGCGCGGACTCCTGACACGCGATGACGCGGTCGCCGCGGCCCTCGCGGGCGATGACGATGCAATGCACGCGCGCACGGCGCAACGGCACTTCCTGCATGCGACCGGCATGAGCCACACGGCCTTGAAGCAGATAGACCGCGCGCGGCGCGCGACGCTGCTGCTGCGCGAGGGCCTGGCGCCGAGCGACGTCGCGCACGAAGCTGGCTACTTCGACCAGGCGCATCTCACCCGCAGCCTGCGCAGGCTTATCGGCGTGACGCCGCGCGGCATCGCGCGCGAGGAACGCCAGCTGTCGTTTCTGTACAAGACCTGACCGTCGCGCGGCGCCTATCTTTCGGGCCTCGATTGGAGGGCAACGATGCAAGGGCGAGACAAGATGTGGTGGACGGGTTTCGCGATGAGTGCAATCGCGGTGTTGTTCCTGCTGATGGACGCGGGCGCGAAGCTCGCCGCGATCCCGCAGGTGCTCGAGGCCGGCGAACAGATCGGTTATCCGGGCGCGGACATGGCGCGCAAGCTCGGCGCGATCCTGCTCGTGTGCACGCTGTTGTACCTGTGGCCGCGCACGAGCGTGCTGGGCGCCATCCTGGTCACGGCGTTTCTCGGCGGCGCGGTCGCGACTCACGTGCGGCTCGGCAATCCGCTGTTCTCGCACGTGCTGTTCGGCGCGTACGTGGGCGTGTTGCTGTGGGGTGGACTGGTGCTGCGCGAGCCGCGATTGAAGGCGCTGCTGTTCGCGCCGGCCTGAAGAAGAATTGCGCCTCAGAAGAGGTCGCGCCCCTTCGGCAGCTTCTTGAAGTGCTCGGCGATCTTCCTGCCGACGGTGCGCGCGTCCTCGTCCGCTTTCGTGCTGCCGGACTCGCGCCGGATTAGCTCGTCCATCTGCGCCTGCCGCTCGAGGTTCTCGACGTCGATGACGGGCGTCTTGAGATCGGGCAGATCGCTTTCCGCGATCGTGCGCGCTGCCGCTTCCGGATCGAAGCTGGGTTGTCGACGTTCTTCCATGCCGCGTCTCCGTAGTGCCACGGCGAGCATCGTCCCGGTGATGAGGGTAACGGGTCATAGGCGCCGGCCGACGATGGGCGTAAGCACCTATTCCTGATCGCATGGAGTCGCACGGCCAATCAATGTGTTGCCCTCGACGGAACGTCCGTCGGGGTGCCCCGATAAGGAAAGACTCCTTTCCTCGGGCGGCACATAAGTCAAGAAGTCTTTACCAGCCGCGGGGCACCAGAATCTCCCCGAAAGCGTTCCTGCCCCATTTTCCGCCACAATTGCCGCACTGGATTTGCAGCTTCGGGCGATGAACTGAAGGTGCGTCGATCCACCTCGCTGTCCCGGAGCCTTCATGATCCGAAAACTCGCCTGCGCCGCCCTCGCGGCGGCGCTGTTCCTGACTGCAAGCTGCACGAAAACCACCGACACGCTGGTCGCCGAAAGACCCACCGTCGCGCCCGCCGACCCGCTGTGGTCGCAGCTCATCTCCGCGCATTCGGCCGGCGCGATCTCGCGCCGCTCTCCGCTGCGGATCGCGTTCGCGAACGACGTCGTGAGCGCGGACAAGGTCGGGTCTGATGCATCCGCGCACGTCGTCATCGAACCCGCGTTCAAGGGCGACATCACGTTCGCCAGCACGCGCGAAATCGTCGCGGCTCCGGCGAGTGGCGAGCTCGCGCCTGGAACCACCTACAAGGTGCGGATCAACGGGGCCGGGCTCTCCGGCATCGATGCGAAGCTGAAGCCCTACGAATTCCTGGTCGAAACGCTCACGCCCAACTTCGACGTCACGACGCACGGGCTCGACGTCGATCCGTCGCACGAGGACCGCATGATCCTGCGCGGCACGGTCACGACGGCGGACGTCGAGGACGCCGCGAAGGTCGAGAAAGTCGTGCGCGCGGATCTTGCCGGCGCGCTGCTGCCGATCACGTGGACCCACGACGCGGCCAATCAGAAGCACGAGTTCGCGATCGGCTCGATCGTGCGCGCGGTGGAACGGCGCGTGATGAAGGTGTCGTGGGACGGCGCGCCGCTCGGCATCGCGACCGCAAACGCGCAGGAACTCGACGTTCCCGGGCGCAACGACTTCACGGTGACGATGGCGCAGGCGTTGCAGACCAATGGGCAACGCCGGGTGATCGTGCAATTCTCGGAGCGCCTCGACACGAAGCAGAACCTGAAGGGCCTGGTACGCCTGTCGCAGGGCCAGTTCACGACGCAAGTCCGCGACCACGTCCTCACCCTGTACGTGACGGACGACATCGTCGGCGACGTGACGCTCACGCTGGACGAAGCATTGCGCAGCCGCTCCGGTGGCGCGTTGTCGGGTGAGAAATCGTTCTCGCTGACGTTCACGACCACCAAGCCGCAGGTGCGCTTCGTCGGCAAGGGCGTGATCCTGCCGGACGCGGCGCGTCTCACGGTGCCGTTCGAAGCTGTCAGCGCGCGCGCCGTGCGCGTCACCGCGCTGCAGGTGTTCGAGGACAACATTCCGCAGTTCCTGCAGGTGAACAAGCTCGACGGCTCACAGGAGATGGGCCGCGTCGGCCGCATCCTGTGGACCAGGACCGTGCCGCTCTCCTCGCCCGTGCCGGGACGCTGGACGCGTTACGACCTCGACGTCACGGAGCTCACGAAGAAACATCCCGGTGGTTTGTTCCAGCTCAAGATCGCGCTCGCGCCGGGGGACGGCGTCTGGGAATGCCCGGCGGACGAGCTCGCCGCCGCGGCCGGCGCGCAGCAGGAGATCAGGAACCAGGAGGACGGCGACACCTACGACCCGACCAACTGGGATTACTACCAGGACTACTGGGACGG
>JAEZCR010000253.1 GCA_023433465.1 Pseudomonadota bacterium | reverse complement strand
GTCTGGCCTGAGTGCCGCCGACCCCTCCTCGGTGTTCGTCATCAAATCGCTGCTGAACCCGGTGGTGGCGGTGCTAGTGCTGGCAGCCTGCCTCGCGTGGCGCGAGGAGCCCCTGCGGGGACCGTACTTCCTCATCGCGGTGCTGGGGTTCGCGGGCGCCGCGGAGCTGCTCGGAGTGGCGCGGATCGGCGAGCAGGGCGGGTGGCGCAACGCGCTGCAACAGTTCGCCGACCTCACGCTGCGCTGGGTGCTGTTCACCACGTGTGTGTGGATGCTGATGAACCTCTCGGCCCTCGGCGATCACTTCGACGATCGCGTGCTGCTAAGCTGGGGACTGCTCACGCCAATCGCGGCATGGGCGGCGCAGTGGGGCGCGCACCACGTGTTGCTGCGGCCCGCGCAGCCGCTGCGCAGGGCGGTGATCGTCGGCGTCACGCCGCTCGGCACGCGGCTGCGGAAGTCGCTGAACAGCGATCGGCTGCTGCGCATCGAGGTGGTCGGGTTCTTCGAGGACCGCGCGGACAGCCGTCTTCCACCGCTCGAGCCGGGGCAGTTGCTCGGCAAGTGCTCGGACGTCGTCGATTACGTGCTGCGGAACGACGTCAACGTCGTCTACGTCACGTTGCCGATGAACCACGACCCGCGGGTCCTCACGCTGCTCGACGGCCTGCGCGATTCGACGGTGTCGATCTACTTCGTTCCGGACATCTTCTCGTTCAACCTGATCCAGGCGCGCTTCGATCTCATCAACGGCATTCCGCTCGTGGCCGTGCGCGAATCGCCGTTCTACGGCGTGCGCGCGCTGGCCAAGCGGCTCACCGACATCGTGGTGGCGGGCGCCGCGACGTTGATACTGGCGCCGGTACTCGCGTTCGTGGCGATCGGTGTGCGAGTCACGTCACCCGGGCCCGTCATCTTCCGGCAGAAGCGCTACGGTCTCGATGGCAAGGCCATCACTGTCTACAAGTTCCGCTCCATGACCGTCACCGAGGACGGTGACCGCAGCTACACGCAGGTCAGCCGCGGTGATGCGCGCGTCACGCCGTTCGGCGCGTTCATCCGACGCACGTCGCTCGACGAACTGCCGCAGCTGTTCAACGTGCTCGAAGGCAGCATGAGCATCGTCGGTCCGCGGCCGCACGCGGTCGCGGTCAACGAACAGTACCGCCGGCTCATTCCCGGCTACATGGTCCGCCACAAGGTGAAGCCGGGCATCACCGGCTGGGCGCAGGTCAACGGATATCGCGGCGGCGACGATCTCGGTTCGATGACCAAGCGCATCGAGTTCGATCTCGAGTACCTGCGTCATTGGTCGCTGTGGCTCGACATCATGATCCTGTTTCGCACCGCCATCATGGTGCTCACCGACAAACGCGCTTACTGAGGGGAACGACGATGACTCACCACTACAAGAACCCGGCTCTGCGACTGGCGTGTTGCCTCGCCCTTGCCCAACTACTCGCGGCCTGCGGGCCGTCGTCGACGGGCGGTGGCAAGGGATCCCAGGTCGTCGCCACGGTCAATGGCGAGGAAATCACCGTGATGCAGCTCAACCGGGTGCTCGAGCGCACCGGTGTCCGCGAGGTGACGCCCGACGTGCGCAGGCGCGCCATCGACTCGCTGACCTCCGAGGCGCTGCTGGTGCAGGCCGCGCTCGACGCGAAGATAGACCGCGACACGGCCTTCGTGCAGTCACTGGAGAACGCGCGACGGCAGCTGCTCGCGCAGATCTTCGCCGAACGCATGGTGTATCCGAAGACCGTGGTCACCGCGGCCGAGATCTCCGACTACTACGACAGTGAGCCGCTGCTGTTCGCGAATCGCCGCAAATTCCGTGTGACCACGTTCCGCGCCGCGGACGCGGATCTCACGCCGCAGGTGGAATCGGCGCTGAAGCAGGTCAAGTCGGTCGACGAGGTGCGCGGCATCCTCGATGCACGCGGCATCAAGTACGAGACGCAGCTCGCGAGCATCTCGCCCGAGCAACTTCCGGTGGACGAGTTGCCCACGTTCGCCAAGGCCAGCGTCGGCGATCTCTTCATCAATCCGGCCGAGAACGGCAGCGTGCTGCTCATGTCGGTCACTGGCATCGACGACGATGTGCCGCTCACGCTCGAGCGCGCGAAGCCGCTGATCGAGGAGTACCTGCGCAATTCGCGCAATCGGCAGGCCACCGACGCCTACCTCGAGCGGGCGCGCGCCAGCGCGAAGGTCGTCTACGCATCGCCGGCGGACGCGCCCGCGAAACCCACGCTGAGCGCGGATACCTCGAGGGCCGCTGAATGAATCCAGTGTCGATCAGACGAGTGTCGACGTACCTCGTCCTGCTGACGCTCGGGCTCGCCGGCTGCGCGAACGCGGCCGACGCGGCCACGACCCGCGGCGGCGAAGACTATCGACTGGGCGCCGGCGACCTTCTCAAGATCTCCACCTTCGGCTATGCCGATCTCGCGGCCGACGTGCGCATCAGCGAGTCCGGCAACATCACGTTCCCGCTCATCGGGCAGATCGCCGCGGAGGGCCTGTCCACCCGCGAGCTCGAACAGGTGATCGCCCAGCGCCTGCAGGAAGGCAACTTCATCCGCGGCGCCCAGGTGTCCGTGCTCATCGTCGAATACCTGAGTCAGAAGGTCTCGGTGCTGGGGCAGGTGGGCAAGCCCGGGCAGTATTTTCTCGACGGCACGACCCGAGTGCTCGATCTGCTCGCCAAGGCCGGCGGCGTCGCCGAGGACTCGGGCGGCGATGAAGCCGTCCTGCTCCGGCGCAACGGCACCAGCCAGACGCTCGATCTCGCGGCGCTGTTCCGCGGTGACGCCTCCCAGAATCCGGTGGTGAACCACGGCGACACGGTCAACGTGCTGCGCGCGCCACGCTTCTACATCTACGGCGAAGTGCAGAAGCCCGGCGCCTATCGACTGGAGCGCAACATGACCCTCTCGCGGGCGATCACCGCGGGCGGTGGTTTGACGCCGCGCGGCTCGGAGCGTCGCGTGATCGTCAAGCGCCGCGACGCCGAGGGACGCGAACACTCCAAGTCCATCGCCAGCGCGGAGCTGCTCAGGGAAGACGACGTGGTGTACGTCAAGGAGAGCCTGTTTTGACGTTCGCCCAACTACTGCGGATCCTGCGCGCGCGGCGTGGTCTCGTATTGACCGTGCTCGTGACGTGTGCCGTGCTCGTCACGGGAGTCAGCCTCCTCCTGCCCGAGACCTACGTCGCGCGCGCGACCCTGGTGGCCGAGATCAAGGATATCGACCCGGTGACGGGCAACGCGGTGCGCTCGCCGCAGTTGACCAGTTATCTCAACACCCAGGCCGACATCGCTTCGAGCCGCAGCGTCGCGCTCAAGGTCGTGGATCGTTACAAGCTGGCCGACAGCCGGGCGCTCCAGGAGGAATTCCAGTACCGTTCGCAGGGCGGCGGCGAGTTGCGCGAGTGGCTCGCGGATCGTCTGCTCGCGAACGTCGAGATCGAGCTGTCGCGCAACAGCAATGTGTTCCACATCTCGTACGCGGCCCCCGAGGCGGGCGATGCGGCTTTGATCGCCAACGCGCTGGCGGAGGCGTACATCCAGACGACGATCGAGCTCAAGCTCGATCCCGCGAAGCGCCAGGCGCGTTGGTTCGACGATCAATTGGTGGACCTGCGCGCCAAGCTCGAGGCGGCCCAGTCGCGCCTCGCGGAATACCAGCGAGAGAACGAACTCGTCACGACCGACGGTCGCCTCGACGTCGAGACCGCGCGGCTCGCCGGCATCGCGTCCGAAGCGCTCGTGGCGCAGACGGCCGCGACCGACGCCCACACGCGGCGGCAGCAGATGAAGCAGGCGCTCGAGAAGGGACGCACGGCCGAGCTGCCCGACATCCTCGGCAACACCCTGCTGCAGAGCATGAAGGCGGATCTCACGCGGGCGGAGAGCAAGTTCGCGGAGGTCGCCGAGCGGTATGGGTCGAGCCACCCTAACTACGTCAGCGCCGCCGCGGAAGTGGAGTCGCTGCGGCGCCGCCTGGCGGCGGAGCTCGAGACCGCGCGGGGCTCGATCGAGCAGACCGCGCAGATCGCCACCCAGCGGGCCCGCGAGATGGAGGCCTCGCTCGAACAGCAGAAGCAGCGCATCCTCGAGTTGAAGCGCGCCAACGACGAACGCGAGGTATTGACCCGCGAGGTGGAGAGCGCGCAGCGCGCCTATGACGCAGCCACCCAGCGCGCGAGCGCGGTGCGGCTCGAAAGCCAGCTCGACCAGAGCGCGGTGGCCGTGCTCGTACCCGCCACGCGGCCACTGTTTCCGGCGCGACCGCGCGTGATGTTGAACGCCATCGCGGCGCTGTTCTTCGGCGCACTGTTCGGCATGGCGCTCGCGGTGATGATCGAGTGGCGTGACCGGCGCGTACGCGATGGCGCGGACATCACGCTCGCCACCGGCGTCGTGCTGCTCGCCGAGGTGCCGCGCCCGAAACGGCCGCCCCGCATCGCCCGCAAGAAGCGGGGCATGTTCACCCTCGCGCCACGCGGCGCCTCCGCCTGATCACACGAGGTACCTCGCCGCATGGCCACCGTCATTCACAAGCAGAAGAATCTCGACTGGTCGCGCGTGCCGGAAGCGGAGTTGCGCGACGGGCTTGCCCAGCAGTTCGAATACGCCGTCGCCGAATACGGCTCGTCGAATCTCGACACGGCGCTGTATGCAGCCTATGAGCCGCTGAGTCCGGCGGCGGAGGCGCTGCGCCAACTGCGCAGCGAACTCAAGATGCGCTGGTTCACGGAGCAGCGGCGGTCTCTCGCGGTGCTCGAGGCGCGCGGCGGACGCGGTTCGGCGCAACTCGCCGCCAATCTCGCGATCGCGTTCTCGCAGACCGGCGAACGCACGTTGCTCATCGACACGAACCTGCGCACACCCTGCCAGCGTGAGTTGTTCGGCCTCGCCGAAGAGGAGGGCCTCGGGCAGATTCTCTCGGGTCGCCTGCCCTTGGCGGTCGGACTCGTGGACGTGCCCGGGTTCGCGCAACTGACGGTGCTGAGCGCAGGCGCCGCGGTGCCGAACCCGCAGGAGCTCCTGGCGCGCGCCACTTTCGCCGATCTCATGGAAGTGCTGCCGGTGAGCTTCGACGTGCTGATCGCCACGGCGCCACCGCTGCTCGAATTCGCCGACGCGCAATTGATCGCCGCGCGCTGCGGCGGCTGCCTGCTGGTCACCGAGCGCGACGCGACGCGCGTGGCGGACATCGAGGCGACCAAGGCGCGCCTGGCGCCCACCGGCGCGAAACTCGTCGGCGCCGTCATGCTCGGAGCGTGAACGCGCATGCGCGCGGCATCACCTGCAACGCGATGGAGCTGGGCCCTGGTGGTCGTGGGTCTCGCGCTGCTGTTCGTGCCGACGTACGTCGATCTGTATCGCGTCTTCTGGAAGCTCGAGCTGAACGCGCAGGGGCCGATCATTCTCGCGATCATTCTCTGGCTGTTGTGGCGGCAGCGCGCCGCGCTGCGCGTGGACGCGAACGCGCCGGCGGCGCCCGGTGCGACACTCGTCGCCGCGGGCCTGCTGCTCTACGTACTCGCCCGCTCGCAGTCCATCTACCTGTTCGAGGTGATCGCGCAGATCCCGATCCTGCTCGGCGCGGTGTGGCTCACGATGGGGCGCGAGGGACTGCGCCGCATGTGGTTTCCGATCGCGCTAGTCGTGTTTCTCGCGCCCATTCCGGGATCGCTGCTCGACCAGGTGCTGCTGCCGCTCAAGGGTTGGGTCTCGGCCGTCGTCGACACGACGCTGCACCTGTTCGGCTACCCCATCGCGCGTGACGGCGTCGTGCTGACCATCGGCTCCTACAGTCTGCTGATCGCCGATGCGTGCTCGGGGCTCAATTCGATGGTCGCGCTGTCGGGCATCGGGCTGCTGTACGTCTACCTGGCGGGACACGAGAGCCGCGCGCACAACATCGCGCTTTTGCTCAGCATCCTGCCGATCGCGTTCCTCTCCAACATCATCCGGGTGATCCTGCTGGTCCTCATCACTTACTACCGCGGTGAGAGCAGCGGCAAGGCGTTCCACGACCACGCGGGGTTGCTCGAGGTGGCGATGGCGTTCGGCGGCTTCTTCGCGTTCGACCACCTGCTGATGTGGTTCAGCCGCACGCTGCGTCCGCCGCCGCGCCTGATACCGGCGAGGCATACGCCATGAGCGCGCGCCGCCCGGTGATTCTCCTGCTCGCGATGCTGCTCTCGGCGGCCGCGGCGTGGTACCTCACGCCGCGCGCGACGGCGACGCAAGGCACGATGTCGCTCGCGCAGCTCGTGCCGCGGGAGTTCGCGGACTGGCGCGAGCTCGACGCGCCGGTGACGGCCATCGATCCGCGCGGCCAGCGGCCGGGCGAAACCGATCCCGAAGCGCCGTACGACGACGTGCTCATGCGCAGCTACGTCAACGCGAATGGCGACGTGGTGATGCTCGCGCTCGCGTACGGCCGGCACCAGCGCCAGGAGATCAAGATCCACCGACCGGAGCTTTGCTACACGTCGCAGGGTTACGCGGTGCTGCGCAAATCGGACGCGACGCTCGCGGCGCCCGCGGTCCCGGGCGCGCGCATGCTCGTGAGCGCGCCGGGTCGCAGCGAAGCGGTGAGCTACTGGATTCGCATCGGCGACCTCTACAGCACGAACGCCTGGAGGACGCGCGCGCACATCTTCGCCGAAGGCCTGCAGGGCAGGGTGGTCGACGGCATGTTGGTGCGCGTTTCGCAGATCGTGCCGGACGCCGCGGCCGTCGATGCCGCGCGCTACGAACTACAGGAGAAATTCCTGGGCGACCTCGTGCTCGCGATGCCGCCGGACGCGCGCCGGCTGCTCGTCGGGAGCGCCACCACATGAAGGCCGCCTTCCTGAGTCACACCGCGATGGGCGGTGACTTCATCGTGGGCTCGCATCACCTCGCGAAGGCGTTCGTCACCCGTGGTCACGACGTGTTGCACGTCAGCGCGCCGGTGACTCCCGCGCACCTGCTGCGGCTGGGCGATGCGTTCACGCGGCGCCGGTTCGCGCGCTGGATGCGCGGCGGCAGCGACTTCGCGGGTGTGCGCGACGTCGTGCCGCTCTCACTACTGCCCTGGGCGCTCGCGAAACGCAGCCGGTCGCTCATGGCGATGCACGTCGCGACACTGCTCGCGACGCCCATGTCGCCGGTGACCTCGTTGCGGTTGCAGGACGCCGATGCGCTGATCGTCGACGAGCCGCGGCTCGCCGGGCTCGTCGTGCGCTCGCCGAAGGCCCTCGTGTATCGCGCCACGGACCTGTACGCGCAGATGCGGGGCGACGTGCAAATCGTCGATCTGGAACAGGAACTCTGCCGGCGCGCCAATGTGTTGATCGGCACGTCGGAAGTCGTGGCCGCCCACCTGCGCGCGTTGAGCGGGCGGACGGTGCACGTCATCGGCAACGGCGTGGACTACGAACATCTTGCCTCCGGGCGCGCCGGCGAGGGCGTGCCGGATCTGCCCGGCGAGCGTGCGACACGGGCTATCTACGTCGGCGCCTTCGACGGCCGCTTCGGCGTCGCCGCATTACGCGACGCCGCGCGCGCGCTGCCGCGCATCCACTTCCTGATGGCCGGGCCGGGTAGTGAGCGCGTCGCCGGCGCGCTGCGCCTGCCCAACGTCATCGCGCTCGGGTCCGTCGAGTATCGACGCTTGCCGGCGCTGCTCTGCGCCTGCGCCGTGGGCTTGCTGCCGTTTTCGCGCAACGCCGCCAACGCGGGCCGCAGTCCGATGAAGCTGTACGAATACGCCGCGGCGGGACTCACCGTCGCGGCGACCTCCACCATGCGGCCGGGTGCGTCGTTTCCGCCGACGTTGTGCGTGGCGTCCGACGAAGACGCGTTCCCGGCCGCCGTCGCGCATGCGTTCGCGAGGGCTGCCGACGAGGCATTGGTCGAGAGTGCACGCGAGCACGCGCGGGCCGAGGACTGGAACGCGAAGGCGGGCGAACTACTGCGCCTGCTGGAACCCGCGATGGCCCGCGGCGATGAGCGAGCGGCGTTGGGCCTTTCGCGTCCCTGGGCGGCAGGAGGCACATGGAGCTGACCGCCTTCTGGCCGTTCTTCCTGGTCCTGCTCGCCCTGGCGCTGCGCAGCCCGTTGCACTGGCTCGCGGCGACCGGGTTCGCGTGTTTCCTGCAAGGTGCCTCGCCATTCATCCTGACGGCCGGCGGACGCCTGGCAGGCATGGCGCCAGCCTATCTACTGACCGCCGTCGGATTCGTTCACTACCTGCGCGAAAGGATGCGCGTGGGCCCGAACGGTCCGGCGGCGGCCGGTGGGTGGACCGCGCCGCAGCTCTGGTTGCTCGCGTTCACGGCGATCGGGCTCGTCGGCGCGATTTTCCTGCCGCGAGTCTTCGCCGGCATCGCGCATGCCATGGGCAGCCGCGGCTCGATCAACGAGGCGGCGTTCACGGCAGTTTCGCCTTCGGGCACGAACGTCATCCAGTCCTTCTACCTGGTGGCCAACTTGATGTTGTTCTCGTTCGCGAGTTACCTCGTCGCGACTCGGGAGCAGGGGGTGCGTTGGGCGCTGAAAGGCGTCGCGTATGGCCTCGCGTTCGCGTGCGGGCTCGGCCTGTATCAGCTGGTCGCGTATTACACAGGCCTGCCGTGGCCCACTGAGGTCATCAACTCGAATACGGGAGTGGGGCAATTCCCGGACCAGATGGCGGGCGGCATCAAGCGCATCTCGTCGACGTTCTGGGAGCCATCATTGCTCGGCTACAACTTCGTCGGATGCCTCGGATTGTTCCTGCTGGGCGGCCGCGCACCGGCGCTCGGCGTGTTCGCATTGTGCGTGCTCATGCTGTCGACCTCGTCGCTCGGGTACTTCGGGCTGGTGGCGCTGGTCGGCGTGTGGCTGCTGCTCGACAAGCGCGTCGCGGGCAGCCTCAAGATGCGCGTCGCCGCGGCCGTGGCGTTCACCTGTCTCGTGTTCGTGGGCGTCGACTATCTACTGCTCGACTCGCAGGCGTTGCAGGACCTGGTGCTCAACAAGGCGGACAGCTCCTCGGGCGTCGGCCGCAGCACCGCGGATGCGCTGGCGTTGCAGACCTTCGTCGAGAGCGCGGGCCTTGGGGTAGGCGTCGGCAGCACGCGCGCGTCGAGTTTCCTGGCGACGTTGCTGGCCACCACCGGCCTGCCGGGCGTGTTCGCGTTCTGCGCCTTCGCCGGCACGCTCGTGGTCGCCTGTTATCGTCGCGCGGTTGGCCTTGCGGATGCCGAGTCGCGCCAACTGTGCTTCGGGCTCATCGGCTTCCTGATCGTCTGGTTCATCGCCATTCCCGACCTGGTCCAGGCCACGTTCTGGCTGATCGCGGGCGTGGCGTCGGGACACCTGCGGCGGCAGGCGCCGGCCGCGGTCGTTCAGCAACCGGGGACACTTCCATGTCCCACGCAGTGAATCCGCGCGTCGATCGCGACATGACGATCGACGTGGCGCGCGGCATCGCCATCACGCTCGTCGTGCTCGGCCACAATCGCGCGCTCAGCATGGCGTGGCCGGCGCTGGTGGCGGGGATCTTCCTGTTCCACGTGCCGCTCTTCTTCCTGTTGAGCGGTCGCGTGATGCGTCCCGATGACCCGCGACGCGCGACAACCAGGCTCGCGCGCCGATTGCTCGCGCCCTTCCTGCTCGCGGCCGTGGTTGTCGGCGCGATCAAGTGCGTGACGCGCGACGAATCGGTGTCGAGCACGCTGGCCGGAATCGCCTGGGCGACCGGCGAGACGCTGCCCTGGTCGCACCTGTGGTTCCTGCCCACGTTGTTCCTCTCGTTGGTCGCGACGCACGTGCTCGCGCTCGGCGTGAGCAAGAGCGCGGGCTGGGCGGCCGCGGCAGTACTCGCCGTCGGAGCGGCGGCGGTACTGCCGATGGCCGATTACACCGGCTGGCCGTGGAGCCTCGATCTGCTGCCGCTGTGCCTTGCGTTCGTGTGGTCAGGGCAGATGCTGCGAACCAGCGACGCCGCGGGCCGCATCGCCGCGCATCCCGCCACGATCCTGATCGCGGCGCTCGTGTTCGCGCTGTCGCTCGGAACGGTACAGGTCGATCTCAATCTGCGTCTCTTCGATCCCTTCGCGCTCGCGCTGGCGGCGGCGCTCGCCGGTTGCGTGCTGACCCTCGGTATGTCGCGCGGGCTGAGCCGTTACGCGGCGTTCGCGCGCCCGCTCGCGCTGATCGGCCGGCACACGCTCGTCATCTTCATCCTGCACGTCTCGGTGCAGAAGGCTTTGCTGATGGCGTTTCCCGGCGAGTCCCTGTCGCAGACCGGGCTCGGTCTGCTCGGCCTCGCATCCGCCGCGCTGACGATCGCGATCACGCTGGCGCTCTCGGTGCTCATCGACCTGCTCAGTGCCCGCCACGCCGCGCAACGGGACGGTGCGACACCCTCGGAGGCGCGATGAAGCTGATGCCCGGCCTGCTGCTCGCCTTGCTGCTCGTCGCGCGGGAAGCCGGGGCATTCCAGTTCGGTGTCTGCGTGCACCTCGCGATGGCGCGTTCGGATGCGTCGACGGTGTTGCGACTCGTGGACCAGGGCGGCTTCAACAGCATCCGCGATGACGTGTACTGGAGCGGGGTCGAGCGCAGCGCCGGCGTTCTCGAATACCCGGCGCGATACGCCGAGTCGCGGCAGGCGATGGAATCACTGGCCGAGCGTGGCCACAGCCCTGTGGTGATCCTCGCGTACGGGAACAAGTTTCATGATGGCGGCGGTTTTCCCGTCACTCCCAAGGGCATCGATGCCTATGCGCGTTACGCGGGATTCGTCGCGAGGACGCTGAGCGGCTCGGTGCGGCAGTTCGAAGTGTGGAACGAGTGGAACAGCGGTTTCGGCTCGAAGCCCGCGGCGAAGAGCGGCTCGGCCGCCGACTACGCGCGCATGCTCGCGCCCGCCGCGGCGGCGATCCGCGCCGCCAACCCGGATGCGCAGGTGATCGGCGGCTCCACCGCGGGCGTCGATCTCAAGTGGTTCCGGGAGTTCATCGCGGCCGGTGGGCTCGAACACGTCGATGCCGTCTCGGTTCACAGCTACACATTGTTCCGCTACCGCGTGAATCCCGAGGGCGCGATCCTGAGTCTCGATCGTCTGCATGCAATGCTGAAAGCCGCCGAGCCTGCGCGCGACATCCCGGTCTACGTGACCGAAATGGGCTGGCCCACGAACCACGGCCGCCACGGCGTCTCCGAGCGCGCGGCTGCTAACTACCTCGTGCGGTTCATGTTGCTGGCGCGCTCGCGTCCGTGGATCGCGGGCGTGTGGTGGTACGACCTCATCGACGACGGACCCTCGAATGCCGACGCGCAGCATCGCTTCGGCCTGGTCCGCACGAATCTCACGCTCAAGCCCGCCTTCGAAGCCGCGCGCAAGGTGGCGCGTCTCGTGTCGGGCGACGTGGCGGCCTACCGCATGGGCTCGCACCACTACCTGGCGACCGGGACCGACGACGCCGGCGAATGGGCGATGGCATGGACGTTGGAGCCGCAATTTCGCGGATGGCAGGAGGGCGCGCCGAGCCTCGCGGAGGCCAGGCCCGAGTTCCAGGCGTTGACCGCCCGGCTTCCGGAGAACGGGAGTCCCGTGTTGTTCCGCAAGCGAGAGGGCCGATGGCAGACCGAGGAGAGACTGTGACACGCGTGATTCTCAATGGACGCTTCCTTGCGCAATCCCAGACGGGAGTGCAGCGCTACGCGAGGGAGACCGTGCTCGCGCTCGACTCGCTCCTGCCGCAGCAGGGCCCGGGTCTCGAACTGGTGCTTGCGACTCCGCCGGATGCGGGCGAGCTGTCTCTGCGGAACATCCATGTGCGCAGGCTGCCGTGGCTGACAGGCCATGCGTGGGAACAGGTGACGCTGCCGCTGTTCGCGCGCGACGACCTGCTCGTGAATTTCAGCTACTCGGGGCCCGTGGCCAAGCGGCACCAGGTCATCACGATGCACGACGCGACGGTGCGCGCCGTGCCGCAATGTTTCTCGGCGCGATATCGCTGGTGGCACGACGCCTTGCTGGCGCTGTTGCGCAACCGGGTCGCGAGCGTCATGACGGTGTCGGAGTTCTCGGCGCGGGAGATCCGCTCGCGTTACGGCGTGAGCAATCGCGTGGTAGTTGGGCGTGAAGGCTGGAGTCACGCACTGGCGCGCGGCGATGCCGGGGAGACGATGACGCGTTACGGCCTGATGGCCGGCGGCTATCTGCTGCTCGTCGGCAGTCTCAAACCGAACAAGAACCTCGACGTCGTCGCGCGCGCGTTGTCGAAGGTGCGTGACCTGCCCTGGACCATCGCGGTGGCCGGCGCCGCCGATGCGCGCATCTTCCGCGGTGCGGGACCGGCCGATCCGCGCATGAAGTTCCTGGGGTTCGTGCCGGACGAGGACCTCGGCACGCTGTATGCCCACGCGGCGTGGTTCCTGTTCCCGTCGCTGTACGAAGGTTTCGGTCTGCCGGCGATCGAGGCCATGGCGAACGGGTGTCCGGTCATCGCCGCGCGCGCCGCGGCGCTGCCGGAAGTGTGCGGCGACGCGGCGCTGTACTTCGACCCGCTCGATCCGGCGGGACTCGCGGCCGTGCTGGGCGGGCCCGCGCGCGACGCGCGTATCCGCGAGACCCTGCGGCGCAATGGCGCGCGGCGCCTCATGCACTACACGTGGACCGCGAATGCGCAGTGCGTGCTCGCCGAAATCCGGGCGAGGGCGGGGCTTTCGGAACCCATCGCGTCGGAGACGCCGCTGCGCGCGGGCAACGTCGCATCATGAAAGTCATACACGCGACGGAGTGCGCCGCTTCCGGCACGTTGAGCGTGCTCGTGTCGCTCGCGCATGAGCTTGCGGCGGCCGGTGCGCGCCAGGTCATCGTCTACAGCGAGCGGTCCGAGACGCCGGCCAACCTCACGGCGCTGTTCCCCGCGGGCGTCGAGTTCGTGCGCGTTCCGCCTGCGTCCGGCCTGCACGTGAAATTCGCCGTCGACTTCTGGCGCGCGCGGGCGCGCGCGGTCCGGGACTTCGAGCCGGACGTCCTGCACCTGCACTCGTCCAAGGCCGGATTCATCGGGCGCTTCGCGCACCACGCGATGCGCTGGCCGTGCCGCGTGTTCTATTCGCCGCACGGGCTCTCGTTCCTCGATCCCGAGCGGCGCGTGCGGAACGCCATATTCAAGTCGCTGGAGTTCGCGGCGGCGCGCACCGGGGCGACGCCGGTCGGCTGCGGTCGCGGCGAAGCGGAGCTGCTGTCGCGACTGTCCGGACGCGAGGCACTGCTGCTCGAGAATCCCGTGGACGAGCGCTTTTTCGCCATCGAGGGCCGTGAAACGAACGAACGCATCGTGGTCACCCTCGGCCGGCTCTCCCGCCAGAAGGCGCCGGATTCCTTCGCGGCGGTGGCCCGGGCCGTGCGCGAGCGGCGCCCGGACGTGCGATTCGTGTGGATAGGCGACGGCGAGCCGGGCTACCGGCCCGTGCTCGAGGCGGCGGGTTGCGAGGTCACCGGGTGGCGCATGCGCGAGCAGGTCATGGAGATGTTGTCGCGCGCGCACGTCTATCTACAGACCTCGCGCTGGGAGGGTTTGCCGATCTCCGTCATCCAGGCCATGGCCGCGGGTGTGCCGTGCGTGGTCAACGACTGCATCGGCAACCGCGACGCGGTGACGCATGGCTCGTCGGGCCTCGTCGGCGGCTCGATCGACACGCTCGCGCAGCTCGTCATCGAATTGGCCGACGACACGTCGCTGCGCGTGCGCATGAGCGTCGCGGCGCGCGCCGAAGCGCGTCGCCGCTTCGGCGGCGCGGCGTTCCGCACCCAGGTGCGCAGGCTCTACAGCCCCCGGGTTCACGAACCCATGAACAAGGTCCTCGTCTGCCGCGCCGGCCTGCTGCCGTACTCGGAAACCTTCATTCGCGAGCAGTTGCTCGCGTACTCGCGCTGGAAGCCCGTGCTCGTCGGCACGCATCGGATCGAGCCTGGGTTGCCCGTCGACGGACTCGACCTGCGCCTCCTGCACAGCGCGACGCCGACGCTACGCAGCCGGCTGTACAAACGCGTGCTGCGAGAGTTGCACGTCGCGCCACCGGGCGCCGCGCATCGTCTGCGCGCCGAGAAGTCGGCGCTGGTCCACGTGCACTTCGGCACGGACGCGGTCGACTACTGGCCGCTGCTCAAGAAGCTGAACCTGCCGGTGGTGATCACGCTGCACGGCTTCGACATCAACGTTCACGAGCACGAATGGCGGCGAAGCCGGACCTCGCTCGCGAACCGGCGTTATCCCGACCGGTTGCTCGCACTGTCGAAGCAACGCGGCGTGCATTTCGTCGCCGTCAGCGAGGCGATCCGCCAGCGCGCGATCGACTACGGCATCGCGCCGGAGTCCATTACCGTCCGCTACATCGGCGTCGACCGCAATCGCTTCGCATTCGGGGGCACGCCGGTCGCGGCCCGCCCGCGACGCATCCTTTACGTCGGCCGCCTGGTGGAGAAGAAGGGCGGCGAGCTGCTGATTCGCGCTTTCGCGCAGGTGCGCAGCCATGTGCCCGATGCCGAGCTGGTCATGGCCGGTGACGGCCCGCTCGAGGCGAGATTCCGCGAAGTGGCTGCGAGCCTCGGCGCGAACGTGCGATTCCTCGGCAGCGTCGGCAGCGAGGAGGTGAGGAAGCAGATAGACCGCGCGCGCGTCTTCTGCCTGCCGAGCATCACGGCGTCCAACGGCGATGCCGAGGGACTGCCGATCTCCATACTCGAGGCGCAGGCCTGCGGCGTGCCCGTGGTCACCTCCGCGCGCGGCGGCGCGACCGAGGGGATCATTCCCGGCGTCACGGGTTTCGCCTTTCCCGAAGGCGACGTGTCCGCGCTGGTCGACAGGCTCACCAAACTACTGCAGGACGACGTGCTGGCGACGTACATGTCGGCCTCGGCCATCGCGTTCATCGCCGATCGCTTCGATATCGTGCAGTGCACCCGCGCGCTCGAAGACCTGTACGACGCGCTGTTGCGCGAGCATGCCCCGCCCGCGAGTGCGCTCGCCGAGGTGGCGCCTCAGCCATGAACCTGCTGCTCATCGGCAACCACACCTGCGCGAACCGGGGCGACTGCGCCATCCTGCGCGGTCTCATCCACGAGATCGAGCGTCAGCGTCCGGAGGCGAAGCTCACGGTCGTGAGCCGCAGTCCGGCCGTGGCCGCACGCATGCTCGACCGCCGCGTCCAGGACGATCCGTTCGCGCACTGGCACCGCAACGACTCCGCGCGGTTTCCCGGCAAGGATCGGCTCGCGAGCCGGCTGCTTCCGCTCATCATGTGGTTCGCGCTGCGCACCGGATGGCGTTGGCCGATCCGGCTGTTGCCCTTGAGTTTCCGGCGCCAGGTGGCGGCGCTCCGGCACTACGACGCGGTCATCCAGGTCGGCGGCTCGTTCTTCGTCGATCTGTACGGGGGCGGGCAGTTCGAGTATCCATTCGCGGCGCTGCTCGCGGGCCGGCCGTTGTTTCTCGCCGGCCACAGCCTGGGGCCGTTCGAGCGCGCGCTGTCGAGCCGCCTGGCGCGCATGTTGTTGGGCGCCGCGCGCCGCGTGGCGCTGCGCGAACCCGTGAGCCGCACGCTCATCGAACGCAGCCGACTGCCGACGAAAAACGTGACGGGCGGGGCCGATACCGCTTGGGCCGTGCCGCCTTCGCAGCGCACACGGGAGCTGCCCGCGTGCCTGCGCTCGCGCGCGGACGAGCGGCCGCTGATCGCCATCACGTTGCGCGAGCTCGCGCCGTTCGACCGCCGACTCGGGATCTCGCAGGAAAGCTACGAGGCGGCCTTCGCCACGCTGGTGAACGCGCTCATCGACGCCGGGTACGACGTCGTGGCCGCGTCCACCTGCACGAGCATCGGCGACTATCCGCGCGATGACCGGCAGAACGCGCGGCGCGTCGCTGCGCGCGTGAATCGTCCCGACCGGTTCCACGTGGTGATGGAGGAGCTCGACGACGTCGGGCTCGGCGAGTTGTTCGCCGACTGCGACCTGCTCATCGGCACGCGCCTGCACAGCGCGATCATCGCGATGAACTTCGGCACGCCCGCGGTCGCGCTCAACTACGAGCACAAGTCCGAGGGTGTGATGCGCCAGCTCGGACTGCCCGAGCTCTCGCACCCCGTGCAGTCGCTGTTCGATGGTTCGCTGATGGCGCAGGTGATGACGGTGCTTCATTCGCTCGATGCGTGGCGCGAGAAGGTGGCGGTCGCGGTCGAACGCGAGCGCCAGCGCGCGAGCGCCATGATCGCGGAGTGCCTGCCTTGATCAAGCGCACCGGCGCCGCCGCGTGGACCGTGGCCGTGACGCTCGTGGGCGCCGCGGCCCAACTGCTGCAGATCGCGGTCGCGGCGCGTTTCCTGACGCCGGCCGAGTTCGGCGTCCTCGCCATCGTCAATGTGATGCTGTTCGTCGTCAGCGCATTCCAGGACATGGGGTTGTCGAGCTTCTGCGTGCATCTCGGCGAGGCGCCGCGGCGCTCGCATTCCACGCTGTTCTGGATCAGCGCGGCGCTCGGATTCGCGGGTGCGCTCGTCGTGCTGGCGATCGCGACGCCGGTGGCGAATTTCTACGACATGCCGGATCTCGTTCCGCTGCTCGACCTGCTTGCGGTCAACTTCCTGGTCATCGGTCTCAGCGGCCAATACCAGGCCAACTACATCCGCGTATTCCAGGCGGCACGTCTCGCGCAGATCGAACTCGGCGCGCGGCTCGCGGCCCTGGCGCTGGTGCTCTGGCTGCTGACGGCGGCGGGGTGGGGGCCACGCGCCATCGTGGCCGGCATGCTCGTGTTCGCGACGTTGAAACTGATGTTGCTCGCGGCCTTGGCGCCGCGGGATTGGCATCCTGGCTGGTCGTTCGACCGCGTATTGGCGCCACGCGCCCTGCGCTACGGAACCTTCCAGGCCGGCACTCAGCTCGTGAGCCAACTGCGCATGCAGGCCGACCAGCTGGTCGTCGGCAAGGCGCTGGGTCCGGACATGCTCGGCGTGTACTCGCTTGCGAAGGACCTGATCGGCTATCCACTGCGTTTCGTGCAGCCGCTCATGGCGCGGCTCACGTTGCCCGCGCTCGCGTTCCACCAGCACGACTCGGCCGCGCTACGCGCGGAGTTCGTGCGCGGACTGCGCACGACGGCGATCTTCTGCGGTTTCATCTACGCCGCGCTCGCGATGATGGCGCCGTGGGTGGTCAGGATCCTGTACGGCGAGGGATTCGCGGCCGTCGCGAGCCTCGTGCCGTTGATGACGCTTTTCGGCGCGCTGCGG
Organism: Pseudomonadota bacterium; assembly: GCA_023433465.1. Taxonomy (GTDB): domain Bacteria; phylum Pseudomonadota; class Gammaproteobacteria; order Steroidobacterales; family Steroidobacteraceae; genus CADEED01. The sequence continues at coordinate 8,175 of JAEZCR010000253.1, read as the reverse complement.
CCGCTCGGCCAGAACGCCGGCATGCTCGCGCAGGCCACCGGCCGTACGCGCAACGAGTTCACCTGGAACCTGCGTGTGTCGCTGCTGACGTGGCTGCCCAACCTGCTGATCGCCGCGCTCGCGCCGAGCCTCACCGCCTTCGCGCTCGCGCTGTCGCTGATCCAGGTGGCGGTCACGCTGATCGCCTATCCACTGTTCGTCAGGCCGCTCGAGCCGATCGGGATGGGCCGTTACGTGAGTAGCTGGATCCTGCCGGCCGGCGTCGCGTTGCTGGCATCGGCATGGGCCATTGGAGGTGCGGCATGAAACATCGTTGGCTGGCGCTGGGCGCGCTCGCGATCTTCCAACTACCGGCGGCGAACGCGCAGGGGCAGCGGGACCCGGGTTTCACACTGACTCTCGGCGCGCAGGAAAGCCACGACGACAACCTCTTCCGGTTGCCCGCGGATCCTGCCCTGGTGGATCCCGCGATCGAGCGCACCGACTACATCACCCGGATCTCACTCGGGCTCGAACAGGAATGGCAGTGGTCGCGGCAGACCGTGATCCTCGACGCCAAGGCCAATCACGACGCGTACGCGAACAACGATCACCTCGACAACACGTCCGGACAGGCTGGCGCGCGATGGCAATGGCAGGCCGGCAGTCGATGGGCCGGCGAGTTCGGCGGCGACTACCGGAAATCGCTCGCGAACTTCGCCAACACCCGGTTCCTCGGGCGCGACGAGGTCGAAACCCTCGGTGCGTCATGGAAGCTGGCATTCCATCTCGGCCCGCAGTGGTCGTTGCGCGCCGCGGGGCGTCACGCGGATACGGGGCACAGCGCCATCGAGCGGCGCGTCGACGATTCGGCCACGGATTCCGCGAGCCTCGGCCTGCAGTTCACGACCGCGTCGGACAACGAGTTCGCGCTGAGTTATCGCGCGACCCGCGCGGACTTCGAGCAGTCGGGTTCGCTCGACGGGCAGCTCTTCGACCGCGACTTCGAAGAGCGCAGCGGCAACTTCCGCGCGCGCTACGTGTTCAGCGAGAAGACTTCGTTCGACGGCAACGTCGGTTACCTGCGGCGCGACTACGCCGATGCCGCCACGCTGGCGGAAACGCGCGGCAGCTTCAGCGGCATCGTCTGGGATGCGGCGTTGCACTGGGACCCGAGCATCAAGGTACGCCTGGAGCTCGCCGGCTGGCGCAAGCTGCGCGCATACCTCGACGCGGAGTCCGACTACTTCGTGGCCGAGGGCGCGAGCCTCGCCGCGAGTTGGCATCCGACCGATCGCCTCGCGTTCACGCTCGAGGCAGGGATCGAGGATCAGGACTATCTGGGCAGCGGAGTCGGGCTTGCACCGGATCTCCGCAATGACCGCGTATGGATCCAGGAGCTCGGCTTCAGCTACCGCATGCTCCGCAAGCTGCACTTCGACGTCAGGGCTCGCGTCGAAGACCGCGATTCCGACCGCGCCAACCTGCAATACGATTCGCAGGTCGTCGCGGTCGGAATACGCTGGATCTACTGAGCCGCGGACAGCAACCCTTACGAACGATACGCCTGGCGGCCCACGCCCTGGATCGGAATCCCCTGCGCGGCCATCACCTCGTGCTGCAGCGAGTACATCGCGGCCGCGGCCTCGTCGATGGCCTTCACGAACGCGAGTGAGCCTTTCAGGATCGGCGCGAGCCGCGCCTTGTCCTGGATGCGCGCCGGCGGATATTCGTGCTCGACGACCAGATAGGTGTCCGCCGGATCGATCGACAGCAGCTCGCGCGCCGCGAGCTGATGGTCCAGCCAGTCGACGCTGCGATTCTGCAGATAGGCGAGGGGATCGTGCTTCGCGGTGCCCGGCAGCTCGTGCTCCGCGAGCGCCACCTGCTTCTTCCACGCGTTCACCGCGTCGGCGGGTTTCGGCGACGGCTTGCCGTTGATCCAGTCGCCACGGTTCATCGTCTGGCCGCCGTAGCCCCAGGCAGACACGCCTTTCGAGTCGACCACCTGGCCCTTCACGTGGAAGCCGCCGATGAGGAAAGGGTAACCCTCATCCTTCAGGTACTGGAAGATCGAGCGGGTGTCCTGGCCCATGAGGATCGCGTGCGACGGATCGTAATGAATGCGGAACTGGTCGCCGACGCCGTGTTTCTCGCAGATGCGATGCAGCGCGATCCAGGGACCCGGCGCATATGCGATGTTGTTGTGCCAGCGATCCAGCACGTTCCAGCCCGGCATCGGGCATTGCTCGACGCGATAGGAGAGCCCGCGCGCCTTCGCCTCTTTCAGCAGCGGGATGAATTCCTGCTCGAACATCACGAGGTTCTCGTCCATCTCGAGCTTGATGTAGCGCCCGACGAAACCGCACACGGCGGTGGCGCCTACCAGCGCCGCGGCATCGAACACGCGCAGCATGAAGTCGAACTTGGCTTTGCGCGCGGTGGGATCGTCGACGAGCATGTTGTCGAAGTAGGCGAGATCCGAAAGACCGACACCCGTCGCCTTCATCGCCTTGAGCACGCGCGCGGCGCGGTTCTTGTCGAACGGCGCGCGCAGGTCGAGTGTGTTCGCGACCGGGTCGAGCATCGCCTCGGCGGGGACGTCGCTCAGCGTGGGATGCAAGGCGGCGGAGAGCTGGATGTTGGGCGAGCCGATCTCGCGCGCGAATTCCAGCCATTCCTCGATCGCGAGGTCCGGATCCGGGTCGCGCTTCTCGCGCGGCGTCAGTTCCTGGAGGGCGGCGGTCAACACGCTGAGTTTCATCGGGCGGGGAGCAAAATTCTTGATGGTCATGGTTCCATGCTCGTATGACGGAATCGGGAAGGTCGAAAATCGCGAAGGTTTCTAGCATATTAGCCTCATGCCAGCACATCGCATATACGCAATGCCGTTTGCGAAGGTCTACCCGTTGTACGTCCAGAAGGCGGAGCGCAAGCAGCGGACGAAGAAGGAAGTCGACCAGGTCATCTGCTGGCTGACGGGTTATACGCAGGCGGGACTGCAGCAGCAGATCAAGAAGGGTGCCGACATCGAAACCTTCTTCAGCAAGGCGCCCAAGATCCACCCGAACAGCGCGCTCATCAAGGGCGTGGTGTGCGGCATTCGCGTGGAGGAGATCAAGGATCCGCTGATGAAGAAGATCCGTTACCTCGACAAGCTCATCGACGAACTCGCGAAGGGCAAGGCGATGGAGAAGATCCTGCGGGCCGCGGACGCGAGCTGACGACTGCTTCTCAGGATGCGAATCGCCATCCTCGGCAACTCCGGTTCCGGCAAGTCCACGCTCGCGCGCTGGCACGCGGATCGCGCGGGCGCGCTGCTGCTGTTCATGAATCCAGGCGAGGAGCAGTGCCTCGCGAATTGCCGCGCGCGGCCCTGGGAGCCTCCCAAATACGCTTCGAAACAGGAGCAGGACGAGCGGCTGGAATTCCTGCTGTCCTGGGTGCGCGAGTACTACGTGCGTGAGGGGGACATGTCGCTCGCAGGACATCGCGCGTGCTTCGACGCATACTCCGGGCCGAAGGAAGAATTGACGGCGCAGGTCGAGCTCGAGGCCCGCAATACAGGACGCTACGCTTGAAGCTCTACTCCCATCCATTCTCTTCGTATTCGCAGAAGGTTCTCATCTCGCTCTATGAGAACGGCACGCCGTTCGAGTACCGCATGCTGGAGGATCCGGTCGCGCAGGCCGAGTTCGCCGCGTTGTGGCCGATGCGGAAATTTCCGGTTCTCGTGGATGAGGGCCGCACGATCGTGGAGACCACCACGATTATCGAATACCTGCAGATGCACCATCCGGGCCGGGTGAAGCTGATACCCGATGGCGACGCCGGCATCGAGGCGCGCATGCTCGATCGCATCTTCGACAACTACGTGATGAACCCGATGCAGAAGATCGTGCTGGACGCGCGGCGCCCGGAGACGGAGCGCGATGCCTTCGGAGTGCGGGAAGCGCGCGGCATGCTCGACACTATCTACTCGTGGCTCGACGGGCGGCTCGCGGGCCGCACGTGGGGCACGGCGGGAGCTTTCTCCCTGGCGGATTGCGCGGCGGCGCCGTCGCTGTTCTATGCCGACTGGGCGCATCCGATTCCGCCATCGCTCGGATTCCTCAAGAACTACCGCGCGCGGTTGCTGGCGCATCCGTCGGTCGCGCGCGCGGTGGATGAGGCACGGCCGTTCCGCAAGTATTTCCCGCTCGGCGCGCCCGATCGCGACTGATTCAGCGACCCTGAAATAAAAGAGGCCGCGTGAAAACGCGGCCTCCGTTGTGGATCAGTGCACATCCATAAAATGGCCCTGTGTCCACGTGTAGATTCGTTCGTGCTGTCTTTCGACTGCGTTCGTGAATCTACGGCTCCAGTGTTCATGAAACCGCGCTGCGAGCGAAGTCGCGAATCTTGGCGTGTACGGTCATCGCATTCTGACACGTGCAATTCCCACGCCTTCTCCCGGCTTTTCCGTGCCAGGCACCCTCTTAAAGATGTATCAGGCCGCGTTTGTGGGCGACAGCGACGGCTTCGGTGCGGCTGATCGCGTCGAGCTTGCCGAGGATCGCCTTGACGTGTGTCTTCGCGGTGCCTTCGGTGATCTCGAGGCGACGGGCTATGTCCTTGTTGCTGCGGCCTTCGGCCACCAGCTGCAACACCGTGAGCTCGCGGGTCGTGAGGCTGGGCTTTGCCATGCGCTGCAGCGCTTTCGCCGCGACGCTCGAGGAGGTGTAAGGCCGGTCCTCGGCGACCGCGCGGATCGCGGAGAGGATCTCCTGGCGCGGCGCATCCTTGAGCAGGTAACCCTTCGCGCCCTGGCTCAGCGAACGGAAGATGTCCTCGTCGCCGTCGTAGGTGGTCATGATGAGGAGGCAGGCCTTCGGATACTTTTCCAGCACCTTCGCGACCACCGCGGCGCCGTCCATCTTCGGCATGCGCAGGTCGAGCACCATGACGTCGGGTTTGTGTTGTTCGTACAACGCCAGCGCCTCGGCGCCGTCGCCGGCCTCGGCCACCACCTGCATGTCGGCCTGCTGATTGACGATGGCGGCCAGGCCGTCGCGGACGACAGGATGGTCGTCGGCGAGGATCACGCGAATCTTGCGCGCGGCCACTTTCGCTCCCGCCACGCTCATGCGGCCACCCGGCGGGGAAGGCGGACTTCGACCTGCGTGCCGACGCCGGGTTTGCTCGTGATCTCGAATTTGCCGCCGATCGCCCCCGCGCGCTCGCGCATGTTCGCGAGCCCGTAACCCTGACTCGCATAGAGCTCGGGCATCAGCGTCATGCCCCGGCCGTCGTCGCGCACGGCGAGCGACCAGGACGCGGTGTCTTCATTGAGCATGATGATGACGTGCGAGGGCTGCGCATGGCGAAGTGCATTGCTGACGGCTTCCTGCGCAATGCGGAGCAATTCGTGTTGATGCTCCGGCGCGAGCCCGTCGCCCTGCATGCCGCCTTCGAACGTGCACACGACGCGGCCCTGCACGCACGAGCGCTCGGCGAGCTGCCGCAGCGCGAACTCGAGTCCGAGGCGGCGTGTCTGATCGGGCCGCAGCGCCTGCACGGAGCGGCGCGCCTCGGCCAGGCCTTCCTTCGCGAGATCCCGGATGCGCGTGAGGATGGACGGCAGCGGCGAGTTGCGCGCGCATTCGTGCATGGCTTCCTCCGCCGCGCCGAGCTGCATGAGGATGCCGGTGAAACCCTGCGCGAGGCCGTCGTGGATTTCCTGGCCCATGCGGTTGCGCTCGGCCAGCACCGCCGCGGTCTTCGCGGCCATGCTGAGTTTCTTGATGCCGATGGACAGCGTCGCCTGGTGCGCGAACGCCATCGCGATCTCGGTGCGCTCTGCGGTCAGCGCCTCGTTCTGGCGGAACACGAGGCCGATGAAGCCCATGCTGTTCTCGCCGAACACCAGCGGCAGCAGATAGACGCTCTTGTGACTTTCGCGCGCATGCCAGTCGGCCACGCCCGGCCACGTGAGCCGGTCGAGCGGCTCGAGTGGATAGAAAATGGGCTCGCGGAACTGCTTGAGGATTTCGCTGACGTGCGTCTGTGCCTCGGTCGCCGTTTCCTGGAAGGGCGGGGAGGTCACGCGTCCGTCCTCGACGAACATGAAGACCTTCCAGCAGTCGTTGGCGGTGTCGAAGCCGATCGCGTATGCCGCGGCGGCATCGAGCTGGCGCGTGGCGTCGATCAACGTGCTCGCGATGAAATCCGCGGTATCGCTCTCGCGCGAGAGACGCAGCAGGTTCGCGCGCAGCGTGGCGTTCGCGCGATGGAGCTGCTGGACGCGCTCCTCGGCGGCGAGCTCGCGCTCGCGGCGCATGGTCTCGACCAGCCGCTCGCGGTGCAGCGCGGCGCCCACGAGGCCGGCCGCGATCTCGAGCGCGGAGACCACGGACGAGTCGAACTTGCGCGCGCGGCGCCAGTCGTCGAAGCCGATGACGCCGACGTATTCGCCGTCGACGAGGATCGGCACGATGGCGGAGCTCTTGGCGAGATCGCTCGTGATGCTCTCGGCTTCCTGCTCGGGCATCGTTTCCTTGCAGTACACGATGCTCTTGCCGGCCTGCAGCATCGAGCAGTGCACGTCCGAATACTGGTCGTCGTTGCAGTCGCCGTTGCACATGCCGCGCAGCTCTTCGGCGATCCATTCGTGCTTGATCACGAGCCAGCGTTCGCCGGCGGCGTCGATCACGGCGAGCGCGAGCGCGGTGCGGTCGACGTCGGCCGCTTCACCCAGCATGCGCAGCACTTCGGGCATGGCTTCCATCGCGTCAGGAGATTCGAGCAGCAGGCGGCTGGCGCGCGCGGCGGCGGACAGCAGCCGTTCGCGGGATTCGAGCGGCGGCAGGATGAAGGAGGGCATGCCCTCGAGGGCGGCCCGCGCTTCGAGGCTCAGTCCTTCCATTGATACGGCGTCGGTGCTCATGGCCCTTACTTTACAGTGCCCAGCCCCCGCCCAGCGATTTGTAGACCGCAATCAGGCTGGTGGCGGCCTCGGTGCGGCTGCGGGCGAGGCGGTCCTCGGTTTCCAGCAGGGTGCGCTCCGCGTCCAGGACCTGCAGGAAGTCGCTGGCGCCGTTTTCATAACGTACGCGGGCGAGATCGGCGGCGGTATTGCTGGCCTTCACGGCCTCCTCGTCGTGGATGAGCCGGTCCCGGGCGCGGGCGTGGGTGACCAGGGAATTCTCGGTTTCCTCGAGCGCCTGCAGGACGGTGTGTTCGTACCGCAGCAGGGCGCCTTCGTTGCGGGCCTTCGCGGCGCCGATGCGCGCCTGCACGTGGCCGAGATCGAAGATGGCCCAGGAGATGCCGGGGGCGAGCGTGTAGGCGTCCGAGCCACGGTCGCCGAGGGCGCTGGACGAACCGGCGATGTAGCCCGCGCTGCCCGTGAAGGTCACGCGCGGGAACAGGTCCGCGACCGCGACGCCGACGCGCGCCGTGGCGCCCGCGAGCTCGCGCTCGGCGATGCGGATGTCGGGCCGGCGGCGCAGTAGTCCCGCCGGATCACCCACCGGCACGATGCCGGGCAACGGCGGTAGATCCTGAGCGGGCGCGAGCTGCGCGCGCAGCGCGCCGGGCTCACGCCCGACGAGCACGGAGAGGCGATGGATCGCGCGCGCCACCGCGGCTTCGAGTGGACCGATGGTGCCGAGCGTTCCGGAGAGCTGCGCCTGCGCGCGCGCCGTATCGAACTCCGTGCCACCGCCGGCATCGAGCCGCGCCTGCGCGAGATCGAGCGTCGCCTTCTGGTTCACCACGTTGCGCCGCGCGACGTCGAGCTGCTGCTGGAATCCGCGCAGCTCGAAGTAGGTGCGCGTGACTTCGGCCGTGACGGTGACGAGCACGTCGCGTCGCGCGGCCTCGATGGCGCCGAGATCCGCGTCGCTCGCTTCCAGTCCGCGCCGCACGCCGCCAAAGAAGTCCAGCTCCCAGAACGCATCGAACCCCGCGTCGTAGTACTCGTTTTGCCGGGGTACGGTGCCTGGCACCGCACCCGGTAAAAGTCGCGAGTTGCGGGTCTTCGTATAACCGCCGGTGGCTTCGATGCTGGGGGCGAGGTCGAAGGCCGAGTCGCGGCGCAGCGCGCGCGCTTCGTTCACGCGGGTGAGCGCGATGCGCACGTCGTGGTTGGCGGCGCGGGCTTCGGCGACGAGCTCATCGAGCGCCGGATCGCCGAACGTGCGCCAGAACTGCTCG
>JAEZCR010000250.1 GCA_023433465.1 Pseudomonadota bacterium | reverse complement strand
GTTTGCCGATATCGCCGCGCGCGTGCCGGAGCTCGTTCCGGGCCGGCCCGTGCGCGGCATCTTGTTCGACCTCGGCGTCTCCTCACCACAACTCGACGACCCCACACGTGGTTTCAGCTTCAGGGCGGACGGCCCGCTCGACATGCGCATGGATCCGACGAGCGGCGAACCGGTTTCCGCATGGCTCGCGCGAGCGAGCGAGCCTGAGATTCGCTAGGTGATCGCGACGCTCGGGGAGGAGCGCTTCGCGCGGCGGATTGCCGCAGACATCGTCGCGGCACGAAAGACCCAACCCCTGACTACCACGCTGCAGCTCGCCGATCTCGTAGCGCGCGCCGTGCGCACGCGCGAGCCCGGCAAACATCCCGCGACGCGCACGTTCCAGGCGCTGCGCATGCACGTCAACGACGAGCTCGGGCAGCTGCGCCGCGCGCTCGAGGGCGCGCTCGAACTGCTCGCGGTCGGCGGGCGCCTCGCCGCGATCAGCTTCCACTCGCTCGAAGATCGCGCGGTCAAGCAGTTCATCCAGGCCCACTCCACGGTCAACCCGGTGTTCGCGGGGTTGCCCGTAATCCCGGAATCGGCGCTCCCGAGGCTGAAACGCATCGGCTCGAAGATCCGCGCCACGCAAGAGGAGCTCGCCGCCAATCCGCGTGCGCGCTCGAGCGTGCTGCGGGTCGCGGAGAAGGTCAGGTAGATGCCGATGTCAGCGCCCGCCAACAAACTTCTCGCCGTCGTCATCCCGCTGCTGTGGGTGGCCGCGCTCGCGTCGGCGGCGGGAGCTATCTACAGTAAGCATCGCGCGCGCGAACTGTTCGTCGAGCTGGAACGGCTCAACGTCCGGCGGGACAATCTCGAGATCGAATGGGGCCAGCTGCAGCTCGAGCAGAGCGCCTGGTCGACGCACGCGTTCGTCGAGAATGTGGCCGGCACCAAGCTGCGGATGGCGATGCCGCCACCCAAGGAAATCGAGCTGGTGTCGCCGTGAAGATCTTTTCTGGCAAGCGCCGCGATTCCCGCGGACGGAGCGAGAGCGGGTCCGCGTCCTCGGCGCGCGACGACGCCGGCAGATTTCGCTGGCGCGCGAATTTCGTGCTGGCGCTGCTCGTGTGCGGCGCGGTCGGACTCGCGTGGCGCGCGGTCCAGCTGCAGCTCAAGCAACACGAGTTCCTCGCGGGCCAGGGCGACGCGCGTTTCTCCCGCGTGGCGGAGATCACGGCGACGCGCGGCACGATCACCGATCGCTACGGCGAGCCGCTCGCGGTTTCGACGCCGGTCGATTCGGTGTGGGTGAACCCCAAGGAGCTCGCGCTCGCGAGCGACCAGCTACCGCGGCTCGCGAAGGCGCTGAAGCGCGACAAGAACGAAATCGCTCGCCGCCTCACCTCGAACCTCGACCGCGAGTTCCTGTACCTCGTGCGGCACATGCAGCCATCCGAGGCGCAGAAGATCCGCGCGCTCGAGATTCCGGGTGTCTATCTCATGCGCGAATACCGCCGCTACTACCCGGCGGGCGAGGTCGCGGGGCACATCCTCGGGTTCACGAACGTCGACGACGAGGGCCAGGAAGGCCTCGAGCTCGCGTTCGATCACTGGCTCGCCGGCGAAGACGGCGCGAAGCGCGTGATCCAGGACCGCTACGGCAAGATCGTGCAGAACGTCGAGGAGATCCGCGCGATGCGGCCCGGCCGCAATCTCGTGCTGTCGATCGACCTGCGCATCCAGTACCTCGCGTACCGCGAACTGAAAGCCGCGATACGCGACCAGCGCGCGAAATCCGGCAGCGTGATCGTGCTCGACGTGTCGACCGGCGAAGTGCTCGCGATGGTCAACCAGCCGACGTACAACCCGAACGATCGCGACCAGATCAAGGCGAAGGCGATCCGCAACCGCGCGGTGACCGACATCGTCGAGCCGGGTTCCTCGATCAAGCCGTTCGTCGTGGCGGCGGGTCTCGCGTCGGGCAAGTTCTCCGAGCGCAGCGTCATCGACACGAACCCGGGCTACATCAAGGTCGGCGCCAAACTACTCGAGGATCCCCACAACCTCGGCACGGTCGATCTCGCCACCATCCTCGCGAAGAGCTCGAACGTCGGCATGACCAAGGTCGCACTGTCGCTCGAGCCCGCGCAGATGTACGGCACGCTCACGGCGCTCGGCTTCGGCCAGGTGACGACCAGTGGTTACCCGGGCGAGTCGGCCGGACTGCTGCCTCACTACTCGCACTGGCGCCCGGTCGGCATCTCGGCGATGTCGCGCGGCTACGGTCTTTCGATCACGCCGCTGCAGCTCGCGCATGCCTACGCGACCGTCGCCTCGCACGGGGTCGCGCGCCCGGTGTCGTTCCTGCGCGTCGAGTCGCCGCCCGAAGGCGTGCGCGCGCTCGACGAGGGGGTGTCGCGCATGCTGATCCACCTGCTCGAGTCGGTGGTCGCGCCGGACGGCGGCGGCAAACACGCGGCGATTCCGGGCTATACCGTCGCCGGCAAGACCGGCACCGCGTGGAAAGCCACGGCGGGCGGCTACGCCACCGATCGATATCTCGCGGTGTTCGGCGGCGTCGCGCCCGCGAGCGCGCCGCGGCTCGCGGCGGTCGTGATGATCGACGAGCCGGGCGCCGGCAAGTACTACGGCGGCGACGTCGCGGCGCCGGTGTTCTCGGGCGTGGTGGGCGGCGCGTTGCGCCTGCTCGCCGTGCCGCCCGACGCGCCGGTCAACGACGCGCCATCGCCGGAGAAGCGGGTGGCGACACGATGAACGCGCCGTCCGGAAACTCCCGCAGTCTGGCCAGCCTCGTCGAGGGCCTGGCCGAACTACCACGTGACGTCGCGGTGACCGACCTCACTCAGGACGGTCGCGCCGCGCGCGCCGGCAGCGCGTTTCTCGCGGTGCACGGCACGGCCGAGCACGGTCTCAAGTACGCGCCGCAGGCGGTGGCGAACGGCGCGCGCGCGGTATTGTTCGAGCCGGCGCCGGTGGCCGTGGTCCCCGACCTGCCTTCGGAAATCGTCGTGGCCCCCGTTCCGCGGCTGCGCGAGCACGCGAGCCTCATCGCCGACCGCTTCTTCGATTCGCCATCGCGGCACCTGTCGGTGGCCGGCATCACCGGCACCAATGGCAAGACGACCTGCGCCTATCTACTCGCGCAGGCGCTCGAGCTCTCGGGTCGCGGCGCGGCCTACATGGGCACCATCGGCACGGGCCGGCCGCGCGCGCTCGTCGCGAGTTCGCTGACCACCGGCGACGCGGTGACCGTGCAGCGGACGCTCGCCAGCCTGCGCGCCGGCGGCGCCGCGAACGTCGCGATGGAAGTGTCCTCGCACGCCATCGACCAGGCGCGCGTCGGCGCGGT
>JAEZCR010000166.1 GCA_023433465.1 Pseudomonadota bacterium | reverse complement strand
GTGGTCGAAGCGATCCTGAAGGCCGCCAAGACCGGCAAGGTCGGCGACGGCAAGATCTTCATCACCGATATCGATCGCGTGATCCGCATTCGTACCGGTGAGACTGACAACAGCGCTTTGTGACGGGCTCACGCCCGGGATTCAACGAGCGCCCGTTCACTTCCGAACGGGCGCTCCGCTAACTAGATAAACAAACGGGCTTCGTTCTCTGACAGGGGCGGGCGCTCGTACGTGAATTGAGTGACGGCTCCGTTCGCCGTCAACGAGAGGGGTGGAAAAATGCGATTCTCTATCTACCGGGCGCCGGCGGCGCTCGGCTTGCTGCTATGCCCGTTGATTTCGTACGCGCAGGACGCCGCGCCCGCGGCCGATAAAGGCGACACTGCCTGGATCATCGCCGCGACCGCGCTGGTGCTGTTCATGACTCTGCCCGGACTCGCGTTGTTCTACGCGGGGCTCGTGCGGTCGAAGAACGTGCTCTCCATCCTCATGCAGTGCTTCGCCATCACCGGCGTCGCTTCGCTGCTGTGGATGACGGTTGGATATTCGCTGGTGTTCACGGACGGCGGAAGCGCGCAGTCGCTCATCGGCGGCCTCGACAAGGCCTTCCTCCAGGGCGTCACTCGCGAATCGCTATCGGGGACGATTCCCGAGACCGTGTTCGTCATGTTCCAGATGACCTTCGCGGTCATCACGCCCGCGCTGGTGATCGGCGGGTTCGCGGAGCGCATGCGCTTCTCGGCGGTGCTGGGTTTCTCCGCGTTGTGGCTGCTGCTCGTCTACGTTCCGCTCGCGCACTGGGTCTGGGGCGGCGGCTGGCTGGCGCAGCTCGGCGTCATGGATTTCGCGGGTGGCATCGTCGTGCACGTGAGCGCCGGTGTTTCCGCGCTGATCTGCGCGCTGGTCCTCGGCAAGCGCCGCGGTTTTCCGCAGACGGCGATGACGCCGCACAGCCTGCCGCTCACGGTCGCAGGCGCGGGCATGCTGTGGGTGGGCTGGTTCGGCTTCAACGCGGGCAGCGCGCTGGCCGCGAACGGCTCGGCGGGCATGGCGATGGTGACCACGCACATGGGTGCGTCGGCCGGCGCGCTCGCGTGGATGTTCATCGAATGGAAGAAATACGGTAAGCCGTCGATGCTGGGTGTCGTCACCGGCATGGTCGCGGGCCTCGGCACGATCACGCCGGCCTCGGGCTTCGTCGGACCGCTGGGCGCGGTGGCGATCGGCCTTTCTGCCGGGTCCATCTGCTTCGTCGCGACGCAATTCCTCAAGCGCAAGCTCGAGGTCGACGACTCGCTCGACGTGTCGCCCGTTCACGGGGTGGGTGGCGTCGTCGGCACCCTGCTCACGGGTGTGTTCGCGGCCGTGAGCCTCGGCGGAACGGGATTCCCGGTGCAGCAGTCCATCGGCGCCCAGGTGGGCGTGCAGGCGGTCGGAATCGTGGTCGCCACCGCGTGGTGCGTATTGCTGACGTGGATCATCCTCAAGCTCATGGACGCGATGTTCGGATTGCGCGTGTCGGAGGAGAAGGAGACCGAGGGGCTCGATCTCGCCGAGCACGGCGAGCGGGGATACTCTGGGTAACCCGTCGTCTTCCAGGAGAGCCGCATGTCCCGCGCCATTCGCATCCACGAAACGGGCGGCCCGGAGGTCATGCGGCTCGAGGATGTCGAGGTAGACCCGCCGGCCGCAGGCGAGGTGCAGCTGCGGCACACCGCGATCGGCATCAACTACATCGACGTCTACGACCGCACGGGTTTCTATCCACAGCCACTGCCCGCGGGACTGGGCCGGGAAGGCGCCGGCGTCATCACGGCGATCGGCCGCAAGGTCCGCGGCCTGAAGGTCGGCCAGCGCGTCGCCTACGTCACCTCGAGGCCGGGTAGTTATTGCGAGGTGCGCAACGTGCCGTCCGCCCGCGTCGTGAAAATCCCGGCCGGCGTCGCCGACGAGCAGGCCGCGGTGCTCATGCTCAAGGGCATGACGGCCTGCTATCTACTGCAGCATACGTACAGGGTGAATCGCGGCGACGCGATCGTCGTACACGCGGCCGCGGGCGGCGTCGGCATGTTGCTCGCGCAATGGGGCCGCGCGCTCGGCGCCAGCGTCATCGGCGTCGTCGGCAGCCCGGACAAGGAGAAGCTCGCGAAGCAGAGCGGCTGCAAACACGTGCTCGTGCGCGGCCGCGACGAGATCGCGGCGTCGGTGAAGAAACTCACCAAGGGCCTCGGAGCGCATGTCGTCTACGATTCGGTCGGCAAGGACACCTTCTTCGAATCGCTGGATAGCCTGCGCAAGCGGGGCCTCATGGTGAGTTACGGCAGCTCGTCGGGCCCGGTGGAGCCGATCGCGCCCGCCGAGCTCGTCAAGCGCGGCTCGCTGTACCTCACGCGTCCGACGCTGTTCGATTACACCGCGGATCGTGACGATCTCGAGGGGATGGCGCGCGAAACGTTCGCGGCCGTGAAGAAGAAGTGGGTGAAGATCCGGATCAACCAGCGCTATCCACTCGCGGAAGCGTCCCGCGCGCACCAGGAGCTGGAAGCGCGCCGGACGACCGGCGCGTCGGTGCTCATTCCCTGACGCGTATCCGGATTCTCACTTCCGCCGTTTGAAAACGATCCCGGCCGTCTCTTCGAGAATCCGATCGACGGGCATTCGCGCGGCGTTGCCGGTCCATGCGATCGCGACCCTGCGCTCGGGAAAGTAATACGCGAACACCTCGAACGCTTCGATGGCGCCGCGCGCGCCGAAGCCCGTCGCGCCGGCCATCTCCACGCTCTCGAGCCCGATGCCCGCATTGCCGTTCTCGCCGAGCATGGTGGCCAGGCTGTGCGGCGTGACGACCTTGCCCGCGAACAGCGCGTCGAGGTACATGGCCAGGTCATTCGCATTCGAGACGACGCCGCGCGCACCGCCATCGACCGTCGGATCGCTTTCGACCTCCGGCTGCCAGCCTTCCCCGGTCCAGCGGTATGACCGGCTTTCGAGCGTGGCCGCGAGGCCGGTACCCGCGAAATAGGTGCGCACGAGCCCCAGCTTGCCGAGTATCTGCCGCGTGAGAATGTCGTCGTAGGAACGCTCGTCGACCTTCTCGAGCATGTAACCGATCAGTAGATAGTTGGTGTCGTTGACCTCCGCGCGCTCTCCGGGAGGGAAGCGCACGCCGCCGCGGGTGATGACGGCGAGCATCTCCGCCTGCGTGCGCGGCGCCGTGCGCCAGGCGCCGAAATCCGGCGCCTGCGTGTAGTCGGACAGCCCGCTGCGCTGCTGCAGAAGGTTCCGGTAGGTGATCTCGATGGCGTTGGGCAGGTCCGGGTAGAATTCCGCCAGCCGGTTGTCGAGGGTGATCTTGCCGCGCTCCGCGAACTGCAGCGCGAGCGCCGCGGTGAACAGCCGCGACACGCCGCCGATGCGATATCGAGTGCCGGCGTCGGCGGGCTGCGGCACGCCATTTTCGATCGTCGCGAAGCCGATGGACCGTCGATAACGCACGACGCCACGTTCGGACACGGCGAAGCTGCCGCTGACCGCGCCGCTCTTCTCCAGCGAATCGAAGTACGCGTCGAGCCTTCCGCCGGGCACCGAGCTCTGCGCCGACGCCACGGACATCATGCAGGCGGCGAGCGCCGACACGAGTCCGCCGCGCATCACTTGTCCTTGGGACGCTGCACCGCCGCGCGCATCAGCAGCGTCGCGGTGATCGGCGCGGTCGTGATCACGAACAGCGTGATCAGCACCTCGTGCACCACGGGCCGCCCGCCGCGCATCGACGCGATCAGCATCGAGGCGATCAGCACGCAGCCGATCCCGAGCGTGCTGCCCATCGAAGGGCCGTGCATGCGCTGGTAGAAATGTTTCAGCCGCACCAGGCCGAGCGAGCCGAGCGCCGTCAGCAGGCCACCGAGGATCAGCAATACGCTCGCGATCAGCATCGCCCAATCGGGAATCTCGTAACCGTTCATGGCTCGATGGCCTCGCCGCGCAGCAGGAATTTCGACAGGGCGATGGACCCAACGAACCCGAACAGCGCGATCAGCAGCGCGACGTCGAAGTAGATGGTCGTCCCGGAGCGGATGCCGAGCACCAGGAGCGTCATCATGCCGTTGACGTAGAAGGTGTCGAGCGCGAGCGCACGGTCCTGTGCGCGCGGACCGCGCAGGAGACGCACCGCGGCGAACGTCATCGCCAGCACGAAACACAATTGCGCGAAACCGATGGCGAAATCGAGGAAGGCACTCATTCGAAGATCTCCATGAGCAGCTTTTCGTATCGCTGCTTGATCGTGTCGATCCACGCCGACTCGTCCCTCAAGTCGAGCACGTGCAGCGTGAGCGTGGTCCCGTCGACGGACAGGTTCGCCCACACCGTGCCCGGCGTGGAGGTGACGATGGCGGCGAGCACGGCGAGACCGTGCGGGTCGCGCATGTCGAGCGGAACGTCGACGAAGGCAGAATGGATCTCGCGGCCGCCGGTGAGACCGAGCACGATGCGCGCGACCGCGTAGTTGGATCGCACGATGTCGATGAACACCCGGCCGATCAGTCGCAGCGCGCTGCCGGGGTGCCGAAGCCGCGGAATGAGTGGGCGCACGCTGCGGAAGCCGAACGTCATCGTCATCGAGACGACGAGGCCCAGCAGCAATTGTCCGAACGTGACGCGGTCCACCAGCAGCAACCACATCGTCGTGAGGCCCGAGACCAGCAGCCAGGGACGGCGGTCCGTCATGGCGCGACCTCCGCGCGCTCGCCGAGCACGCTGCGGATGTACACGTCCGGGCGTTCGAGCGCGGCGGCGGCCGAGTCCAGGTACGTCATCGCGGGACCCGCGGCCACCGTCATGCCGATGCAGATGAGGATCAGGAACGCGACCGGCGCCGCTTCGCTGATCCACAGCCGCGGGATCTGACGCCCCGTCACGCTCCAGAACAGGCGGATGCCGACGCGCGCGAGCGCGATCAATCCCGCGAGTCCGCCGCCGAGCAGCAGCAGGATCAGGAACCATTCACGCCCGAACGAACCATCGGACGGCAACGCATCGACGGCCGCGGCGACCAGCGCGAACTTCGCGATGAATCCGGCGAGCGGCGGCAACCCCGTGACCAGCAGCGCGCAGCAGATGAACGCCAGGCCCAGGAACGCCATCGCGGCCGGGATCGCGACGCCCACTTCATCATCCGGGGAATACGGGTCCGGCGGTTCGCCGACCGCGAACGCCGTGTAGGTAGGCGGCGGCGTGGCCGCGGCCTCGCCCTGACGCGTCGGCGCTTCGCGCATGCGGTCGGCCATACCCGTGAGCAGGAAAAAGGCGGCGGTGCCGAAGATGGAGCCCACCATGTAGAAGAGCGCGGGCGCGGTCATCGCGGGTACGCCCGAACCCACGGCCGCGAGAATCGTGCCCGACGACAGGATCACCGCGTAGGCCACGAGCCGCGGCAACTGCCGTGCCGCGAGCATGCCGACGATGCCGCACACCATCGTCGCGAGCGCGAGATAGAAGAGCCATATCCCGCCGAACGGCGTCGTCACGTCCTCCAGCAGCGAGGAGGCGCGCAGGATGGCGTACACGCCGACCTTGGTGGTGATCGCGAACATCGCGGTTACTGGCGCGCCGGCCGCCTGGTAGGCGCCGGGAAGCCAGAAGTTGAGCGGCCAGGCCGCGGCCTTCACCAGGAACGCGATGCCGAGAACCGCCGCGCCGGTTTCGGCGATCTCGTGATCCTCGGGCGACATGCGCCGCCAGCCGACCGCGATGTCGGCCATGTTCAGCGTGCCCGCGGCGCTGTAGATCATTGCGATGCCGATCAGGAACGCGAAGGTCGCCGTGAGGTTCACCGCGACGAAGTGCAGAGTCATCTTCGTGCGCTGTGGCCCGCCGCCGTGCAGCAACAACGCGTACGACGCGGCGAGCATGATCTCGAAGAACACGAACAGGTTGAACAGGTCGCCCGTGAGGAACGAGCCATTCAGACCGACCAGCAGGAACTGCACCAGCGAGTGGTAGTGCACGCCCATGCGATCCCAACGGCCCACCGAATACACGATCGCGGCCAGCGCCAGTGTCACGTTCGCGGTAACCATGAGCGCGGAGAGCCGGTCGACGACGAGCACGATTCCGAACGGCGCCTGCCAGCTGCCGATCGCGTAAACCCCCACGCCCTCCGGCCAGATATCCGGCACCGAGTCCGTGGTGAGCCACATCATCGTGATCGCGGCCGCGAACTGCAGCAGCGTTCCGGTGAGCGCGATCAACAGACGCGGCAGGCGACGCGTTTCCGCGAACAGCAGCAGGAGCGCGCCCACGAACAGCGGCACGACGATGGGCAGCACCGGCAGGTGTCGGGCCCACGCGCTCACGGGTCATGCCCCTGGCCGTCGACGTGATCCGTGCCGGACATGCCGCGCGCCGCGATGATCAACACCAGGAACAACGCGGTCGTGGCGAAGCCGATCACGATGGCGGTGAGCACCAGCGACTGCGGCACGGGGTCGGCGAATCGCGCGAAGTCCCGCGTCGTCTCGGACACGATGGGTGGCACGTCGACCTTGAGACGCCCCATGCAGAAGATGAACAGATTGACCGCGTATGACAGCAGCGACAGGCCGATGATCACCTGGAAGGTGCGCGGCCGCAGCAGCAGCCAGACGCCCGAAGCCGTGAGCACGCCGATGGCGAGCGCGACGATGATCTCCATCAGCCCGCCTCGCCGGCTTCGACCGGCCTCACCCGCGTGGTCGAGTTCTCGACCGGGCGGCGGTAGCTGCGCAACGACTGATGTGCGAGCGCGATGAGCATCAGCGTGGTCGCCCCCACGACGAGTAGATAGACGCCGAAATCGAACAACAGCGTGCTCGAGACGTGGATCTCCCCGATCAGCGGGATCCGCGCGTGCCACTCGAGGCTCGTGAGGAAATTTTCCGACCGCAGCCAGGCGGCGGCGCCGGCGGTGGCGGCGCTCATGAGGCCGAGCGCGATCGAATACTGGGGATGAATGCGCATGCGCGACTCGATCCACAGGGTGCCGCTCACCATGTATTGCACGATGAACGCCGTGGCCATCACGAGGCCGCCGACGAATCCGCCGCCCGGCGCGTTGTGGCCGCGCAGAAGGAAAAACACCGAGATCACGCCCGCGACCGGCAGCAGCAACCTGCCGAGCACGGCCGGCACGCGCATGTGACCGGCAGGCAATGAATCCGCGAGGTCCGTGCGCGGGCTGTCGGAGTCGCCGTCCGCCTGCTGCGCCCGCGGCAGCGCCACGCTTTCCGGCGCGGGACGGAAGCGTCGCAGTAGTTTGTACACCGCGAGTGCGACGATGCCGACGACCGTGATCTCGCCGAACGTGTCCAGGCCGCGGAAATCGACCAGGATGACGTTGACGACGTTGCGTCCGCCGCCCTCGGGCAGCGCGTTCTCGAGGAAGAAGCGCGAGATGTTCGAAGTGCCGGCACGCGCCAGGATGTAGAACGAAACGGCCGCGAGCCCTGTGCCGGCCACGATCGCGAGCGCGGCGTCGCGCAGGCGTCGCGCACGCGCGCGCACGGTGCGGCGAGCGGCATCCTGCATCTCGAGCCGCTTCGGCAACCAGCGCAGGCCGAGCACCAGCAGCACCAGGGTCACCACTTCCACGCTCAACTGGGTGAGCGCGAGATCCGGCGCCGAAAACCACGCGAACGTCAGGACCGTCACGAGACCGGCGCCGCCGGTCATGATGAGCGCCGCGAGGCGATGAAACTTCGCCTGGGCCGCCGCGCCGATGGCGCAAGCCGCGCCCACTGCCCACAGCAGCGCAAAGGTGGGATCCGCCGGGGTAAGCTGAAACGCGCTCTGCAGCGGGGAGAACTGCCACAGCGTCAGGGCCGCGACGGCCACCGTGGCGAACACGATCCAGCCGAGCTGCGGCTGCAGCCGCCGCGTGGACATCGTGTTGAGCAGCCGGTCCGCGGTGCGCATCAGTACGACCATCGAAACATCGAAGCCGCGTTTGCCGTCGAGCGCGATCGCGAGCGGCGCCGGCGCGAGGGCGCCGTCGCGACGCTTGTACAGCAGTAGATAGAGCACGACGCCACCGGCGAGCGCGATCACGCTCATGACCAGCGGCGCATTGAATCCGTGCCAGACCTTCAGGCTGTATTCGGGCACGTTCGGCCCGAGCACCGCGTGCGCGGCGGCGTCGAGGAACGGCCCGACGGTGCGCGCCGGGAATATGCCGACCAGCACGCACGCGGCCACGAGCAGCGCGCTCGGCACCAGCATCCAGCGCGTGGGCTCATGCGGCGTGCGCGGCAGGTTCTGCGCCAGCGGGCCGAAGAACGTGCGGTGCACGAGCCTGAGCGAATACGCCACGCTGAACACGCTAGCGAGCGTCGCCACCGCGGGCAGCCCGACGCGCAGCCACGGCTCGTGGCCGGCAAAGATGGTTTCGGCGAAGAACATCTCTTTCGAAAGGAATCCGTTCAACAGCGGCACGCCGGCCATGGCCGCCGCCGCGACCACCGCGAGGGTCGCCGTGATCGGCATGACGCGCCCGAGCCCGCTCAGTCGCGCGAGATTGCGCGTGCCGGACTCGTGATCGACGATGCCGGCCGCCATGAACAGCGATGCCTTGAACGTGGCGTGGTTCATCATGTGGAACACCGCCGCGACCAGCGCGAGCGGGCTGTTCATGCCGAGCAGCAGCGTGATCAGTCCAAGGTGGCTGATCGTCGAATACGCGAGCACGCCCTTGATGTCGCGCTGGAACAGCGCGACCACGGCGCCGAGCAGAAGCGTGGCGAGACCGGCGCCGCTGACCAGCGCGAACCACAGGTCCGTTCCGCCGAGCGCCGGCCACAGGCGCGCGAGCAGGAACACGCCGGCCTTCACCATGGTCGCCGAATGTAGATAGGCCGACACCGGCGTTGGCGCCGCCATCGCGTGCGGGAGCCAGAAGTGAAATGGGAACTGCGCGCTCTTCGTGAAGGCTCCGAGGAGCAGCAGGATCAGCATCACCGGGTACCACGGGTGCGCGCGCAGCACGTCTCCCGACTCGAGCACGCGGTCGAGCTGGTAGCTGCCGACGACGTTGCCCATGAGCAGCACCGCCGCGAGCAGGCACAGTCCTCCGGTCGCCGTGACGATGAGCGCCATCGTCGCGCCGCGCCGCGCGTCGGCGCGGTGATACCAGTACGCGATCAGCATGAACGACGTGAAACTCGTGAGCTCCCAGAAGATCACGAGCTGCACGAGGTTGCCCGACAGCACGATGCCGAGCATCGCGCCCATGAACGCGAGCAGGAACGAGAAGAAGCGCGCGACCGGATCGCCCGAGGACATGTAATAGCGCGCGTAGAACGCCACGAGCGTGCCGACTCCGCTGATGAGCAGCGCGAACACCCAGGCGAGTGCGTCCATGCGCAGGCTGAGCACGAGGCCGTACTCCGGCAGCCACGGCATGCTGGTTTCGACCACGCCGCTCGCGACGACCTCGGGATAAAGCGCGATCACCAGCGCCGTGGACGCGAGCGCGAACGCGCCCGCGAGCCACGCGGCGGTGTTGCGGGCGTGACTCGGCAGAAACGAGGCGCAGATGCTGCCCACGAACGGCAGCAGGAGCATGACGATCAGCATCATGCGGCGATTCTAGACGCGAATATTTGTCGTGCGCCTGCGATGATGGCCGCGACCGCGGGGTGTTTGACGCTGCGCTCGAGCGAAATCGCGAAGAATTGCGCAGTAACGGGGCGCGCCGCGCCCACCCGCTGAAAACCGAATTCACGGCGGAACTGCCGCTCGAGCACCAGTGGCACCGGGGCGAAACCGTGGCCCGCGCGCACGAATTCGCGCAGCAGAGCGTAGTCCTCGAACTCTCCGACCAGGATGGGACGCACTTCGTGTTGCTCGAGCCATTGGTCGAGCGCGCGTCGGATCGCGGTGTCGTCGGTGGGCAGCAGCATCTGCACCCCGTCGAGTGATCCCGGAAAGGCGCGCTTGAGGCTGGCGGCGATCGCCGGGGCCGCCATCCAGCAGACGCCGCTCGCGCCCAGCGGATGATTGTAGGCGCGCACGTTGAGCGTGGGCGTCACGGGTGCGTCCGACAGGACCACGTCGAGCTCGTGCACCGCGAGTTTCGCCAGCAGGTGTTCGAGCGTGCCTTCGCGGCACGAGAGGCGCACGGGTTGCGCGAGATGCATCGCGGGCTCCAGCAGGCGTTGCGCGATCTCCTTGGGAACCACGTCGTCGATGCCGACAGTCACGCGCAGCGGCCGCTCCGAGGGACGGTGCGCGAGCGCATCGAGCATTTCATGGCCGAGTCCGAAGATCTGCTCCGCGAACGAATACACGATGCGCCCGGCTTCCGTCGGCACGAGCTTGCGGCCGGCCTTCGCCAGCAGCTTCTCGCCCAGGCGTTCCTCGAGCGAACGGATCTGCGCGCTCACGGTTGGCACCGACAGCGCGAGCTCGTCGGCTGCGCGCGTCACGCTGCCGGTCCGCACGACGGACCAGAAGTAGAGCAGGTGCTGGTAATTGAGTTTGCGCGAGATGGCCATGATTAGAGCAAAGCTAACGCAAAGAGCGATTCTTTCAAATTGTCCTAATGGGGCATGCGGGCTAAAACACCCCGCATGAATACCGTGCTCGAAACCATCCCCACGACCCGGCCGGCGATCGTCATCGCCGATCGCGACCTGCGCCGCCTGGACGATTTGCTCGGCGCGGGCGGGGCGGCGCGTCGCGACGCGAGCCACCTGCAGGAACTGCGGGCGGAGCTCGACCGCGCGATCATTGTATCGCCCGAGGAGATGCCGGCGGGCGTGATCACCATGGACAGCACCGTGATGGTGGAGGACCTGACGACCGGCATGCGCCGGCAGATCACGCTCGTTTACCCGACGGACGCGAACCCGGACCTCGGTCGCATTTCCGTGCTGGCTCCGCTCGGCACGGCCCTGCTCGGCTTCCGCGAAGGCGACGAAGTCGAATGGCGTATGCCCGGCGGCCTGCGTCACCTGCGCATCGAACGTGTATGGAGGCGACATGAAGATACTGTGCGCCACTGACCTGTTGCCCAAGACCGATCCCGCGATCGAACGCGCGCATCAGCTGCGCGCGGAGTTCGGCGGACGGCTCACGCTCATGCACGTCGTGATCCCCGGGACGACGCAAGACGGCACGCTCGAGCAGCGTCTGCTGAGCGCGAATTCGCGGCTCGCCGGGCGTGCACGCCGGGCCACCGCGCCCGTCGAGCTCGTGGTCCGGTGCGGGCGTCCCGCCAAGATCGTCACGGAAACGGCGCGCTCGCGCCATGCGGATCTGGTCGTGATCGGGCCGCACGAGATCGATCCGGTCGCCGACGCCATCAAGGGCACGCTGACCGAACACATCGTCGGCGAGGCACGCTGCCCGGTGTTGATCGTGCGACGCAGGGTGCGCGACGAATATCGCAGCGTGATGCTCGCGCTCGACGGCTCGCCGTCGTCGCGCCACGTCATCGACACGGCGGAGACGCTCGGCCTGTCGAGGCGCGGAGTAGATAGGCGGCTGACGGCCATCCACGCGCACGAGCCGCCCTACGAGGCGATGATGACCTCGGTGGGCGTAGGCGACGCGAGCGTCGCGAAATACGCGGCGGCGACGTTCGCGCAGGCGGCGGAGGCGATGCGCGCCGAGCTGCGCGCGCGCAGCAATCACCCCGAGCGATATCGTTTGTTGGTCGCGGAGGGACGTCCCGTGCCCGCTATCCGGCGCGCAATGGAAGAAGTGGAACCGGACCTGGTGATGCTCGGGACGCGCGGACTGGGCCGCTTCCGGCGAGCGATGCTCGGAAGCACGGCGAACGACATCCTGCGGTCGACGGACTGCGACGTGTTGCTGGTGCCGGATACCACGGTGCGCGCCGCGCGACGTGCGCAGGCGCGCGGTGTCGGGCCGAGCCCGGACGACTTCGGGCCGGGCGCCGCCTAGCGAACGACGTGCAGGGCGCGGGCGCTGCGGCTCACCGCGAGCGCGCCTGATCGAACTACTTCGATCAGCTCGGTGCGCTCGCCGAGATCGCTCACGAACTTGCTGATCTCGGCCTCCGAGGCCGTGAGCTCGACCACGAAGCTGTCGGGCGAAGGCGCGAGCACGCGGCCGCCGGCCCGGACGACATAACCGCGCACGGAGTCGATGAGCTGCGGCTCGACGCGCAGCTTGAGCACGACGAGCTCCCGCTCGATGTGCTCGCCGCGGGTGAGATCCTCCACCGCCACGACGTCGATGAGCTTGTTGAGCTGGTTGACGATCTGCAGGATCACGCCGTCCGCGCCCTTGGTCACCAGTGTGACGCGCGAAACCAACGGGTCATCCGTGGCCGCGACCGACAGCGACTCGATGTTGTAGCCGCGGGTCGAGAACAGGCCCGTGACGCGGGTGAGCGCCCCGGCCTCGTTCTGGAGGTGGATGGCGATGATATGACGCATGCTCTGGATGGCTTTCTGGGGTGCGGACATGTCGGCCAGAATAGCGGTTTGCC
>JAEZCR010000290.1 GCA_023433465.1 Pseudomonadota bacterium | reverse complement strand
GTCGTCATCATGGACGACCGCGGCCGGATCGCGGCATTCAATCGGTCGGCCGAGGAGATGTTCGGTTATCGCGCCGCCGACGCGCTCGGGCGCAACGTCGGCATGCTCATGACGCCGGCGGATCGCGCGTATCACGACGGCCACCTGCGCGGGTATCTCGCGGGCGGCGAGCCGCGGGTCCTCGGGCGGGGACGCGACGTGCGGGTGCTGCACCGCGACGGCAGTGAGTTCTCGGTGTACCTGAGCGTCGGCCGTATCCCGAATGCGGATCCGCCGATGTTCGTCGGCTATCTGCACGACACCTCGCTGCGGCGCAAGGCGCTCGCGACCCTCGAAAAGGAGCGGCAGCTCAACCGCCTCTATCTGGATCTCGCGCAGGTGATGCTGATCGCCACGGATCGCGCCGGCGTCGTCAGGCTCGTGAACCAGCGCGCGGTGCGCGTGCTCGGCAAGCAGAGTGCCGACATCGTCGGCGTGAGCTGGGTGGACGGGTGCGTCGCGCCCGACGATCGGCCGATCGCGCGCAACGCGTTTCGCGCGGTGCTCATGGCGGGCGGCGACGAGCCGCAGAGTTGCGAGTACCACGTACGCTCGGCGGATGGCGAGGACCGCTACATCACGTGGCGCTGCGTCGCGCTGCGCGACAACAACGACGTGGCGACCGGCATCATGCTCTCGGGCGAAGACGTCACCGACCAGCGCCGCGCCGAGAGTGAAGCCCACCGCGCGCTCGAGCGCATGAACAACGTGTCGCGGCTCGCGACGATGGGCGAGATGGCGGCGGGCATCTCGCACGAGCTCAACCAGCCGCTCGCCGCGATCGCCAACTACGCGCAGGCCTGCGCGCGCATGTTGCGGTCCCCCACTCCGGACGTGCCCGTGATCTCCGGCGCGATCGAACAGATCGCGGGCCAGGCCCTGCGCGCGGGCGAGATCATCAAGCGCATCCGCTCGCTGGTGCGCAACGAGGACGTGCGCCGCGAGACGCGCGACATCAACGGACTGATCCGCGAGGTGCACACGCTGCTCGCCAGCGACGCGCGCGTGCACGACGGCGCGCTCGCGCTCGATCTCGCGGACGAACTACCGATGGTCACGGTCGACGGGGTGCAGATCCAGCAGGTGCTCATGAACCTGGTGCACAACGCATTCGAGGCCTCGGGCGAACACGGCGCCGCCACCGAAGTGCGCATCGCGACGCGGCGCGTGGAGAGTGGCGACGTCGAGGTGTCGGTCAGCGATCTCGGGCCCGGCCTGCCGCACGAGGCGGAGCAGCGGATTTTCGAGCCGTTCTTCACTACGAAGCCGACCGGCACCGGTCTCGGCCTCGCGATCAGCCGTTCGATCATCAAGGCGCACGAGGCGCGCCTCGAGTACCGGGCAAACAACCCGCGCGGCGCCTGCTTCTATTTCGTCCTTCCCGCCTTCCAGGAGAACCTGCGATGAAAGACTCGCCACAGACGGTGATCGTGGTCGACGACGATGACGCGGTGCGAAACTCGCTCAAGTTGCTGCTCAAGTCCGCGGGAATCCATGCCGAGGTCGCGGCCTCGGCCCAGGAATATCTCGGGCGATTCGATGCCACCCAGGGAGGCTGCCTCTTGCTCGACGTGCGCATGCCGGGAATGAGCGGACTCGAGCTGCAGCAGGAATTGAACATGCGCGGGGCGACGATCCCGGTGATCTTCATCACCGGCAACGGCGACATCCCGATGGCCGTCGAGGCCATGCAACACGGTGCCTTCGATTTCCTGCAGAAACCTTTTCGCGACCAGGACCTGCTCGATCGCGTGCAGCGCGCGCTCGCCCGGGACACGGAAAACCGCACGCGTCTTCGCCACACCGACCGGATTCGCGAACGACTCGCGTCGCTGAGTCCGCGCGAGCGCGAGGTTCTCGAGCTCGTCACCCAGGGCAAGGCAAACAAGATGGTCGCGAGCGATCTTGGTGTCAGTCAGCGAACCGTCGAGATCCACCGCGCACATGTCATGCAAAAAATGGAGGCATCGTCGCTCGCCGAATTGGTGCGGATGATGATGACCGTGACCCCACCTTAGGGCCGCTTTACCGCCAGCCGGACAGGGGAAAAAGTACGTATTTAACAGCGCCCGCGGCGGTGCAAGACTGCGCGCCGCGATGGCCGGGTCGAAAGAAAAAACGGATGGCGCCGCAATCAACGGCGGCTCCGACCGCGCGCGCATCATCATCGTCGCGGGGCAGTCCTCACCGCGTACTCGCGAGGTGTTGCGCGCATTGCGCGGGTTCGACAACGTCGTGTGGCCCCGGACGCTCGAGTCCGCGCTCGCGCAGTCGGGCGCGGACAATGCCGGATGCCTGGTGATCGCCGACGACCTGCAGGAGGAAGTCGTGGACGAATTCCTGCAGGAGGCGCGCGGCCGGCATCGAAATCTGCCGATATTCGTCATTACCGATCCTGATGACATGGCCGAAGCGGTGTCGGCCATGCGTCATGGCGCGACCGCGGTGATCGAGATTCCGCCCTCCTACGCGATGCTTTGCGACGAGGTCACGCGCGCGACCCGTTGAGCAGTCGCGAAACCATCACGCGACCGACACGGCGGTTTCACATTTCCGCCGTAATGTGTCGAGCGATTCTCGACGCGATCACGCCGTCCATCCGTAAATCTCCTGAGGCGCGGCGCGCGGCGACTCGTGAACAATACTCACGACCACACAGGAGCGGAAATCGACCCATGTCCGCGCAAGCCGCAACCGTCCTTCCCTTGATCGATCCACAGGCCGCCGCGCGCGGCCTGATCCTGCACGTCGACGATGACGAAGCCATGCGGCGCTCGACTGCATTGCTGTTGCGCACGGCGGGATACGAAACACGGGAGGCGGCGACGGGCGAACAGGCGCTGGCGCTGGCCGCGACGCTGCGGGGGCGACTGGACGTACTCATCGCCGACTACCACCTCGGCGGAGGAATCACCGGCACGGAAGTGGCGGAGGATCTCGCAAGGTTGTTAGGGCACGCGGTGCCGACGATCATCCTCACGGGCGATCTCGCCAATGCCGAAGTTCCCTGGCTCGCGAGCGCGCCCGTCTGGCTGGCGCAGAAGCCGCTCAATCCTGAAACGCTGCTCGCGGGATTGCCCGCGCTGGTTGCATTCCGGCGTGCCGTCGCGGCCGCGCCGCGCTGAACGCTCTCAGCGCTTCTGCTGCGCGTACAACGGCATTACGCGCGGGAGCAGCTTCTCGATATCCTCGATGCGGTCCTTGGGCGCGGGGTGCGTGCTCAGGAATTTCGGCGTGCCCGAACCCTGCGCGGCCGCCATCTTCTTCCAGAGACTCAATGCGGCGTTCGGATCGTAGCCGGCGCGCGCCATCAGCTCGAGCCCGATCCGGTCGGCCTCGGATTCCTGGTCGCGGCTGAACGGTAGTTGGAACGTGACCTCGGCGACCATGCCCGCCATGTTCGCGGTGGCCTCGCTGACGCCGGCCACCGCCGCGGCGCCGGACAGCACGAGCTGTTGCGCGTAGGCGCGCGACACGCGCTCGCGTGTGTGCTCGCGTAATGCATGCGCCACTTCGTGCGCGAGCACGGTGGCGAGTTCAGCGTCCGTCAGGTCCAGCTTCTCGATGAGACCGCTGTACACCATGATGCGTCCGCCGGGCATGCAGTACGCGTTGAGTTCCGGCGTCTTCTGAACGTTGAATTGCCAGTTCCACGAGGGAGCATCCGGGCGGAATGTGGGAGTTACCGCGACGAGCCGCCTGGAAATTGCCGTCACGCGGGCGAGTTGCGCCTGGTCCGTATTGAGCACGCCCTTGTCGCGCGCGGTCTTGAGTTCCGCGTCGTAGGCCTGCGCCGCGCCCTGTTCGATGGTCTCGGGCGGCACGAGCATCTGCTGCTTGCGTTCGACGCCGACCTCGCCGGCGCTCGTGGTACGGACGGACTCGCAGCCGCTAACTAGTACCAGCGAGGCGGCGACGGCGGCGAGCAATGCAGTTCTCATGCGATGAATGTGCGCGCCCGGCCCGGCGCGGCACAGTCGACGCGCGGCGGCCTCGAATGTAGGAAGTGAGTAGTTTGCCGGCCGGAGACCGCCGACCTGCGCGGAGACGGGGTTCGATCGTCTGGCCGCCGGAAATCGCATGTCATTACGTCGCGTCGAACCCACACCCAGAACGGGCATGCCAGCCCGGGATTACCCCCCAGCTTCGCAGATATGCGAACGAAAACAGTGGGTTCCGGTCCCCGTGCGACGAGCGGTTGTCACCGGTGTCATTTCTGTGGGATAAAGCGCATCCGAGGCGCCTGCCTACGGGCGCGCGAGTCAGTCGTCAATTGTTGGGGGCACGTCATCGACAGGTGTGTCTCCGGGAGGGGCCCAACATGTCCGAGTCGAACAAAACAGCCGAGAAAAGAGCAGGAATTTCCACCGCCGCGGCACTCACCACCGCCACCGCCCTGCTGACCTTCGCCAACGGCGCGGTCGCGCAGGAAGCGTCCGCAAATGCCGCGGCGCAGGCCGCGGAGAATGTCGACGAGATCGTGGTAACCGGTTTCCGGGCAAGCCTCGACAAGGCGCTCGACGCGAAGCAGGAACAGGTGGGCGCGATCGACATGATCGTCGCCGAAGACATCGCGGATTTCCCCGATCTCAACCTCGCCGAATCGCTGCAACGCATTCCCGGCGTCGTCATCGCGCGTGACGCGGGTGAAGGCCGGCAGATCTCCGTGCGTGGCCTGGGACCGCAGTTCACGCGCGTGCGCATCAACGGCGTCGAGGCGATGAGCGCCAACGGCAGCACGGACGCCACCGGCGGCACGAACCGCGGCCGCAACTTCGATTTCAATACCTTCGCGTCCGAGCTGTTCAGCAACATCACCGTGCGCAAGACCGCGGCGGCCGAAACCGAGGAAGGCTCGCTCGGCGCGACGGTCGATCTGCGGACGGGACGCCCGTTCGACTACGACGGCCTGACCATCGCGGGCTCCGCGCAGGTCGGATACAACGACCTCAACTCGAGCATGGACCCGCGCGGGGCGTTCCTCGTCAGCAGCACAACTGCCGACGGTCGCTTCGGCGCGCTGTTTTCGGTGGCCTATACCAAGCGCGAGCTCGCCGACGAGGGCGCGAGCACGGTGCGCTGGCAGAACTCGGGCACCTGCCCGGGCAGCGGCTGCTTCGGTCCGCTGGATGGCGCGTATTCGGGTACGCCGACGCTGGCGCAGATCAACAACGCGTTCCGCCCGCGCATTCCGCGCTACGACAAGTATCAGCACGAGCAGGAACGCATCGGCGTGACCGCCGCGCTGCAGTTCGCGCCCAGCGATTCCACGATGATCACACTCGACGCGTTGTACGCGAAGTTCGACGCGACGCGCGAAGAGATGTTTCTCGAGACCCCGGTATTCAGCACCACGGGCGGCAACGGCATCCAGGACGTGAACGTCGTCGACGCCGAGATCGACGACACCAACACGCTGGTTTACGGCGTCTTCAATGACGTGGACATCCGCTCGGAGGCGCGCTTCGATTCGCTGAAGACCGAGTTCACGCAGATCACGCTGGAAGGCAGTCACGATTTCAGCGATGCGTTCAGAGCGTCGGCCCGGGTCGGCTTCGCCGAAGCGAACCACGACAATCCGACTCAGACCACGCTGCTGTTCGACGCCAACAACGTCGACGGCTACACGTACGACTATCGCCAGAACAGCCGCCTGCCATACTTCGGCTACGGCACGGCCGATGTCACGAATCCCGCCACCTGGCAGCTGACGCAGATCCGCCTGCGCCCGCAGAGCACGATCAACAGCTTCCGGACGGCGTCGATCGACCTCGAGTGGAAGGCGTCCGACGCCTTCTCGCTCAAGTTCGGTCCGCAGTGGAAGAACTACGTCTTCAAGTCGACCGAATCGCGCCGCTCCAACGGCACGACCGGCAACCAGGAGGGCGTGATCCCCGGCGCGGTGTCCGGCGCGGCCATCTCCTCGTACAGCCGACTAGTGTCCTTGCGCGGAAGTCTCGGCATTCCCGCGGGCACGGCCACGACCTGGCTGGTTCCCGACTACGCGGCCGCGGTCGACGCGCTGGATCTCGACAACTCGTCGCTGTACCCCATGGGCATCGAGCCTTCGCTGGGCAACAACAACGAGATCGAGGAAGACGACAAGGGCGCGTACATCCAGGGAAATTTCAACATCCCGCTGGGTGAACAATCCCTGCGCGGAAATATCGGCGTGCGCTACGTGAAGACCGACCTGACTTCGCGTGGCTACACGTTCACGAGCGGATCGCCGTTGCTCGTCACGGTCGAGCACGACTACTCCGACACACTGCCGTCGCTGAACCTCGTGTACGACATCAGCGATTCACTGCTGCTGCGCTTCGGCGCCGCCAAGGTGATGACGCGGCCGAACCTCGGCAACCTGAACCCGGGTGCGGCCGTGAGCGTGTCGGGCAACAACCGCACGGTCACCGCCGGCAATCCGCAGCTCGAGCCGTTCCGCGCGAAAGCCTACGACTTCGCCGTCGAGTGGTACTTCGCGCCCGAGTCGCTGCTCTCCGCCGCGATCTTCTACAAGGACATCGAGTCCTTCGTGCAGACCATCCGCGAAACGCGTCCGTTCACGGGCAACCCGCTGGGACTGCCCGACAGCGTCGCGGTCGCGGCCTGCGGCACGGTGGTTGGTTGCTCGCCCTCCTCGGACTGGCAGTTCAACCTGCCATCCAACACACCGGGCGGTGATCTCAAGGGATTCGAGATCAGCTACCAGCAGCCGTTCAGCTTCCTGCCCGGGATCTTCAGCAACTTCGGCACCGTGCTCAATTACACGGGTGTGGAGTCGGAGATCGATTACCTGAACGCGACGGGCGCCGTGGCGGCCACCGCCGACCTCACGGGACTCTCCAAGCGGGCCTACAACGCGACTCTGTACTTCGACAACAACGTGTTCAGCGCGCGCCTCGCGGCGGCGTTCCGGTCCGACTACCTGACGACGGTGCCGGGTCGCAACGGCAACGACGTCGAGGGCACGGCCGAGACGTTCAACCTCGACTTCTCGTCCTCGTACAACATCAACGACAACTTCACGGTGACTCTCGAGGCGTTGAACCTCACGGACGAGGTCGACGACCAGTGGGTGGATGCGGTCGGCAATCGCCTGTCCTACTATCACCACCAGGGCCGCCAGTACTTCCTGGGGGCGCGCTTCAAGTTCTGAGTTAGTTAGAGCCCCCCGCGACACGGCGGCGCGGCCTGACTCCGGACGGCGCGGGGACGGGGACGGAATCGAAGGATTCCGTCCCCGTTTCGTTTGGCCAACGGTTCGGCAGGCGGCGCATACTGCGCCCATGAAGTTGCCGATGCACGCACTCACGCTCATTCTTGCGTCCATGTCATTCACGCCCGCCCTGCATGCCGCGCCCGTGACGACGGCCGGCGGCAACATCGTCGAGTTGTGGCCTGGCGGCGCGCCCGGCGCTGAGCGGGTGACGGTCCGGGAAGAGCTCCTGGAGCGCGCGCCGGACGGGCCTTTGCGCGATCGCATCGCGCAACACGTCACGCGTCCGCTCATGACGTTGTTCGAGCCCAAGGGCAACTACAACGGCGTCACGCTGCTGATCGTTCCCGGTGGCGGCTACACACGTGTCGTCATCGACAAGGAAGGTTTCGAATCGGCCGAGTGGTTTGCCGAACGCGGTTTCGCCGCGGCCGTCCTGCGCTACCGCATGCCCGCGGACGGCTGGTCCGCGGGCCCGGATGCTCCGGTGCACGACGCGATGCGGGCGCTGCGACTGTTGCGCGAGCGAGCGGTGGCGGGCACTGGTCCGACGAGAATCGGCATCATGGGTTTCTCCGCGGGCGGCCACCTCACGGCGCGCCTCATCACGGAGCCGAGTCTTTCCTATCCGCGCCGCGACGCAGTGGACGACCAGTCGGCGCGTCCCGATTTCGCCGTGTTGATGTATCCCGTGATCGCGACCACGGGCGGCCATGCGCACAAGGGTTCCGCGGAACAACTCGTGAAGGCGGGCGTGCGCGTCGAGGAGCTCGCGCGGTATTCGCCCGACCTGCATGTCTCGCCTGCTACGCCACGCACGATGCTCATACACGCCGCGGACGACACAAGCGTCGTACTCGAAAATTCACTGGTGATGCACGCCGCGCTGCGCAAGGCAGGCGTGCCCACCGCGCTGCACGTGTTCGATCGCGGCGGACACGGCTTCGGCCTGCGCGGAGTAGTGAGCTTCGACTCCGCCGCCTGGCCCGAGCTCGTGCGCGCCTGGGCGCTGTCGGCGTCGGGTGGGAAACCGCGCAGTTAGCAGGGCCGGGGCGCGTCCTGCGCGTCGTGCTTCGCGCTGACTCCCAGCACCAACTACTTCGGCGTCATGTCGTGCAGGTTCCATGCGTTCGGATCGAACGGACGGAACGTGGGAACCACTTTCGGATAACCGCCGAGCACGGCCTGCGAGTCGATGATCGCACCGCGTCCCTCGATGACGTTCGCGACGATCCGCGCGTCCTCGGCGTCACGTTGCGTGTTGAACGCGCCGGCGTTCTTGATCACCCAGTCCTGCACTTCGCGCGCCGGCAGGGGATTCACTCCGAAAATGGTTGGCGCCGGCAGTTTCAGGATCCTGATCGGCGCGGTCGTGTACGAGCCGCGCATCGGCAGCGGATCGCCGAGCGCGTCGACCGCGATGTTGTCGCGTTCGTACAGCGCGAGGTCGCCCGAGCCGCCCGCCATCACCAGCGCCACGCGCGCGGGCGTCGACGGCCCGGCGCGCAGCACGTTGCCGATGATCGCGATTTCGCCGGTCTGATAAGGCTGGTCGCCCCACTCCTCCGCGATCAGGTTGTAGTGGATCGCGCGCGGACCTGGGTCGTAGATGAGGTTGTTGATGACGGCGCCGCGCGCGCCGCCCTTGAACAACGGAGAACGTTCCTTGTTGTGCGCGTACAGGTTGCCGAAGATGAGGATGTCCGACGTGTTGTCGTGGATCAGCGAACCTTTCGAATGCTCGCCTTTCACGTGAACCGAGTCGGCCAGTCCTTCGGCGATGATGTTGTTGCTGAACGTGATCCGGTGCGAGGTGCCCTTGCGCCACTCCTCGGGCGTGTTGCCGGTGAACCTCGGCCCGGATGCCGAGAGGTTCTCGTCCGTCGCCCAGGTCAGCGTGCAGTGATCCACGATCACGTCGTGCGCGCCGATGGTCGAGATCGCGTCGTAGTCGCTGCCCGAGAGTTTCGGCCGTCCGCCGTCACCGGGCCGCACGCGGATGTGCCGCACCACGACGTCGTGCGTGGTGATGTCGATGCCGCCACGGATGAACGTGATGCCCGGCCAGGGCGCGGTCTGCCCCGCGATAGTTAGATAGGGCTGCGTGATGCGCACGGTGCTTTCCGCGAGATCGATCACGCCGCCGACCTCGAACACGACGATGCGCGGCCCGCGCTTGCCGACCGCCTCGCTGAACGAGCCTGGTCCGGTGGGCGCGAGCGTGGTCACACGCAGGATCTCCCCACCGCGTCCGCCGGGCGTGGTGGCCGCCGCGCCCATGGCCCCCGGAAATGCGAGGGGCGTCTCCGCGGCAAGCCCGATTTGCGCCGACAACAGCAGAACCACGACCCAGAAACCACGATTCGACATGCAATGTCCCCCAGAAAGCATTGTCAATGACACCGGTTTCCCTATATAACATCGCCTGTAGCGACGCGCTCGAAAAGTTAAAGGTTCACAAATTGGTTTCCGTTGTCTCCGACCCCGCGTTCGACGCCAAGAGGGTGGCCGCCGAATTCGTCAAAGCCCGGCGCGCCGCGAGCTCGCTCACGAGTTACCCGGGCACTCCGCCCGGTGACCTCGAGTCCGCGTACCGCTGCCAGGACGAAGCCATTTCGCTGTGGGGCGGCGCCATCGCCGGGTGGAAGGTCGGCTGGGTTCCTCCGCCGTTCAGCGAGCGGTTCGGCGTGCAGCGTCTCGTGGGGCCGATATTCGCCGATGCCGTCGTGCACGCCAATGGCGCGGACGCGGTGTCCGTCCCCGTGTTCGCGGACGGCTTCGCCGCGATCGAAGCCGAGTTCGTTTTCCAGCTGGCGAAGGATGCGCCCGCAAATGTGGTCGACTGGACCGCGGAGACCGCGCGGCGTTTCGTCCAGGCGATGTTCATCGGCATCGAGATTGCGAGCAGTCCACTGGTCAACATCAATGACTATGGACCCGCGGTCGTCACGAGCGACTTCGGCAACAACGCGGGATTGCTGCTTGGCGTCGAGATTCCCGACTGGCCGCTGCGCGCTCCCGAGTCGATGCTGTGCGAGACACGTATCGACGGCGCGATCGTCGGGCGCGGAAGCGCGGCGGGCGTCAGTGGTGGGCCGCTCGCGGCGCTCGCGTTCGCCCTGCGTTGCAACGCCCAGCGCGGGCGGCCCTTACGCGCGGGTGATTACATCTCCACGGGCGCGGTCACCGGCGTTCATTCGATTTCAGCGGGCCGGACGGCCGAAGCCGTGTTCGCCGGCCTCGGCATCCTGAAGTGCCGGACCGTCCCGATGACACCGGTTGCACGAAACTGATTGTTAGGGACACTGCCCGAGACACGAACGCTTCCGTACAATTGCCGGCATGACACGGACCCGGAAGAAAGCGGCTGGCGCTCGCGCCACACCCAAGGCGCCGGCGCCCGTGAAGGGCACCGGGATCAAGCCGGGACGTAACGCGACCATCAACGACATCGCCCGGCTCGCGAGCGTCTCGAAAAAGACCGTTTCCCGGGTCATCAACCAGTCGCCACTGGTACAGGAAGTCACGCGTGCGCGCATCCAGGCGGTCATCGACAAGTTCGGCTACGTGCCGGATCCGCAGGCGCGCGGGCTCGCCTTTCGCAAGTCGTTCCTGATCGGGCTCGTCTACGACAACCCGAACGCGCAGTACATCGTGAATTGCATGGAAGGCGCGCTCGATGCCGTCCGCAACTCGGAATACGAAGTGGTCGTGCATCCCTGCGACCGCAAGAAGCCCGACTACATCCAGGGCGTGCGGCGTTTCGTCGAGCGCCAGAAGCTGCGCGGCGTGATCCTGCTGCCGCCGGTGTCGGAGAACGACGAGCTCACGCGCGCGCTCACCGCGGCCGATTGCGCCTACGTGCGCATCACCTATACCCAGCTCGACGACCCCGGGCGCATCGTGATCTCGAACGACCGGCTCGCGGTCGCCGAGGTGGCTAACTACCTCGTTTCGCTCGGTCACAAACGCATCGGTTACATCGCGGGCCCGGCCGGTTTCCGCTCCGCCATCGAGCGGCTCGATGGATTCCGCGAGGCGCTGGAGGCACGCGGCGCGCCGATCTCGAACGAGCTCATCGTCGACGGCGGGTACACCTACGAATCCGGCGTCGCCGGCGCGGAAAAGCTGCTCGCGATGAATCCGCGGCCCACCGCGATCTTCGCCAGCAACGACGAAATGGCGGCCGGCGTCTACCGCGTCGCCAACAAGCTCGGCCTGTCGATTCCCGGCGACCTGTCGATCGTGGGCTTCGACGATGGTCCGCTCGCAGCCCGTCTGCTGCCGTCGCTCACGACGATCCGCCTGCCGATCCGCGAGCTCGGCCGCCTGGCGGCGAACAAGATCCTGCACCCCGAAGCGGCGGGCGGCACGCATGCGATGGTTACGCCGCTCGAGCCGCACCTGGTTATCCGCGACTCCTGCCAACCTCCTGTCAGGGCCTGAATTTTCAGGCGCAGGCGCCACTTCTGACGCGGTCGAAGCGACCGCGTCCGTGAAGCTGTCAAGAGTCTCTCCGTCCCATGACACCGGTTTCCGCGGGGGCGTTTACGGGGTAGAATCGCGGGCCCAGAACACTCACCGGACCGGCAGACCATGAAGTTCGATTCGCGACACGCCACCCATCCGTCCATCATCCAGTCGGCCGACTCGGCGAAGCTGCGCGAGCTGTTTCACGTGGCGTCGATCTTCGTGCCCGACGATGTCAGCCTCACGTTCAGCCACGTGGAGCGCATGATCGTCGGCGGCGTGATGCCGGTGTCGAAGGCGGTGGACGTGAGTGAGGTGCCCGCGCTCAACAAGGGCCCGTTCCTCGCGCGCCGCGAGCTAGGCGTCATCAACGTGGGCGGCAACGGCAAGGTGTCCGTCGACGGCAAGGAGTGGCCGCTCGCCGCGCGCGAAGGCCTCTACGTCCCGATGGGGACGACCTCGCTCGTGTTCACTGCCGATTCGAAGGACGCGCCCGCGAAGTTCTACCTGGCGAGCACGCCGGCGCATTCGCGCTACGAGACGGTGAAGATCGACGCGGCGAAGGCCAACCCGATGCCGGTCGGCTCGCCGGCCACCGCCAACGCGCGCACCATCTACCAGTACATCAATCCCGACATCTGCAAGTCCGCGCAGCTTCTCATGGGACTCACATCGCTCCAGGAAGGCAGCGTCTGGAACACGATGCCGAGCCACCTGCACGAGCGCCGCTCGGAGACGTACTTCTATTTCGATCTCAAGCCCGACGCGCGCGTCGTGCACATCATGGGCGAGCCCAGCGAGACCCGGCACATATTCGTCGCGAACGAGGAGGCGGTCATCGCCCCGCCGTGGTCCATACACACGGGATGCGGCACGTCTAACTACAGCTTCATCTGGGCGATGGGCGGCGAGAACCAGGAATACAAGGACGTTGCCTGGGTCCCGATGGACAACCTGCGCTGATGGCCGCCCCGGATCGGCCGTTCGACCTCTCGGGCCGCGTCGCCGCGGTCACGGGCGCCAATACCGGCATCGGACGCGGCATCGCGGAAGCGCTCGCGCGCGCCGGCGCGGACATCGCCGCGATCGGCCGCAGTGATCCGCAGGAAACGCTCGCGACGGTGCAGTCGCTGGGTCGCCGCGGGACCTGGGTGAACGCGGATCTCGGCTCGAAGCCCGACTACGCCGCGATCGTCGGTGAAGTGGTGAGCACGCTTGGCGGGCTCCACGTTCTCGTGAACAACGCGGGCATCATCCGGCGCAACAACGCCATCGACTTCACCGAAGCGGACTGGGACGCGGTGCTCGACGTGAATCTCAAGGCGGTGTTCTTCCTGTCGCAGGCCGCC
The DNA here is from genome assembly GCA_023433465.1 of Pseudomonadota bacterium. Classification (GTDB taxonomy): domain Bacteria; phylum Pseudomonadota; class Gammaproteobacteria; order Steroidobacterales; family Steroidobacteraceae; genus CADEED01. The sequence continues at coordinate 23,395 of JAEZCR010000290.1, read as the reverse complement.
GCACGTCACATGATTCCGAATGGCGGCGGCAGGATCATCAACATCGCGTCCATGCTCTCTTTCCAGGGCGGCATTCGCGTGCCGTCGTATACCGCGAGCAAGAGCGGCGTCGCGGGGCTCACCAGGCTGCTCGCGAACGAGTGGGCGTCGAGCGGCATCGGCGTGAATGCGATCGCGCCGGGATATTTCGCGACCAACAACACGGCCGCGCTGCAGGCCGACGCGAAGCGCAACGCGGAAATACTCGCGCGCATCCCGGCGGGCCGCTGGGGAAATCCAGAGGACCTGGGCGGCGCCGCGGTGTTCCTCGCATCGGACGCGGCGAACTACGTGCACGGCATCACCCTGCCGGTCGACGGGGGCTGGCTGGCGCGCTGATCGGGTCCGGTATGATGGGCCGATGCGAATCGCGTTCCTCGGACTCGGCAACATGGGCGCGGGCATGGCCGCGCGCCTCGTGACCGCGCAGCACCAGGTCACCGTCTACAACCGCACCCGCGCGAAGGCCGCGCCGCTCGAGAAGTCGGGCGCGCGCGTCGCGGACACGCCGCGCGAAGCCGCGCGCAACGCGGATGTGATCATCGGCATGACGGCCGATGACGAGTCGTCGCGCCGGATGTGGTTAGGCGAGGCCGGGGCGCTCGCCGCCGACAACGCGCCGGACGCGCTGGCGATCGAATGTTCCACGCTCTCGCACGACTGGGTGCTCGAACTCTCGCGGCTCGTGAGCGAGCGCGGCTTCCGCTATGTCGATTGTCCCGTCACGGGACTACCCGATGCCGCCGCCTCGGGCACGTTAACCCTGCTCGTGGGAGCCGATCCGGCGCATCTGGACGCCGCGCGGCCGGTGTTCGCGTCGCTCGCCACCCGGGTGCTGCATTTCGGCGGCGTCGGCCAAGGCACGGTCTACAAGCTCATGATCAACCTGCTGGGCGCGGTGCAGATCGCCTCGGCGGCGGAAGGTGTCGCGCTCGCCGAGCGCGCGGGGCTCGACCTGCGTTTCGTCGCCGATGGTGTCGCGAGCGGCCAGGCGGCCAGTCCACAGGTGGTGCGCAACGTGCGCCGCTTCGTCCAGGGTGATCACTCCACCCACATCGTTTTCACGCCCCAACTGCGCCTCAAGGACGTCGACTACGCGCTGCGGCTGGCGCGCAAGCTCGGCGTGTCGAGCGAGTTCGGCGACGTCGCTGAACGCCTCTATCGCAAGGCGTGCGAGCTTGGTTTCGCCGGCGACAACGAGAGCCGCATCATCGACGTCGTCCGGGGACGCTAGTTAGCCAGCGTTCGTTCCGTCGACGGATCGGAGAGCGAGCATACCGGCGCGTCCGACGTGCCGAGCGGTTTACCGAAGCCGGCCATCTTCTCGGGGGGTACCACTCGCAGCAGCATCCCCCACGGCGTGCTCCGGAACGTTCCGGGAGAGATGTCCGGCGCAACCACGCGGACTTCCACCGCGGCGTGCGGCTCGGGCCGCATCACGCGCACTTTCGCGTTGATGACCTGGCCATTCGCCGCGCGCTGCAGCTGGACGCAGATCTCGTCCTGCGGACTCAGCGTGATGTGACGGGGAGCATCATCGACTCGCACCGCGATGCGTTGTCCGGCGGGTCCGGAGTAACGTGCGGGGTCGACATCGAGGACATAAAGGGTGCTGCTCGCTTCGACCTGGGCGAGAGCGACCCCAACTACTGCCATTCCGCTGGCGATGGATAGGAGCGTTTTGCGCATACCCGTATCGGAACATCATCCTCTCCTGGAGTTCCGTAGGCAAACGAGAATAGTCGGGTCGGTGTCATCCGATAGCGACGCCATAGTGAGATCCGGACCGTGTTAGTCGCTGTTTGATGACACTTTCTATACGGTTGTCTTCGCCGAATATGAGAGTGCGCGACTCGAAATCGTCCAACTCGTTAGGCGACACGTCCGCGCGCGCGGCGATGATCAGTTCGTCCCCGGGCTGACAGGTCCGGGCGGCAGCGCCATTGAGCACGCAGCAACGGGAGCCGCGTTCCCCGTAAATGATGTAAGTGCTTATGCGAGCGCCGGTCGTCTTGTTCCAGATTTCGACGAACTCCAGGGGCAGCATCCCGGCCGCCTCACAATGTTCGGGATCGAGCGCTATCGACCCTTCGTAGTGCAGCAGCGAGCCCGTCACGCGCAATCCATGCAGCTTGGCAATCATCATCGAACGCAGCATCGTGTTTCCTGTCCCTCGTGAACGAACGCGAATCGTACGTCAGGCCAGGTGGCCAGTCCGGTTTGATGCACGTTCGGTGCTCGGGCGGCAGGCTGCCTGCACGGAGACGCCTGATCCCATCCCTGGATGGCCGGGCCCTGGAACAAGGGCTATTTCGTGAGGATCAGCTTGCCGCTGCGCGTGATCTGCAAGAGGTAACGCACTGTGTCGTGTTCGATCCAGACGCGGCGCGAGCCCGCGAGAAGATCGCGCGTCGAGATCACGCGCTCGGACGGAAACGAGGCAATCGGCGGTGGCGCGCGATCCGCCGGCGCCTTCGAAGGGGAATCATCCATGGGAATCCTCAAACAAGAACGTTTCTCATTTGAGCGCAAGCGTAAATGTGCGCCATGGGCACTGCAAGCGCCATGAAAAACAAGGACTTGCCGCGCAGCGCCCCTCGGGGGCCGATCAGAACGGCTTCACGACCGCGAGAATCACGATGCCGATCAGCAGCAACGCGGGAATCTCGTTGTACACGCGGTACCAGCGCTCCGAGCGGGCATTACGGTCGGCGGCGAACTGCTGGACGAGCGCGAAGCAGGCCCCGTGATAGGCGATCACGAGGAACACGAGCGCGAGCTTCACGTGCAGCCAGCGCATGAGTAGATAGTCGGTCGACACCAGCACCATGGCCACGCCGAAACCGATCGCGATGACCGCCGCGACCGTCATGAGGTAGAACAACTTGCGCTCCATCACCTTGAAGCGTGCGTTGCCCACTGCGTCGTCGATCGTCCCGCCCTGGATCTGGGCGTGATACACGAACAGCCGAGGTAGATAGAGAATGGCGGCGAACCAGCTGACGACTCCGACGACGTGGAACGCCTTCAACCAGAGCATCACGATCCTCCCGCATGGCGCAGCACCAGCGACCGCAACGCCGCTACGTGATCGGGCCGGCCGTTGAGCGCCGCGATGTATCGATATTGCTTGCCGCCCGCGGCCAGAAAGGCATCGCGATTCTCGATGCCGATCTCCTCGAGAGTCTCGAGACAGTCGGCGGCGAATCCCGGACACATCACGCTCACGCTGGTGACCCCGCGCCGCGCGAGGTCGGCGAGCGCTTCGATCGTGTACGGCTGCAACCACCTCGCGCGCCCGAAGCGGGACTGGAACGTGAGGGTCCATTCGTCGACGCCGAGGCCCAGGCGCGCCGCGAGCAGGCTCGACGTGCGCCCGCAATGCGCACGATAGGGATCGCCTTTCGAGACGAATTGCTCCGGGATTCCGTGAAAGGACATGACGAGATGCTGCGTACGCCCCTGCTCGATCCAGTGCTCGCGGACACTCGCGGCGAGCGCCTCGATGTAGGCATCGTCGTCGTGGTAGTCGGAGATGAAGCGCAAGCCCGGCACGTGGCGCATCTTTACGAGCGCCGCGCTGACCTGGTCGAACACCGCGCCCGTCGTCGCACCGCTGTACTGCGGGAACATGGGAATGACGACGATCTCGTCGACGCCCTGGGAGCGCAGCGCATCCAATGCCTGCCGTACCGTGGCGCCGCCGGTGTAGAGCATCGCGAGCGCGACGGGAATCTTCTCGCCGGCCAGCGCGGCCTGGAGTCCCGCGCGCAGCGCCTCGCTCTCGACCGCCAGCGGCGAACCTTGCGGCGTCCAGATCGCGGCGTACTTCTTCGCGCTCGCGCGCGGCCGCACGCGCAGGATCACGCCGTGCAGCAGCGGCAGCCACAACCAGCGCGGCAGTTCGACGACGCGCGGATCGCCTAACAACCCCGCGAGGAACGCGCGCACGTCGCGCGTGGCGAGTGATGCCGGCGTGCCGGAATTGACCAGCAACACGCCGGTTTTCATGCGCCCAGCCAGTCGCGCGGCCTGAGATATTCCGCGAGCCTCGCTTCCGGACTTCCCGGCTCCGGCCGGTAGTCGTAGCGCCACTCGGCGCGCGGCGGCAGCGACATGAGCAGCGACTCGGTGCGCGCCTGCGATTGCAGGCCGAAACGCGTGCCGCGGTCGAACGCGAGGTTGAACTCGACGTAGCGGCCACGGCGCAGGCGCTGGAACTCCTGCTCGCGCGCGCCGTAGGGCGTCGAGGCACGCGCCCGCACGATGCGGCTGTACGCCTCCAGATAGGTGTCACCGATGCGGCGGACAAGGGCGAAGCAATGTTCGAAGCTGCCGCCGATCTCCGGCGTGTGCTCGTTGAGATCGTCCGCGAACAGGCCGCCGATGCCGCGCGTCTCGCCGCGGTGCGGCAGGTAGAAGTACCGGTCGCAGGTTTCCTTGAGCAGTGGATAGACGCGAGGACCCGCGGGCTCGCAGGCGTCGCGGGCCGCCTCGTGCCAGGCGCGCGCATCCTCGTCGAATGGATAGACGGGGGTGAGGTCGAATCCGCCGCCGAACCACCAGGTCTCGCCGCCGCGCGCGGTGAACAGCCGCACGTTGGCGTGCGAGGTCGGCGCGTATGGATTCACGGGATGCACGACGACGCTCGTGCCCATCGCGCGGAAGGGCTGGCCCGCGAGCTCCGTGTGTCGTTCGCTCGCGGCGGCCGGCAGCTTCGCGCCGGTGACGTCGCTGAACGCCACGCCCGCGCGGTCGAAAGTCGCGCCATTCTCGATGAGCGAGAGCCGCCCATTGCCGCTCAGGGGCTCACCGGGTGAGCGCTGCCATTCGTCGCGGCGCTGCGCGCTCGCGGGATCCAGCGACTGCCACGCATCGGACAGTCTCGTGTGCAGCCCGGTGAAATATTCGCGCGCGGCTTCGATCTCCGCCGCGCCGATCGGCGTCAGCCGCGCCGCCGCGCTCATGGCGCGCTCCTGAAGAGGTATCCGCGTCCGCGCAACGTGACGATGTGCACGGGATTCTCGGGATCCGGCTCGAACAGCTTGCGCAGCCGCAGGATGAAGTTGTCGACCGTGCGGTCGGTCGGGAACTGGTCCATGCCCCAGACTTCCTCGAGCAGATCGGTGCGCGTGAGAGCGCGATTCTCGTTGGCCGAGAACACTTCCATCAGCCGCAGCTCCTTGTCCGAAAGCGATACCTCGCCTTCGTTGGTCATCGCCTGGCCGGTGTCGAAGCGCACCCAGTAGGATGAGAACACGAGCCGCGGCGCCGCGGTCGCGGGCCGCCCGCTCGCGCGGCGCAGCAGCGCGCGCACGCGCGCGAGCAACTCGTTCACGTCGAATGGCTTGGGTAGATAGTCGTCGGCGCCCGCGTCGAGCCCGCGCACCTTCGACGTGGTGTCGTTGCGCGCCGTGAGCATCATGATCGGCGCGGTGATGCCGATGTCGCGCGCGAAGCGCGTGAGCGCGAATCCGTCGCCGCCCGGCAGCATCACGTCGAGGATCGCGATCTCGTAGTCGCCCTTCGCGAGCAGCTCCTTGCCGGCCTCGAAGTTTTCGGCCGTCACGATTTCATAGCCCGCGTGACGCAGGTTCACCGCGACCAGTTCGCGCACCAGGCGCTCGTCCTCGACGATGACGATGCGATCAGCCATGCGCGCCTTCGTGCGGCGCGAGGCCGAGTGTCACCGTGAAGATGGCGCCGCGACCGGGGCCCTCGCTGAATGCCTTGATGTCGCCACCCATGCGCCGCGCGAGCTGTCGCGCGATGGCAAGGCCCAATCCCGCACCGTGCGTCACCCCAGCGCCGCTGCCGCGATTGTGGAGGTCGAAGAGTTTGTCGGCACTCTCCGGCGGGAAGCCGCGGCCCCGGTCGCTGATCTCGAGATGCCAGTGCCCCGCGCGCACCGCGGCCGAGAGCTGCACATTGCCGCCACCATATTTGTGCGCGTTGTCGAGCAGGTTTTCGAGAATGACGCGCAAGCCGTCCTTGTCGGCCATGACCAGGACCGCGTCGATGGTCTTCACCTCGACGCCACTCATGTTCGACGTGCGCGCGCGATGCTCGAGCAGATCGGCGATGAATCGCGCGGAATCCACGCGCTGCACACCTTCGCGCGGATCGCGCGACATCGCGCGCTGATACGCGAGGATCGTCTCGGCGAGATGCTCGAGTCGGTCGCATTCGTGCTGACCGAGCTGGATCAGCTCGGCGCGCTGCTCATCGGGAATGCTGCCGATCGCGAGGCTCTGCAGCAGTCCCTTCACGCCCGCGACCGGCGTCTTGAATTCATGGCTCGTGAACTGCAGCAGCTTTTCCATGTCTTCGCGCTGCTGCTTGCGCCGCTGCGCCAGCACGAACAATACGACGAGGCTCCCCGAGAGCAGCAGCGCGAGCAGCGTGGACTCGCCGACCAGCATGACGTTCAGCCGGTCTCGATGCTCGACGATGGCGAGTTCGCGCTCCGCCACTTCCGGCGCCGAGAGGTGCGTTTCCTTCGCGAGCAACGCCCGCTCGAGCGACTCGATGTTGTTCATCGCTCCGCGCAGCAGGATGGTCCACCAGACCACCAGCGAGGCGGTGAGCAGCATCGTCACGGCGAGCACGATGAGCTCGACGCGTTCCGAGAACCATTGGCGGAAGTTCGGTCTCATCAATCCTTGTCGGCGGTCACCAGCACGTCGAGCAGTTTATCGACATCGGCGGTGCTGTGAGCCGCGGAAAGGAAGCAGACTTCGTATGCCGACGGCGGCAGGTAGACCCCCCGCGCCAGCCAGCCGCGATAGCGGCCGTGATATTCCTGGATCGCGGCCGGCGAGATGGACGCCGCGGCCACCGGCAACGCGGATTTCACGTCGAAATACGGCCAGACGATGGGGCCGACGCGCGGCAACCGGGCCTGGCCCTTGAGCGCATGTTTCGCATACGCGGTATCCAGATGCCTGCCTAACATCTCGATGTGCCGGTAGGCAGATCCCTCGGCCAGCTCGGTGAGCGTGGCGATGCCGGCCGCGAGGCACACCGGATTACCAGCCATGGTGCCCGCCTGGTAGACAGGGCCGAGCGGCGCGAGCTGCTGGAGCAACTCACGGCGACCGAGCACCGCGGCGACGGGCATGCCACCGCCGACGATCTTGCCGAGTGTCGTCAGGTCCGGCTCGATGCCGACGACCTTGTCGTAGCCGTGATATCCGAACCGGAAGCCGGTGATGACCTCGTCGAAGATCAACACCGTGCCGTGCGCGCGTGTCAGTTCGCGCAGCTTCGCGAGCCATTCGCGCGACTGCACGAGCAGGCCGTTGTTGGCTGGCACGGGCTCGATGATCGCCGCGGCGATCTCGTTGCCCTGCTCGCGGAAAGCCTGTTCGAGTGCGGCGACGTCGCCGAGCGGGATCACCAGCGTGTCGGCCGCCACTTTCTCGGGCACGCCCGCGCTGTCGGCAAGGCCTTGCGTGATCACGCCGCTGCCCGCCTTCACCATCAGCGAATCGACGTGACCGTGGTAGCAGCCGTCGAACTTGAGGATGCGGCGGCGGCCGTTCGATGCGCGCGCGATGCGCACCGCGGTCGCGACGGCCTCGGTGCCGCTCACGACGAAGCGCACCAGCTGCGCATAGGGATAGGCCGCGAGCACGCGCTCGGCGAGCTCGCCCTCGCCGCGATGCGCGGTGCCGAATGCGAGACCGTCGGTGACCGCGCGCTGCACGGCTTCGATCACGCGCGGATGCGCATGGCCGAGGATCAGCGGTCCCCACGCCATGCAGAAGTCGAGGTAACGGTTGCCGTCCTCGTCGACGGCGTACGCGCCGCGCGCTTCCTTGAAGAACACCGGCGTTCCGCCAACCTTGCGGAAAGCGCGGACCGGGCTTGAGACACCCGCCGGAATCAGCTTCTCAGCGCGCGAATACAGCTCGGCCGAACGAGCGAGCGTCAGCTTCGGAGAGCTCGACGGGCTTGCAGCCGGCGACGGCTGCCCGGATGAATGAGTCACGTTGTGAGTCCTCTGAAAAATTCTGCGGTAGTTCGATAGTGCGCGCGTTCCAGCCGCGCTCGGTGGCGATGCCCAGGTGCGCGCGGCCGTCGACGACGTAACAGCCGAAAGGCGTGGAGCAGCCGCCCTCGATGACGCGCAGGAATTCACGCTCCCAGCGCGTCGCGGCATGACAGGCGGAATCGGTCAGCAACCCGGCCTGCGCGGCGATGTCGGCATCGTCCGCTCGACATTGCGCCGCGAGCGCGCCCTGCCCCGGCGCCGGCACCCACCACTCGGGCGCGAGCTCGATGACGACGAAGGCGGAAAGATCCAGCTTCAGCCGGCTCAGCCCCGCGGCCGCGAGAATGATCGCGTCGACGCCGTTCTGCTCTGCGAGTTTACGCACACGGGTCGGCACGTTGCCGCGCAACGGCACCGCCTTGGCTTGCGGCGCGAAGCGCGAGATCAATGCGCCCCGGCGCAGCGACGACGCGCCGACGCGGGCGCCCGGCACGAGCGGCAGGATTCCATCGCCTCGCGGCTCGTGGAATTCGCGGCGAATCAGCAGCCAGTCGGCCACATTCGCGCGCGGCAGGACGGTGAAGTTCGCGAGGCCAGCCGGCGCGGCGGTCGGCAGATCCTTGAGCGAATGCACGACCAGATCGATGCGCTTGTCGAGCAGCGAAATTTCCAGCTCCCTGGTGAAGACACCCTTCTCGACCTTGCCTGCCAGGTACGGCGACTGGTCGACGTCGCCGCGCGTCGTGACGACCGTGATGTCCGAGTTCCAGTTGGCGCCAGGAGACGCCTGTCTCAGCGCCGCGAGCACCGTGCGCGATTGCCACAGCGCGAGGTCGCTTCCCCGACTGCCGATCACGCGTTCGCTCATTGCGTCTCCTTCGCGGCGCGGATGAACTCGTGCAGCATCGCGTTCATTTCGGACGTGAGTTTGCGCGCGCGCTGCGGCGGCAGACCCTCGAGCAGCGAGGGTAGTTTGTTCTGCATGAATTCCGTGCGCATCGCGGTCATCGCGGCCAGCGTGTCGCGCGGCGGCGGCGCCAGCAACGCCTGGCAGACCCGCTCGGCGCTCGCGGCGCATTCCGCATCGAGCGCGGCGTATTGCTCTTCGGGCAACACCGCGCCGTGCGCGTCGAGCAATTCGTCGAGCGCCGTGAGGCGCCAACCCGGCGCGGCGACGATCTGCAGCGGACTGCCGAGATCGAAGACCTGGCGGTCGTTTCCGGGCGGCAGCGTGAGCCACGCGTGTGGCGCGCCCGAACACACGATCACCGTGTGCGCGCGCTGCACGGCGCCGTCGAAGGCCCGCATGCTCGCGCGATTGAAACTCTCGACCGCGGAGAATCCCGCGTCGGATAGCGCGCGCAACATCGCGCGGCCGATTTCGCCCAGGCCGAACACCGCGATCGGCGCGCTTCGCGGCACGGCATCGAGTCGCTGCACGACCAGCGCCTGGACGCCACCCGTGCGGCCCTGCGGCAGGATGCGCCGCGCGCGATTCAGCATCTCGCCGACGCCACGCCAGACCACATGCAGATTGCGGCACATCGTGCCGGCTTCGTGCGCGCGCTCGAACGAGCGCAGCACCTGGTTGCCGATCGCGTGCTCACCTTGCGCGACGGAGTCGAGTCCCGCCGCCACGCGCAGCACCCCACCCACCGCGGCCGCGCCGTGACGCTAGCGCGGCCGCAGTCCATCCGGGTTGCCTTCCGCGCCGATCAGCGCGGCACTGAACAATTCCGCCGCCCAGGAAGGACGCGCAGAAGCGAGCATCCACTCGACACGCGCGCAGCTTTCGATGCGCACGACGCCGGTGATTTCTCCCGCCTCAAGCAGCTGTTGCGACGGACCATCCTTGCCGAGGTCGAACGCGGCGAGCGCGGCGCGCACCGCGGAGGGCGCCTCGCGATAACTCATGCCGACCAGGGCCAGGGGAATCATGTTCGCTTCCTTAAGCGAATTCCGCCGCGGTATCGACCAGTGCCGCCACCGTCTCGGGCGGCGTGCCCGGGAGGATGCCGTGGCCGAGATTGAGGATGCAGTGACGGCCGCCCGTCGAGCGCTTCATGGTTTCCAACAGCGCACGCGTCCGCGCGCGGATCACGTCCGCGCTGCCTAACAACAAGACGGGATCGATGTTTCCCTGCAGCAGGTGATCCGGATACATCTTGCGCGCGACGTCCCACTCGGTGCGCCAGTCGAGCGAGAAGCCGGTCACGCCGCTCTCGCCGAGCAGCGGCAACAGGTGATGCCCGCCGCGCACGAACAGCAGCGTCGGCACCTTGCGGGCATTCAGCTTCGCGGTGATGCGCCGCAAGGCCGGCAACGCGAAGTCGCGGTATTCGTCGGGCGCGAGCAATCCACCCCACGAGTCGAACAACTGCACGGCGTCCGCGCCCGCATCGACCTGCGCGAGCAGCAGGTCCGCGACGACGTCGGCGATCGTGGACAATGCGCGCTTCGCGAGCGCGGGATCGCGATGCATGAGCGTGCGCGCTTCGCGGAAGTCCTCGCTGCCGCCGCCCTCGACGCAATACGCGAACAACGTGAACGGCGCGCCGGCGAAACCGAGGATGCCGTAGCGGTCGTTCAGCGTCTGCTTGAGATGCGCGACCGCGCGCGGCAGATAGGCGATGCGCTCGATCACGCCATCGGTCTGCCAGGCGTCGAAGTCGGCGCCGGTGCGCAGCGGACGCGCGATGCGCGGCCCCTCGCCCGGTCCGAAGCTCACCCCTAATCCCATCGCGAGCGGGATGACGAGGATGTCGGAGAAGACGATGGCCGCGTCGAGCTTGTAGCGGTCGAGCGGTTCGAGCGCCGCGCGCGTGGATAACTCGGGGTTCTGGCAGACGTCCCAGAAACTGTGTTCGGCGCGCAGGGCGCGGTAACCCGGCAAATAGCGGCCGGCCTGGCGCATGAGCCACACGGGTGGACGGTCGAGCGCGTCACCGCGCAGCGCCGCCAGGAATCGCTGACGCGACTGCATGGGAAAGCAAACTCCAATGGAATCAGTGGATAGCGTACGCCCCGTGGCCGGCCGATCTGTCACAGCTGTGTCACGACAAACCCTCGCGACGCGCGCGGCGGCTAACATCGGCGGCGGAGCTCGCCTTGCCGTACACCTGGATCATCACGAAGTCTCAGCCGCACGCCGACAGCGTGGTCATCCAGCTGCGGCGGCAGGGCTTCGCCGCGCTCGCGATTCCGTGCATCGAACACCAGTGGCACGACTGGCCGGAGCTGCGGCGGATCGGCGCATCCGGGCCCGCGTTGCTGTTCGTCACGAGCCGCGCGGCGGCGGCGCGCGTCGAAGTGGCGCCGGGAACCTTCGTCGCCGCGATCGCCCCCACGACCTCGGGAACACTCGAAGCCCGCGGCATCCGCGTGGCGCTGACGGCGCACGGCGGCGTGCGTGACCTCGCGCGCGCGGTCGTCGACTCTCATGCGATCGCATCCGGCAGCGACCTGTTCTATCCGACCAGCGATGCCGCATTGCGCCAGCCCGAGCACCAGGCCGCCGTCGCGATCCTCGGCGAGCGGCTGCGCGTACACGTGAAAGCCGTCTACTCGACCTCCGCGCCCGCGAATCTCGCGCAGGAGCTCACCGTCGTGCGCGAAGGCGACCGCCCGCCGCCGGGATACGCGTTCTGGAGCCCCTCGGCGATCGAGAACTTCGCCGCGGCGCGCGGCTTCGAACTACCGCCGGGACCCGTGGTGTTGATCGGCGGCTCGACGATGCGCGCGTGGCAGGAATCCGCGCCGCCCGCCTGGCGGCGCGCGTACAAACACGACGCGGAGACGCCGCTCGAATGGTCGCTGCGTTTCCTCGAGCGCGGCGACGACGCCGCGCAAAATAGTTAGACCTACTTGATCGACCCGGGCTTGCGCATCATCTTGCGGATGTCCGCGAGATGCATTTCCTCGGCCGCGATCTGGTCGCGCGCGTATTCCTCGAGCAGGATGCTCTTGCCTTCGACCAGCGTCAGCAGCGCGTAATACGAGTCGAGGCCTTCCTTCTCGTGATCGTGCGCTTCCTTGAGGATCTCGTTGACGTCGTGCTGGTGCGTCTCGAGCAGCGACCCGATCTTGAGGGAGGGATGGCCGCCGAGCGCGGTGATGTGCTCGCCGGCGAGGACCGCGTGCGCGTTCGATTCGGTGCCTTGCTCGCGCAGCCACGCGACGATCGGGATGCGGTTGTGGCCGAAGATCATGAAGCTGTAGTGCATGTAGCGCACGACCCCCGCGAGCTCGAGCTCGAGGATGCGGTTCAGGGCATCGATCACTTTCTGCGTGAGCTGGGTGTCCATCGTCGAATCGTTCATGTCTCGCGTCCTCACGGGGTCGTTCGCAATGGCCGGCATGGTATTCGAAGGCCGCGAGGATTTCAGGCATGCGAATGCCAATGCGAATCCGTCGCATCCAGAGCGAGGAGGGGCGCGGTGTCCGGCTAGCTACTGACCGGGGAGCGTCGCCCCGACGTCAACGCGCGAGTGCCCAACGCCACACGCGCCCCACTTCGTCGTTCGCGAGTTCCCCGACGAGGTGGAAGCCGACGCGCGCGAGCACCGAATTCGACGCGTTCTTCTGCGCGAGCGTGTGCGCCACGACGGACCGCACGACCTCATCCGAGAACGCGAACTTCACGAAACCCCGTACGGCTTCGGTCGCGTACCCGCGGTTGCGGAATCCACTCGCGATTTCGTAGCCGATCTCGACTTCGCCGAGATCGTTGGGCGGCCCGTGAAAACCACCGTTGCCAACGAGCGTTCCGACGGACGGATCGATGAACAGGTAGCCGTTCCATTGCGTGGGGTTCGTCACGACGCCGTCGGGCGCGGGCGCGAATGCCTCGGGAAACTCGGGCCAGCCATCCGGCACGACGAATCCGAGCATCCGGGCGAGCTCCGACTTGCCCGCCGCGAGCGCGCGGCGGTGGCGCTCTTCGAGTGTCAGGAACCGCAGTCTTTCAGTTGAAGCGATCGACATGGCGCGTTCGATCAGGCTTTCTCCTCCAGCCGATGCCGCCAGGTCGACTGATAGTCGAGCAGACCCGGCAGGCGCAGCGGCACCACCGACTGCGGCGCCGCACCCGCGGGTGAAGGCACGCCGGCGAGATGCGCGGCAACCCGGTTGCCACCGCCCTCCGGATAGGTACGCACCGTGCCGACTGGCAGGCACGCGGCCAACAACCTCGCGAACAACGGGTTCCGCGCCAGCGGGCCGTCCACGAATATCTCTCCCGCCGTCCCGAGCGATTCGATCAGCTGCGTGGTCATGAGCGCCGAGTAGAGCGAAGCCAGTGCGGCGCGGTGCACGCCGTCCAGCGAGTCCACTCCGTCGAGACGACCGGGACGGCCGGAGTACGGTCCCGCCGACGCGAAGGACGGCAGCGCCATGGCGCCCGACGCGAGCACGTCGATGAGCGCCTCGACCGTCGGCGCGTCATTGCCCTGCGCGATCGCCTCGTATTCCCGGCCGCCCATGTAGCGGGCCGTCGCGACCGGCGCGCCGAAGGCATTCACGTTGGCGAGCATGTCGCGTTCCTCGCGCAGTCTGCGCAGGTCGCCGCGATTCGCCATCACGATGGTCCACGTGCCGCTCGACACGACGGTGAACACCTCGCGCTCGCGATCCATGAGGAAACGCAGGTACGACGCGTTCGAATCGTGGATGCCGCAGGAAACGCCGCAGCCCGGCGGGAGACCCGTCGCCTCGGCGACGCTGGCGCGGATCGTTCCGAGCCGGTCGGTCGCGGTCCGCATTCCCGGCATGAGGCGCGCCCACCCGAGCTTGCGCGCCAGGCCCGAATAGCTGCGCTCGTATGGCCGCCACAGGTCGGTGTGCGTGCCGAGCGAAGTCACCTCGCTCGCGAAGAAACCCGAGAAGCGCCAGGCCCAGTACTGCGGGTACATGAGCAGGTGGCGAGCACGTTGCAGGATCTCCGGCTGACGCTGTTGTAGATAGAAGAGCTGACGGCCGAGATTGAGCCCCTGCGGCAGGAACGGCGAGTACGTCATCGAAAACGCGTCGCGTAGAGGCCGGTATTCCTCGGCGACTTCGTCGAAACGCGTGTCTTCGTAGTCTGGCGCGGCGAGGACTTCGCCGTCATGACCGACGAGCACCGCCGCGGCGCCGTGGGCGATCGGCACGATGGCCGTCACGCGCTCGCGACACGGCGCCTCGCGCAACGTCGCCAGCAACCACCGTTCTGTGCCCGCGATGTCGAGCTCGCGCACCACGGGACCTTCCACGATCTCGTTCGAGCGCCGCGCGCTCCAGATCTCATGACCGGTCTGTGGATCGACGAACGCCAGCTTGGCGTTCGTCTTGCCGATGTCGACCACCGCGATCAATGGAGAAGGTTCGTTCATCGCCGTTTCATCAATGCGGGCACCGCGACCACGAGGATGAGCAGCGCGCCCGTGAAAATGGACATGACGATGCCGGGAATGTTCATGAGTCCGAGGCCGAAAGTCACGAGGCCGAATACCAGCGCCGCTAGAACGACGCCCGGGATGCTGCCCTTGCCGCCCCACACCGACACGCCACCCAGGATGACGAGGCTGATGATCTCGAGCTCCCAGCCCTGCGCGATGGACGGCCGCGTCGAGCCGAGGCGCGACGTCAGCAACACCGAGGCCAGGCCCGCGAACAGGCCCGTGACCGCGAACAACGCGAACCGGTAACGATCCACCGGCACGCCCGCGAAACGGCTCGCGACCGGGTTCGCGCCCACGGCGTAGACGGCGCGTCCCCAGCGCGTCGAATGCAGGAATATCCCGAACAGCACCGCGAACAACACGAACAGCGCGAGCTCGTTCGACACCGGACCCGCGAAGTATCCTTGCCCGAACGCCGCGAACGAAGGTGGATAGTCCTTGAGGACGCGGTCGCCGAGCACCGCGTATGCCGCGCCGCGGAACAGCGTCATCGTGCCGATGGTCGCGACGATCGAAGGCACGCGGCCGAGGGTCACGAGCGCGCCGTTGAGTGCGCCGGCCGCGAGTCCGGTGCCGAGCCCGATGCACACGAGCCCGGGCGTCCCGACGCCGTGCGCGGCGCCGAGGCCCATCGCGACCGACGACAACGCGATGATCCCGGCGATGGAGATGTCGATCTCGCCCGCGATGATCAGCAACGCGAGCGGCAACGCGACCAACGCGCGCTCGGTGAAATTGAACGTCGCGTCGGAAAGTGTGTCGACGCTCAGGAAATACGGCGACAGCGACGAGAACAGCACGAACTCGAGCACCAGCACGAGCCCGAGCATCGACTCCCAGCGCCAGGTGTCGAGAAACTTCATGCGGAGCGCGACGAGGGTTCGAGCGTGGCGCGCCGCTGGTTGCGCCCGCGCATGCCGAGCAGCACCGCGACCAGGATCACGACGCCGTTGATGAACATCTGCCAGAACGCGGACACACCGACCAGCGGCAAACTACTGCGGATGATGCCGATGAACAGGCACCCGAGCAGCACGCCGAGCGCGGAGCCGACCCCGCCCGTGATCGCGACACCCCCGATGAGACACGCCGCGATGACCTGCAGCTCGAAGCCCAGCGCGATGTCCGTGTACGCTACCGCGAATCGAGCCACCCACAGGTAGCCGCACACGCCGGCGATGGCGCCGCAAACCGTGTACGCGATGAACTGCATGCGTCCGGCGTCGATGCCCGAATAACCCGCCGCGTCGGGATTGCCGCCCGCCGCGTACAGGTCGCGTGCCGTGCGCGTGTACCGCAGCGCGAACGCGAAGCCGGCCACCAGGAGCAACGCGAGCCAAGAAATGCTCGTGAGCCCGAGGAACGTGACTCGCGTGAACGCCACGAAATCGGCCGACATCTCGTTCTCGTTGACCCACGCGCCTCTCGAGAGCAGGTAGATCACGCCGCGGTAGATGGACATGGTGCCGAGCGTCACGACGATCGGCGGCAGCCGCAGCTTCCACACCAGCACGCCGTTGAACGCGCCGAGTAATGCACCGCTAGCGAGCGTGATCACGAGCGCCGGCAAAGCGCCCGTGTCCGGATATGCGCGGTTGAACAGCGCCGCGAGCATGCCGCACAGCGCGAGATTGGCCGCCACCGACAGATCGATGCCGCGCACCAGGATGACCAGCATCTGACCGAGCGCAAGCATGATCAGGATCGCGGTGTCGTCGAGCAGGCCGGCGAGATTCGCCGGCGACGCGAATCCGGGGAACGCGAATGTAACCGCCGCCGCGAGCGCGAACGTGAATGCCGCGAGACCCAGATCGCGGCGCGCGGAGTCGGACCACCCGCTGAAGGAGAACCGCCCGGTTTTCATGCGTCGCTCGCCGCGCGCAGCAGTTTGTCGCTGGTCGCCTCCGCGCGGCTGAATTCGGCGCGCAACCGGCCGCGACGCATGACCAGCACGCGATCCGACATGCCGAGGATTTCGGGCAGATCGGAAGAAATCATGATCACCGCGTTTCCCGCCCGCGCGAACTCGCTCATGACCGCGTGTACGGCGGCCTTGGCGCCCACGTCGATGCCCTTCGTCGGCTCGTCGAGGATCATCACGGCGGGCATGCGCGCCAGCCATTTCGCGATGACGACCTTCTGTTGATTGCCACCGGACAGCGATTGCACGAGCTGCGCGGGTCCCCGCGTCCTGATCTCGAGCGCGCCTATCCAGTGCGCCGCGAGTTCGTGTTCGTCACGCGACTTCACGAAGCCACGTGGCGCAAGCATGCGCAGGTTGGGCAATGCGATGTTCGCCGCGATCGAGAAGGGCTGGATGCTGCCCTGCGTCTGCCGGTCTTCGGGCACGAGCGCGAGCCCCGCGGCGCGCGCTTCCGGCGCGAGCCACACCGATCCCGCGTCCGCGCGCTCCACGCCGAACAGCACCTGCGCGAGCTCGGTCCGGCCCGCGCCCACGAGGCCGTAGATCCCGAGGATCTCGCCGCGCCGCAGCGCGAACGAGATGTCCGCGAACTCGTTCGCGCGCGACAAGCCTTCGACACGCAGCAGCTCGCCGCCGATGTCCGCCGCGACCTTGGGAAAGAGCTGTTCGACCGACCGGCCGACCATGAGCCGGATCAGCTCGTCGTGGGTCACCTCGCTCAGGGCGCCCTGCGCCACGGACACGCCATCGCGAAACACCGCGTACCGGTCCGCGAGGTCGAATACCTCGTCGAACTTGTGACTGATGAACAGCAGCGCGCAGCCAGCCTCGCGCAGTTTTCGCGCGATTCGAAACAGCTCCGCGCACTCGCGTTGCGACAGCGACGCGGTCGGCTCGTCGAGAATCAACACGCGCGATTCGTGCGCGAGCGCGCGTGCGATCTGCACCACGTGCTTCTGCGCGATGCTGAGGGAGCCCGCGGGTGCCGCCGCGTCGAAGTCCGCATCGAGGTCGTGCAGCACCTGCGCGGCGCGTGCGCGCATCGCGCGCCAGTCGACGCGGCCACCTCGTGTCGGCTGCGTATGGATGAAGAGGTTCTCGGCGACGGTCAGGTTGTCGAACACGAGGCACTCCTGGTGGACGACGCCGATGCCGAGCCTGCGCGCGGCTTCGGGATTCGCGATCTCGACGACCTTGCCGTCGAGCCGGACTTCGCCCGCATCGGGTTGGTGTACGCCGGTGAGGATCTTCACGAGCGTCGACTTGCCGGCGCCGTTTTCGCCGAGCAGCGCCGTCACGCCGCCGGCATGGATCTCGAGACAGGCGCGTTCGAGCGCGCGCGCGCCGCCGAACGACTTGCGTACGTCGGTGAGCTTCAGCAGAGGCTCGGCGGGGCTCAAGTGGATGCTTCGGCTGGGTTACAACGGGTCGTCAGAAAACCTTTTCGAAGTCGCCCACGTTGCTCGCGTCGTAGATGAACGGTTTGCTCATCGCGCCGATGCCGTCGGCTCCGAACACGACCTCGCCCATGCGTCCCGTGGGGACGGGCTCGGTCACGCTCGCGCCGCGCGCGAGCCTGGTTGCGATCTGCGTGGTCGTGTAACCAAGATCGATGGGATTCCAGATCGCGAATTTCGGCACGACGCCGCCGCGCACGTAGCCTGCGAGCTCCGACGGCAGCCCCAGCCCGGTGACCTTCACCTTGCCTGCGAGCCCGAGGTCCTGCACCGCGCGCGCCGCCGCGACGATGCCCACCGAGCTGATGCTGACGACCACCGACAGGTCCGGATGCTGCTTGAGTAACGCGACCGTCTCGCGGTACGACTTGTCGGAGACATCGTCGCCATAGACCACGCTGACCATCTCGAGGCCGGGATGCTGCGGCAGCGCCTTGCGCATCTCCTTCAACCAGGAATTCTGGTTCGTCGAAGTCGGCGTCGCGGACACCACCGCGAACTTTCCTTTTCCCTCCGGTGACAATTCAGCGGTCAGCACGACCACTGTTTCACCGATGAGCTGATCCGACGAGGGAGCGAGGTGCGCGAGCCGGCCTGCCTGGGCCACCGCAGAGTCGTAACTGACCACCTCGATGCCGCGATCGAGCGCCTTCTTGAGCGTCGGCACGAGCGCATCCGGATCGTTGGCCGACACCGCGATCGCGTCGACGCGCTGAGCGATGAGTGCGTTCAGCACTTCGATCTGGCCTTCCGCGGTCGGCGTCGTGGGCCCCGTGAAGATGAGCTCGACGTCCAGTTCCTGCGCCGCTTCCTGTCCGCCCTTGTGGACGGCATCGAAGAATCCGTTGCCCAGCGACTTGGCGACCAGACCCACGCGGGTACGTTGCGGCGCGTCGGGCGTGCTCTTGCCGCAACCCGCCAGGATCAACAACGCGCTGGCCGCGCACGCGGCGGCGGCGAACAGTCTGCTTCTGCTCAAGGATCCCCCTTCTTCGAAACTGATCAGGCGCTCTTTTCGATCTCGTCCTCGGGCCGGACCTTCGCGACGATCACCTTGATGCCCGCATTCTGGAATTCCTCGAGCTCTTCCGGCTTCGCGCCATCGTCCGTGACGATGGTGCTGATGCGGTCGAGACCGGCCACGATCATCGCGGACTTGCGCCGCAGCTTGGAGCTGTCGGCCATCACGATGACGTGCTCCGACCGCTTCAGTAGTTTGGTCTGCGCCTGCACGATGAGCGGATCGGCTTCCATCATCCCGAAGCGGTTCAGGCCGTAGCAGCTGATGAACAGCTTGTTGCCCCAGAAGCTCTCGATGGTGTCGTTCTCGAACGGCGAGAGCACGATGTTCTGCTCGCGGAAGATCGTGCCGCCCGGCAGCGTGATGCGGTTGCGGCTGGTGGCGAACAACTTCGCGGCGATCGGAAACGAGTTGGTCAGGATGTCGAGGTCGGAGTCCTGGAGGAATTCGACCAGCGCGTAGGTCGTCGTGCCGCCGTTGATGATGATGCTTTCGCCGGGCGTGATGAGCTCCGCCGCCGCGCGCGCGATCGCGCGCTTCTGCGGCACGCTGATGTCCTGGCTCATCGCGAACGGCATGCCGACAAGGTGGGGCTGGTGGCGCGGTCTCACGGCTTCCGCGCCGCCGCGAATGCGCTTCACTTCGCCGCGCTCGGCGAGCGCGTTGATGTCGCGACGGATGGTGGCTTCCGACGCACCCAGCAGGTCGAGGAGGTCTCCCACGCTCACGATCGAGCGCTCATCGACAAGCTTCAAAATCAGGTTATGGCGTTCTTTTTCGAGCATGGGCTTCACCTATCCGCGTAACCGTGATCGATTATGCACGTGATTGATTGTATATGACGCTTTCGTGTGTTAAACAGCCTTTCCGCGTTGAGTGCGGAGCTGTGCGCCTACTTTAGCGCCTGCTGACCGGAGACATTGGATGAGTGTGGTTAAAGTCGCGCCCCAGGCATCGCAGGAAATCGAGAATCGCTGGGATGACGCCCATGCCGCGCGCCTGTCGCAGCCGGAGCTGCTGCTGTACCGGTCGAACCTGCTGGGCTCGGACAAGCGCATCACGAATTTCGGCGGCGGCAACACCTCCGCCAAGCTCAAGGAAAAGGATCCCCTGACCGGCCAGGAGGTCGAGGTCCTGTGGGTCAAAGGTTCAGGCGGCGACCTCGGCACGATGAAGCTCGATGGCTTCTCCACGCTCTACATGGAGAAGTTTCTCGGCCTCGAAAAGTTCTACAAGGCGGGCACGGACAACGATGCGGTGATGGTGCCGCTGTACGCCCACAGTGCGTTCAACCTGAATCCGCGCGCCGCGAGTATCGACACGCCGTTGCACGGACTCATCAACCGCGCGCACGTCGATCACATGCATCCGGATGCGCTGATCGCGATCGCCGCTTCCGCCGATTCGAAGAAGCTGACGGAGGAGATCTTCGGCGGCGAGATCGGCTGGTTGCCG
Source organism: Pseudomonadota bacterium (assembly GCA_023433465.1). GTDB lineage: Bacteria > Pseudomonadota > Gammaproteobacteria > Steroidobacterales > Steroidobacteraceae > CADEED01. Next base: position 3,066 of record JAEZCR010000290.1, on the reverse strand, counting down.
TGGATCCGACCGGGTTACGAGCTCGGCCTCAAGCTGCGCGAGCTCACGCAGAAGAATCCGCGTCTCAAGGGCGCCGTGCTCGAGGCACATGGCCTTTTCACGTGGGCCGACACTTCCAAGGCCTGTTACGAAAACACGCTCGCGATCATCAACCGAGCGACCGCATGGCTCGCCGACAAGAGCCGCGGCAAGCGCCCGTTCGGCGCGGTCGCGACGCCCGCGCTGGCCATCGACCGCCGCCGGGAAATCGCCGCGGCGGTGATGCCGGTGATTCGTGGCCTGATCTCCGGCGGTGGAGTCGGTGTGGGGGACGCCGGGGCGGGTGCAGCCTGGGTCGGTGTGGAGGCAGCCTCCGCGGCGGGTGCAGCCCCCACGATCAAAGTGGGCCACTTCGACGACAGCGAAGTCGTGCTCGACTTCGTCGGCGGCGAAAAGCTCGCGGGTCTCGCCGCCCTCGGCACCTCGTGCCCCGATCATTTCCTGCGCACGAAGATCTGGCCGCTCGTACTGCCGTTCGATCCCGCGCGCGACAACCTCGACGCCCTGATCGCGCGCATCAAGCCGGCCATCGAGGACTACCGCGAGCGCTACGCGGGTTACTACGAGCGCTGCAAGCGCGCGGATTCCCCGAAGATGCGCGACGCGAATCCGGTGGTGTACCTGGTGCCGGGCGTGGGCATGATCACGTTCGCCGCCGACAAGGCGACCGCGCGTATCGCGGGCGAGTTCTACGTCAACGCCATCAACGTGATGCGTGGCGCCGCGAGCGTTTCGAGCTATCGCGGCCTGCCCGAGCAGGAAGCCTTCGACATCGAATACTGGCTGCTCGAAGAGGCCAAGCTGCAGCGCATGCCCAAGCCGAAGGCCCTCGCCGGCCGCGTGGCCCTGATCACGGGCGGCGCGGGCGGCATCGGTCTCGCCACCGCGCGCCGGCTCATGGACGATGGCGCCTGCGTCGTGCTCTGCGACATCGATCGCGACGCGCTCGGCGCCGCGGAAGCCGAGCTGCGCAAGAAGTACGGCAACGACGTGATTTCCAGCTCCTGGGTCGACGTGACCCGCGAGGACGCCGTGGTCGCGGGTTTCCGCGACAGCGCGTGGAGGTTCGGCGGCGTGGACATCTGCATTTCCAACGCCGGCATCGCGTCGGCCTCGCCCGTCGAGGACACCACCCTCGCCCTCTGGCAGAAGAACATGGACATCCTGTCGACGGGCTACTTCCTGGTCGCGCGGCAGGCGTTCCGGCTGTTCAAGTCGCAGGGCATCGGCGGCTCGGTCGTGTTCATCGGCTCGAAGAACGCGCTCGCGGCCTCCCCTGGCGCCGCGGCCTACTGCACGGCGAAGGCCGCCGAGTTGCACCTCGCCCGCTGTCTCGCGCTCGAAGGCGCCCCGCATGGCATCCGTGTGAACGTGGTGAACCCGGACGCGGTGCTGCGCGGCTCGCGCATCTGGCAGGGCGAATGGGCCCAGCAGCGCGCGGCACAGAACAAGACCAGCGTCGACAATCTCGAGTCGGTGTACCGCGAGCGCAGCCTGCTCAAACGCAGCGTGTATCCGGAAGACGTCGCCGAAGCCGTGGCATTCTTCGCCTCGGAACGCGCGGCGAAGTCCACGGGCAACATCGTGAACGTCGACGCCGGCAACGCCCAGGCCTTCACGCGTTAACCTAAGTCGCGCCCCGCGGGGCGCGCTTTCTTCGGGGGAGTCATGTCTGCAGCTTTCGCCGATCCGCGCGATGCGAACTTCATCGCCTCGGCCAATCAGCCGCTGGCCGCCGATCTTGCGGCCGACTACGCGAATCTCGGCACGCAGCTGGCGCGCCGCGGCCTCGACATCGATGCGATCACGAAGGCGGTGGCGGGATTCAAGGTGGCGATCCCGTCCTGGGGCGTCGGCACCGGCGGCACGCGCTTCGGTCGCTTCCCGGGACCTGGCGAACCCCGCAACGTGTTCGAGAAGCTCGAGGACTGCGGCGTCATCTTCAAGCTGACGCGGGCGACGCCCACGGTGTCGCTGCACATTCCCTGGGACAGGACCGACGACTTCCGCGGATTGCGCGAGCATGGCGCCGCGCTCGGGCTCGGCTTCGACGCGATGAATTCGAACACCTTCCAGGATCAGCCGGGCCAGCCGCTGTCGTACAAGTTCGGCAGCCTCACTCACACCGATCCGGCCGTGCGAGCGCAGGCCGTGGCGCACAACATCGATTGCATCAACGCCGGCAAGGTGCTGGGCTCGAAGGCGCTCACGGTGTGGATAGGCGACGGCGCCAATTTTCCGGGCCAGTCGCATCTCGGCCGCGCGTTCGAGCGATACCTCGAATCGACCGCGTCCATCTACAGGGCGCTGCCCGAAGACTGGCGGATGTTCATCGAGCACAAGATGTACGAACCGGCGTTCTACGCCACCGTCATCCAGGACTGGGGCTCATCGCTCATGGCCGCGCAGGCGCTCGGCCCGAAGGCATTCTGCCTCGTCGACCTCGGGCATCACGCGCCGAACGTGAACATCGAGATGATAGTCGCGCGACTCGTGCACGCGCAGCGGCTCGGTGGTTTCCACTTCAACGATTCGAAGTACGGCGACGACGATCTCGACGCGGGAGCGATCGAACCCTTCCGGCTGTTCCTGGTGTTCAACGAGCTGGTCGAGGCCGAGCTCGCGAAGACGCCCAACTTCCGCCCCGCACACATGCTCGACCAGTCGCACAACGTGACGGATCCGATCGAAAGCCTCATGACCAGCGCGATCGAGCTGCAGCGCGCCTACGCGCAGGCGCTGATCGTGGATCGAAAGGCGCTGCACGAGTACCGCATGGCGAACGACGTGCTGATGGCGGCGCAGACACTGAAGCGCGGTTTCACGACGGACGTCTCGCCGATCCTCGCCCAGGCACGCGCGACGAGCGGCGGCGCGATCGATCCGGTCGGCGCGTATCGTCGAAGCGGCTACCGCGCACACTGCGCGCAGGCGCGGCCGGGCAAACAAAGCCTGGGCGGCGGCATCGTATGAGAATGGGGGCAGCCCCCCTTTCCTAGCAAAAGGGGTCAGTCCTCACCCTGAGTG
>JAEZCR010000130.1 GCA_023433465.1 Pseudomonadota bacterium | reverse complement strand
GCGTCCGGCCGCACCCGCGGCGAGGCCCACGGCCCCGACCCCGGTCCGTCCCGCGGCCCCCCCCCCGACGGCGGCACAACCCGCCAAACCGGCATCACCTGCCCGTCCCGGCGCTCCCGCGGGCCGCGCGCCAGCGGCGCCCGCGCCGCCCGCCGGTCCGCAGCGCATCAGTGGCAGCGTGGAGTCCGATTCCATCGCGTTCGAGATTTCGGACATCGACCCGAAGGCACTGCTGAAGCCGTCCGCGAAAGCGGCGCCGGCCGAGCCGAAGCGCCCGGACCTGCGGGTGATCCAGACCGACCGGCTGCCGAAACCTAACTTCAAGACGCCGCCGCCCGCGCCGGAACCCGATATTCCGGAACTGATCCAGGACGACCCGATCGCCGACTCCGAGCCGGAAGTCGAGATCGCGGCCGAGGAAGTCACCACGGAAGTGGAGGCGCTGATCGACGCCGACGTCAACATGAACGTCGAGCCGGAGTACATCGACGAAGTACCCCCGCTCACCGCCGGCGCTGGACAGTTCGAGTTCTACGGCCAGATCTACGAGTTGCACGTGCAGCAGCTGGTCAAGCTCAAGGGCACCGGCGGCACGAAGCGCTACGAAGTGCTCGTGCGCGACGCACATGCGGACAATGAATTCGGCGTGGCGCCCGACCGCGTCGTGCAGGACGTGCACGACCCGAGCGCCAACTCGGATCTCGATCGCATCGTGGTCGACCAACTCGTAGGCTGGCTGGGCGCGAATCGCGGCGTCTGGGAAGCCGATCCCGCGAGCTTCTCGGTCAACGTCGGCATGGGAACGATCGCGGATCCGAAGTTCCCGAGTTTCGTGGCCGCCTCGCTCAAGACGCACAAGGTATCCCCGAAGGTGCTCGGCTTCGAGATCAGCGAGAAGTCCTGCATCGAGCAGGTTCGCGAAGTGGACATGTTCGTCCAGGCCTGCGAAAAGCTCGGCTGCCACGTGGTGCTCGACGACTACACGCTGCATCACAACACGATGCGCTGGATCGGGTCCCCCGCGCTCAAGTTCCTCAAGCTCGATCCGAAGATCACGAGCGTGGCGATCAAGGAGCGCGTTCCGCAGGCGCTGGTCGTGGCCATCTGCCAGGCCTCGAAGGTGTTGGGCCTGTCGTGCGTCGCCAAGCGCGTGGACACGCCGGCGGTGCGCGACTGGCTGTCGGCCGTGGGCCTCGACTACGCGCAGGGCTTCCTGCTCGATCAGCCCAAGGCGCTGATCAGCCTGCTTTCCGCGGGCAAATAAGTCGCTCCGGAATCACGCCGAGCCGAGCGCGCCCCGCGCCAGGCCGTTTGTCCGCCCCGCGCGGCTCCCGTACCTTTGCCGGATGGCCCAGGTAGACCCCCTGCGACACAACCGCGAAGCGCTCTTCTGGGTGCTGCATACGGGCGCCTGGACCGGGTGGGTGATCTCTCAGCTCCTCGGCGCGCTCGTCTACGAAAAGATGGGCGGGTATCCGAAGGTCATCGTGGTGGGCGCGGTCTCGGGATTCCTGCTGAGCCTCGGCCTGCGTTACATCTGCCGCTGGCTGTGGAACCGGCCTCCGGCCGTGATGATCGGCGGCGTCGTGGTGTCCTGCTACATCCTGGCCCTGTGCTGGCGCGTGCTGATCAACCTCGCCTACAAGCAATTCGTCGAGCCGGAATGGGAGATGAAGACGCTGTTCGAAGTGTTCGGCGGCGCCGTGACTTCGACGTACATCTATCTTTCCTGGGCGCTAGCGTACTTCGGGATCAAGTACTACGAGTCGATGCTGCGCGAGCGGGAGAAGACGCTGCGCGCCAGCGCGCTCGCGCAGGAAGCGCAGCTCAAGATGCTGCGTTACCAGCTCAACCCGCATTTCCTGTTCAACACGCTCAACGCGATTTCGACGCTCATCCTCGACAACCAGAATCGCACGGCGAACCAGACGGTGCTGCGACTCTCGGAATTCCTGCGCTACACGCTCGATCAGGACCCGATGAAGAAGGTGACGCTGCGGCAGGAGATCGAGGCGCTCAACCTGTACCTGACTACCGAGAAGCTGCGCTTCGGCGATCGGCTGAAGCTCGAGTACGCGGTCGAGGAATCCGCCATGGAGGCGCTGGTGCCGAGCCTGCTGTTGCAGCCGCTGATCGAGAATGCCGTGAAGTACGCGGTATCGCCCTCCGAACATGGGGGCACGATCCGAGTCGAAGGCCGGACGCGCGGGGCGATGCTCGAGCTCGCGGTGGCGGATGACGGGCCGGGACTGAATGGCCAGCCGGTGCCGAGCGGCGGCCGCGGCGTCGGGCTGCGTAATACGCGGGAGCGGCTCGCCGTTCTCTATGACGAGCAACATCGCTTCGCGACCATCGACAACAAGCCGGGTTTGCGCATCGAGCTCGGCTTGCCGCTGCAGGTGAGTCCGGCATGAACATCCAGTCGCAACGCAAGCTGCGGACGCTGCTGGTCGACGACGAGGCGTTGTCGAGGCGTGGTCTCGAGCTGCGACTGCGCGTGGCGGCGGACATCGAGGTCATCGGCCAGTGCAGCAACGGCCGCGAGGCGTTGAACGCGATCCGCGAGCAGCGGCCGGATCTCGTGTTCCTGGATATCCAGATGCCCGGACTCTCGGGGTTCGACGTGCTGGCCGAGCTGCAGCCGCACGAGCTGCCGATGATCGTGTTCGTGACGGCGTACGACCGGTACGCGGTGCAGGCCTTCGAGGCGCGCGCGATCGATTACGTGCTCAAGCCCGTGGACGACGCGCGGCTCGCGGCGACGCTGCAGCACGTGCGGGAGCTGGTCGAGCAGCGCACCGCCATTGCTGAACGCAACCAGCTCGTGAACCTGCTCGCGGAATTGCGCGGCAGCGGCGAGATCGAATCGGGACAACCGGCGAGAGCGCCCGAGTCGCCGCCCCACTGGCTGCCCATCCGCAACGGGCGCGAAACCGTGCGCGTGCAGGTGCGCGACATCGAATGGGTGGACGCCGCCGGCGACTATCTATGCATTCACGCGCAGGGCAACACGCACATCCTGCGCGCGACGATGCGTGAGATGGAGTCGCTGCTCGATCCGCGGCTGTTCCAGCGCGTGCACCGTTCCACGATCGTGAACCTCACCCGCGTGAAGTCACTGCGCGCGCACATGAATGGCGAATACTTTCTGCGCCTCGAAGGCGGCCAGGAACTGAAGCTCTCACGGACCTACCGCGACAAGGTCGAATACTTCCTCAAGCGGCCTCGCGCGCATTGAAGAGGGTGCCTGGCACGGAAAAGCCGGGAGAAGCGCAGATGCCTCCCGGGATATCCCATACGTAGCGCCGCTTCTCCCGGCTTTTCCGTGCCAGGCACCCTCTTACCATCCGCCGCCGCCGCCACCTCCGCCACCGCCGCCCACGCGGCCGCCGCCGCCACCTCCCGACTTCGAGCCCGGGGCTTGAGACGAGGAGGAAATCGCGCTCGACAGCGAGGAACCGAGTCCCGAGGAAAAAGTCGCGACTTTCGCGGGATTCCATCCGGAGCCCGCGTACCAGACCGGTCGATAGTTCGGCTCCTGGACGTCGAGCACCCGCGCGAACTTCTCGGCCCAGCGTTGCTCGACGTCGAGCGCCAGCGCGGCGGGTAGATAGGCCTCGTAGACCTGCGCGGTCATCTTCGGCGGGGGCGGCCCGCTGACGCGTTTCAGGTCCTCGCCCTCGGCGACTTCCAGGTACGCCTTGAATCCGCGGATGTGATCCATCGCGGCCTGCCCGATTGCGGTCGGCGCCTTGAGCAGCTTGCCGAATATGCCGTTCGCGACCAGTCCCGCGAGGACCGCAAGCAGCGTGAGCCAGCCCGGCGGCGTCGTGAAGTACCACTTCGGCCAGTCGCCCGTGGTCCCCGGCCAGACGAGCGCGAGCGCCGCCACGACGAGGCTCAGCGCGATGCCGAGCGCGTGCCAGCCGCCATTGATGCGAAAAAAGCTGCTCGCGTACTGGCTCTTGAGAGACGAGTAATGCGCGGCGCGCGCCCGCCGCACCTTGGCGTGATTCTTCTGCTCGAGCTCGAGCTGATCGCCGTGACGGAACAGCGCCGTGTGCAACGCGAGTTCGTCCGCCGACAACGGCTTCTTTGCGGCGGCGGCGTTCTTGATCAGCGTGTACTTGCGGCCGAGGCCGAGGATGCCGTCGCTCTGCTCGATGCGCAGGTAGCCCTTCACCGCGAGGCCGAGCACGCTCGCCGCGAAACACTCGTCGTCGTACTTCATGCGCATCAGGTAACGCATCGAGGCCGCGGATTGTTTGTCCGGCATCTCGTACTCGGGAATGATCACGCGTCCGGGAGGATCCCGGCCGACCTTGTCCCAGACGAGGTAGTAGTAAGTCAGCAGCAGCGCGAGGCCGACGAGACCGAACCACACGGCGCGGTTGTCCTTCGGCAGCTCGCGCTTCAGCAGTGCTTCCGCGGGCGAACCCCAGTGCGGCTGGACGGAACCACCCGCGTCGCGCGCGGGGTCGTACCCGGGACTCGTGGCCTGCGCGGGCGTCGGCGGCAGCGCGTTCTCCACCGCCGCGGTGATGTAACCCTTGGGCCACATCGCGACGATGGTGAGACCCTCGCGCGGACGCAGGCCGCGTGTCGCCGCGAAGCGCGCACCCTCCTCGGTCGCCTCCGCGGTGTATTCGCGGCTTCCCGCGCTTTCGGACCCGGTGTACGCCTCGAGCCGCAGCTCGCCGCGCGGAATCTCCGCCGGCAGCTTCACCGTGGCGGTCACGCGATCCATCGGCAGCACCCACCCCTGCCCCGTCACGTTCCAGTAGAGCTCGTCGTGATCGGCGAAAAATCCCATCTGCCGGTCGGTGCGATAGTCGAGCACGTAGGTGTGCTCGCCGCGCGGCAGCAGGACCCGCGCGCTGCCGAGGTAGACACGCACGCCGTTGCCGACCTGTTCCAGGCGCCACGGCTCGGGCGCGCCGTCACGCGTCGCCGAATCGAACGCGAATCCCACGACGACCTGCCGTCCGTCGCGTCCGGGGTAGATAGTCGGAAACTCGCGGTAGATGCCGCGGCGGATCTGGTCGCCCTCCGCGCGCACGCGGATCGTCTCGCGCACGGTCAGCGTGCCGTCGGGCCGCACGGTGATCGCGCTGTCGAACGAGAGGATGCGCTCGTCGGCCAGCGCCGGCGTGGCGCAGATGAAGGACGCGACCGCAAGCGCGATCATTCGCGCAAGATGCTGGAAATGCCTCATGACAACGCCACGCCGGGCGCACGCCCCTGCGCCTCGTCCTCGAGCTCGAAGAACTCGGCCTCCCTGAAGCCGAACATGCGCGCGATCACGACGTCCGGAAATCGCTGAATGCGGTTGTTATAGAGATTGACGGCGCCGTTGTAGAAGCGGCGCGCGTACTGGATCTGGTTCTCCGTGTCCGCGAGCTTGCGTTGCAGGTCGAGGAAATTCTCGTTCGCCTTGAGGTCGGGATAGGCCTCCACGAGCGCGACGAGCCGGTGCATCCCGTCGCCGACGGATTTTTCGACTTCACCGCGCGGCCGTGGCGATTTCTGCGCCGCTCCCTGCGCGCGCAGCTCCGCGAGATTCGACAGCAGCGCGCGCTCGTATCCTGCGTAACCCTTCACGAGCTCGACCAGGCGAGGGATGAGTTCGTGACGGCGCAGGAGCTGCACGTCCACGTCGCTCCAGCCCTGCGCGACGCGGTTGCGGTCGCGGACCAGCAGGTTGAACGATACCGCGACCCACACGAGCAGCGCGGCGATGACAGCGAGGATGATCACCATTTCGACATGCTAACACCCACGGAACGGAACGCTTCCTTCACGCCGGTCTTTGTGAGATTAGTAGGCGCGGGGGGAAATCAGCCTTGATCACATACACCCAGCCGACGCGAGCCCGGTTCAAAGTCATCGGTTTCATGGTGACCCTCGCGATGGTCACGTACCTCGACCGCGCGTGCATCGGCGCCATGGCGCCCTCCATCTCCGCGGAGTTCGGGCTCGACGAAGCGCAGATGAGCTGGGTGTTCTTCAGCTTCATCCTCGCATACGCGATCTTCGAGATCCCGACCGCGCGCTGGGCGGACAAGCGCGGCGCCAAGAACGTGCTCACGCGCATCGTGAGCTGGTGGTCGGTGTTCACCATCGCGACGGCCGGCGCATGGAACTACGCTTCGCTGCTGGTGACACGTTTCCTTTTCGGCATGGGTGAAGCCGGAGCCTGGCCCTGCGTCGCGCGAGTCATGTCGCGCTGGATCCCGTTCCGCGAGCGTGGCACGGCCAAGGGCATCTTCTTCGCGGGCGCGTACAGCGCGGGCGCGGTCACGACCATCGCCGTGACGGCGCTGCTGCCACTGTTCACGTGGCGGCAGATCCTGGTCGCGTTCGGATTGATCGGCTTCGTGTGGGTCGTGGTCTGGCACTGGTGGTTTCGCGACGAGCCGACCGACCATCCCGAAACCAACGAGGCCGAGCGCGCTCTCATCGTCGCGGACCGACCACCCGAGGTCGTGCATCCGCGAGGCTGGGCCTACTGGCGCGGCCTGCTGCGCGAGCGCAATGTGCTGCTGCTGTGCCTGCTCTACATGCCGAATTGCGCCACGTTCTACTTCTGCATCACGTGGCTTCCTACCTACCTCACGAGGGAGCACGGCTTCGAGAAGACCCAGCTCGGTATCGTCGCGTCGCTGCCGCTGTTCCTGTCGATCGCGACGCAGTTCCTCGGCGGTTTCTGGTCGGATCGCTTCACGCGCCGTTTCGGCGTCACGGTGGGCCGGCGCACGCCGGGCGTCGTGGGTTACGCGCTGGCCGCGGTGTTCATCTTCGCGGCGGCGTTCTCGCGCGACCCCGTCATGGCCGCGGTGTTCATCGCGCTCGCGGCCGCCACGTGCATGCTGACCACCGCACCCGCGTGGAGCACCTGCGTCGACATCGGCGGCGAACATTCCGCGACCGTCGGCGCGACGATGAACACCTCCGGCCAGATCGCGGCCATCCTGAGCCAGCCTGTGGTGGGTTATTCCGTCAAATTGTTAGGCGACTGGAACGTGCCGTTCTATCTGCTGGGCGGCCTGTTCATGGTGGGTGCCTTGTGCTGGATGTTCGTGGAACCCAGGCGCGCGTTGTTCGCGACCGAAGCCTCGGCGCGCTGAGCTCCACGAACCCGCGGAAGATCGCCCGTCTCGGTACTGCGCGTCGGCGCGTGCGCGGGGCATTTACCAGATGTCAGTGCCCGTTATCACTGCATCACACTTCGGGCCGTGAGCGCGTAGGCACCGCACAAATCACCGCCATTTCGATTGGCGCACGCCGGATCCGGGCCTAACTTCGGCCCCATGAAAAACGTCGCATTCCGGCGCGTTTTCGCGCTGTTCAGTTATGTAGCCCTTCTGGCTGCCGGCCCGGCGCTGGCCCAGATCGGTCCCATCCAGCCCGTCCTCGTCCTCGCCGGCGGCAAGGTCGAACAGGGCCATACCCGTCCCGACCTGCCCGACGACTACTCCGTTCCCATCGACGTGTTCGTCGCGCCCGACGGAACCGTGAGCAACGTGGTCGTCAGCGACTCGACCGGAAACCTCGACGCCGACCGCATCGCCGCCGCGTACATGCGCGACCAGAATTTCCTGCCCGGACTCGACATGAAGGGCAACCCGGTCGCGAGTACGGTGCGCGTCACGGTCAACATGTACCGGCGCGGCACGCGCAAGGTCGTCAGGGTCACGCTCAAGCCGCCGCCGATCGCGCATGAAACGGAACGCGTGCGCAAGCTCATGTGCGCGGATTTCCTGTGGGAACTGCAGCGCATGCGCGAGGGCGCCGGCATCCGCGACGCCAGCCTCGAAGTGATGCCCTACGTTTCCGCGCGCATGTACATGACGTCGAAGCAGGTGTCCGATGAAGTCGAGACCCGGTTCTGGGACTCGTGGCCGAAGGCACTCCAGAAGATCGTCGACCGCTGCGAAAAGGACGAGCTCAAGCTCTACTACAGCGAAGTGCTCGTGCCGACGCTCGACGGCGCGCTGCCGACGAAGGATACGGCGACCGCGGGTAGATAGGCGGGCCGGCTGCGTTCTCCGGAAGGCCGCTCTCAGCGGCCTTTCCTTTTTCCGGATCCGCGCCCGCTCAGATCTCGAGATTGCTGCTCGATGCCGGCGTCAGCGCGTGCGGCTCGTAGCCCTTCGCGTAACGCAGTGGCCGGCCGGACAGGTCGGCCTCCACCTTCGCCCGCGGATCGACGTTGACCGTGTTCTGGATCGAGAACGCGGCTCCCTGGCTCGTGATCTCGAGCGACTTCTCGCCCGCATACGGCAGCGGAATGCGCTTGGCGCGGCAGTAGCTGATGATCGCGGCCGCGAGCTCGTGCACGCCGAAGTGCCGCCACTCGATCACGCGGTCCTCGGGCGTGCGCACGGCGACGTCCATGCCGTCCTTCCCGCGCGTCCCATGCACCAGCTCGGCCTGCACGATTTCACCGCGCGACAGCGGTCCGTGCGACCGGCGATCGAACTGCACGACGGCATCGAGCACGGTCGGTAGGTTGAACACCAGGTGGCGCGTTTCCTTGATCGTCACCGCTGACATGGTTAGAAGCGTATTCATGATCGGGAAAACACCTAGTGCGAGTACTCAATAATCGCCGTGTCAAATCGCGGACATGGGCGATCTGAGAAATCCATTCTGTTGCGCTTCGCGGTCCGGGCGCGCGCGATTGGACATATGCGGGCCTCCGACACCGGATGTCGAAGTCGGCCGACAGCGAGATCTGCCGGAATCCGCAAATGCCACATTATTCCGACAGGACGCGACGGCGCAGTCACCTGTGGCGCGCCCGGTGGCTGCAGGAGAATCGGAGTTCGGCCCCGCTCCGCGCGGGTGATCTTCTCCAACGCCCAGGTGGAACACATGGATACATTGAAACGACTCATTGCGTCCGCGTTCGTGGTCGTGCCGTTGAGCGTCGCGTTCGCCGAGACCCCCACGGGCAGCGACGCGTCCGAAGCCGCCGTCGAAAAGCTGAAGTCCACGGTCAAGGGCGGCGTCGAAGTGGAAAAAGTCCGCATGACCGATAGCGGCGTCGCGTGCATCCAGTACCGTGGGCCTAACTACGCTGGCAGCATGACCAACGGTTACGCGGTCGTGCAGGGCGACAAGGTGCACAAGAGCAGCGTGGGCAACAAACGCTTCGAGGAAGCCTGGAACGAACATTGCGCGGGCACGCGCGGCGCCTCGAAGTCCGACGAATGACGCTTCCCGAATCGAGCCGGCCGGGGGCCGCGAGGCCCCCTATTTTTTCAGCCAGCGCCAGAATCCTCCGGCCATCGCGGCGCCGATGATCGGCGCGACCCAGAACAACCAAAGCTGACTCAGCGCCCAGCCACCGACGATGAGCGCCGGACCGGTGCTGCGCGCCGGATTCACGGAGGTGTTCGTCACGGGAATGCTGATCAGATGGATCAACGTGAGCGTGAGGCCGATCGCAAGCGGCGCGAAACCCGCCGGTGCGCGCTCGTCCGTGACGCCGAGGATGATCAGCAAGAAGAAGAACGTCATGACCACTTCGGTGACGAACGCCGCGCCGAGCGAATAGCCCCCGGGTGAATGCTCCGCAAATCCGTTGGAAGCGAGGCCGCCCGCGGTCGGATCGGAACCGTTGCCAGCCGCGACGTACGCGAGCAGCCACGCGGCGAGGATGGCGCCGATGACCTGCGCAACGACATATGGCGCCACGTCGCCAGCTTTCACTCGCCCGCCGGCGAGCAAACCCAGGGTGACCGCGGGATTGAAATGCCCGCCGGATATGCCGCCGACCGCATACGCCATCGTGACCACCGTGAGACCAAAGGCGAGTGATACGCCGACGAGACCTATGCCGACTTCGGGAAACTTCGCGGCCAGTACTGCGCTGCCGCAGCCACCGAGCACCAGCCAGAACGTGCCTAACAGTTCAGCGATCGAGCGCTTGAGGATGGGCATCGCGGTTCTCCCCCGGTTCTTGTTGTGCGGCCAATATGTCGAATGATCCCGCCGCGGTCAACGTCTAACCACTTCCCGCGTTCTGACCGCCATGCGCTCATCCTGCATCGCGATCATCGTCATCACCCTCGTGCTCACGGCCTGCGGCGGGGGCGGCGACCCGGATCCGGCTCCTCCCCCGGTGGCGGTCCCCGACCGATTCGCCGAAGTCGATCGGGTCGCGGCCGCCGCGTTCGGCGCCGAGGGTCTGTCTGGAATGGGTCTCGCGGTCTACGACGCGCAGGGCGTGAAGCGCTTCGAGAAGATGTACGGCGACTTCGCCGCGGACCGGCGCATCGCCGTGGCGTCGGCGTCGAAGATGGTCGCGGGCCTCGTGATCATGCGGCTCGTCACGCAGGGTTATCTGACGCTGGATTCGACCACCGGCGAGGTGCTGGGCTGGACCGGACCCCAGGGCGCGATCTCGCTGCGCCAGCTCCTGTCGTTCACGTCGGGCATGGAACGCGAGGCAGGCTGCACGCTCCTCGCCGGCATTTCGCTCGCCGATTGCGTCTCGTTGATGTCCCAGACGCCGCTGGTCGCGCCGCCAGGCACGCGCTTCGACTACGGCAGCACACATCTGCACGTCGCCGCGCGCATGGCGGAAGTCGTGACTGGTTCGCCGTGGAACGACCTCTTCGCCGCGCAGCTCAAGACCCCGCTCGGTCTCGGCCCCGATCTCGAGTTCTACACCGCGCCGCGCATGGGCCTCGGCACGACGAACCCGCTGGTCGCCGGCGGATTACGCGCGACGATGAACGAATACGCGCGCCTGCTCGCACTCGATTTCAATCGCGGCCTCCACCAGGGCACCCGCCTCATCGACGACGCCTTGTTCACGGCGCAAGCGGCCGAACCCTATCCAGACGCGACGATCGGATTCTCCCCGGTCGCCGACACCGGCCTGAATTTCTTCTACGGCCTCACCGCCTGGCTCGAGTGCCCACCACCCGCCGCGAACTGCCCCGTCCTCTCCTCCCCCGGCGCATTCGGATTCACCCCGTGGTTCGATCGTGACGTCGGCTACTACGCGATCATCGCCATGGAAGTGACCGAATCCGACTCGGGCGTCGTCTCCTTTTCCGTGCAACTTGCGCAAGACCTGAAACCCCTGATCCGCGCCGCACTCTGATCCAGCCGTCTTCACGCGCCTTCGAGTCGCCGGGACTCATCGAGCCCAATCGAGGTCTGTCCCCATTACATCTTCCGGCAGGTGATCTCACCTGAAAGCTTCACTCCGTTCTTCGTCTCTCCCGTGAAGCTCAACATCGCCATCCCCGGCCGTTCCATGAGCTGCGTCGTCGCGCTGCCGCTGATGCCCTTGTTCGCCCGCTCCGCCTTCTGATACGGCTCGAGCACCGCGTCCGGCCGCGTATCGATTTCATAGGTCACGCTCGCGGTGCCCTTGTGCCCCGCTCCCGGCGGCTCGGCGATCACGAGCACGATCTGCAGTTGATTCGCGTGTTTCTCGTCGATGCTGGGCATGTCGAGCGACAGCGACGCTTTATCGGACGTGAGCACCACCGACAATGACGGTGGTTTGTCGCCGAGCGCCGCGATCACGCAGGCCTGGGTCGGCGCGAAGTCGTATCTGCCCGCATGCGGTCCGGATCCGACCGTGATGCTCGCGCTGCTGCCGATCTGCGCCTGTCCCGCCGAGGGCGGCGCCGGCGTCTGTGGTTGCACCTGAGACAGCGCGTGTCCCGCCATCGCGAGGCACGCGCCCAGGCTCAGCAACGCGGAGCGAACTTGGCTCATAAGATGTTGTACACCAGGTTCACGGTGGTGACGGTATCAGTGCTCTTAGCGAGCGGCGGCGGATCCGTGTTGTAGCGCACGCCAACCCCCACCGCCAGCGCGAACGCCTTGGAGATGCTCACGTTGAGCGCGATGTCGTTCTGTACCGCGGTATTGTCCGAGCCCGCTTCGGCGAGCAGCTTGTTCGTGAGCTTCGTGTTCTCGGTGAACGAGTGCTCGTAGTTCGATGCGAGCGTGGCGACCGGATCGCCTTCCTCGTCACCCTTGATGCGATCGAGTACCTGGCCCGCGGGCGTGCGGATCAGGATCTGCGGTTGCAGCCGCCGATAACCGGCACCGAACGAGCCGTCGAGCTGCGTCGTCGGACTGTCGATGAACTTGTAGGTCGCACCGGTCGAGGCCGAAGCCTGGTACACGAAACCGCTGAAGCGATCCTGCTCGCCGCGCAACCGTCCGAACCAGCTCAGCCTTCCATTGATCTTCCAGTCGGCCTGGTAACGCGCCTCGTAACGCTCTCCGGTCGCGAACTCGGCGTTCTCGCCGTACTGCGCGCTGAAGAAGAAATTGTTGCGCCACCTCGCGCCCTCGTGCGTCAGATCCAGGCGCGTGTTCGCGGACTTGGATTCCGTGTTGCCGCTGTTGAGGAGAAGTCCCAGTTCGGCCTTGCCGGACCACTGCGCGTGCGCGGGGAGGCCGATGACGCCGGCGGCCACGAGAGCGGGAAAACACAACCATCTACGGTTCACGAAAGATCCTCTTGCAATGATAGTTAGGCAGAAGTCAAGTGGCGGCGC
The DNA here is from genome assembly GCA_023433465.1 of Pseudomonadota bacterium. Taxonomy (GTDB): domain Bacteria; phylum Pseudomonadota; class Gammaproteobacteria; order Steroidobacterales; family Steroidobacteraceae; genus CADEED01. The sequence continues at coordinate 9,396 of JAEZCR010000130.1, read as the reverse complement.
TGCCACGCGCGGCGCGCGGATTGGTTATCCGTTTTATCCGGAAACGGCATGTCATCCGCCGCCCGCCGCGCACCGCAACGGGCAGTCTGACCGGTCAACCCAGCGTGTAGTTCAGTTTCGTGCCGGCTACCGTCACGACTTTGCGACGGATGAGTTCGTCGATGTATTCCTCCACCACCCTGGCATCGGGCGCTCCCCCGTGATGCCGCAGGTATGCGGTGATGGTCTGCGCCAGTTTCCGGCGGTTCGCGGGCTTGCCGCTCATCGAACGCAGTTGCTTGACGATCGAATCGAGCTTGTCGTAGGGCTCTGACGCCGGTGGCCTCGGCGGCAGCGTCTTCTGCGGTTGCGCCTTCGGCGGCTGCGATTTCGGCGACGGCGATTTCGGGGCGGCCTGCTTTTTCGGGCCTTGGGCTTTCTGGACCGCCGATCTCACCGGGGGTTTCGGGGCCGCCGCTTTCGGCGCCCTCCTCTTCACGATCTCCGCGATCGCCTTCACGCGCCGCACCTTGAATCCGCGCGCGCTCAGGAATTCCAGCAGCGGATCGAAATCCGTGTCGCGTGACACGACGTCGATCTGCGCCTCCGGCCGCTGTTCGAGCAGTTTGCCGATGTAGTACGCGATGTGCATGTCCATCGCGTTGGGCCCACTGCGCGCCATCTGCACGTATTCGGCGTTCGCGCCCAGCATCTGGATCGAATGCGACAGCTCGAACGAGATGCGCCCCTTCGCCTGGGCGGCGCCGATGAAAACGAGCACGTGGTACGCGCCGCCCGCGAGTGCGGACACACTCTCGGGCTGCACGTTCTCGAAATCGACGAGGACGTAGTTAGTGGTCATGGGATCTTCAGCGGCCTACAGCTCGGAATACTTCTTGATGCTGCCGCGCGCCTTGTCGGCCGGATACTTGAGCGCGTTCTTGCGGATCTTGTCGCGCGCGGCGTCCATGAGGTTCACGTCGAGCTTGTCCGCGAGCCGCACGAGATAGTTGAGGACGTCCGCCATTTCGTCGCGCACCTTCTCGAGCTCGGCGGGCGGCAGCGTGCGCGACTGCTCCTCGGTGAGCCACTGGAAGCGCTCGAGCAGCTCGGCCGCCTCGACGGCCAGCGCCGAGGCGAGGTTCTTGGGGCTGTGGAACTGGTCCCAGTCCCGTTCGGCGGCGAATTCCCGCAGTGCATCGCGCAACTGGGAAAGCCCGTGAGGGTTTGTACTCATGCGGCGTGGAGACTACACCAAGGCGTGATCTGGTCGCGATTTGTGGGAGGGGCGTCTCGATATTCTCGGTTAAATGAAGCTCCTCCACCGCTCGCTCCCGTGCTTGATCTTCCTCTTCTCGATGACGGGGGCCGCGAACTCCCGCGAGGCCTGGGACGCGCCCGCGTTCTCGACACCCGCCACGCAGCTGTTGCAGGCCGCGACCGCGGTCAAGCGCGAAGTCGCGGTGGACGTCGTCGTGCTGCTCGACGAACGCCGCTTCGTGTTCGATGCCCAGCATCGGCTCACCCGCACGAATCACCTGGTGTATCGCGTCGACTCGCCCGACGGCGTCGCGCGCTGGGCCGCGAGCAGCGCGCGTTGGCAGCCCTGGCACCAGGCGCGACCGATCATCCGTGCGCGCGTGATCGGCGCGAACGGCCGCGAGCACGCGCTCGATCCCGGGCTGCTCAAGGACTCCGGCACGCGCAGCGGCGACAACCAGGTGTACGACGACGATCACATCTACGAGGGGCCGCTGCCCGCGGTCGAGGTGGGCGCGGTCGTCGAAGAGGAAATCGTCCTGCGTGACGAGCAGCCGTTCTTCGCCGCGGGCACCGTCTTGCGCGAGTACGTCGGCCGGCCCGTGCCGGTGCTGCGCACACGCGTCGTGATCGAGGCGCCCGAGCAACTGCCGCTGCGGCGGCACACGAGCCTGCTGCCGAATGCGCAGGCGACGGAGGTCCGCGAGAACGGCCGGGTGCGCTGGACCTACGAGCTCGGCGAGCTCGAGGCGATCCGCGCGCTCGAGACGAACCTGCCGCCCGAGACGCCGGCCTGGCCGAGCGTGGAATTCTCGTCGGCCGAATCCTGGGAGGCGGTGGCGGAGAGTTATCGCGCCGCCACGGAAAACCGCATCCGCATCGACGATGCGCGGCCCCTGATCGCTGGACTGCGCGCGCCCGTGCGCGGTGGCGCCATGGGCAGCGGCAACGCCGGCGCCGCGCTCGGCGCCAAGCTCGCCGATAGCCTGCCGACCTCCCCGACGCGGGAATACATCGCCAAGGTGGTGGAGCGGCTGCACCGCGAAGTGCGCTACACGGGCGTCGAATTCGGCGCCGCCCGGCTGATCCCGGAATACCCGGCCGAGACGCTGCGCCGCAGGTTCGGCGACTGCAAGGACAAGGCGACGTTGCTGATCGCCGCGCTGCGCGCCTCGGGGATCGAGGCCTATCTCGCGCTGCTCGCGGCCGGCGACGATCAGGACGTGTCCCCGGACCTGCCGGGCCTCGGCATGTTCAACCACGCGATCGTCTATCTACCGGGCGCCGGCGGCGCCGGCTCGGACCTGTGGATAGACGCCACCGCGGAATACGCGCGCGTGGGCACGCTGCCCGCCGCGGCGGCCGACCGGTTCGCGCTGATCGTGCGCCCGGGCGAGAAGTCGCTGACGCGCACGCCGGCGATGCGCTCGACCGACAATCGCCAGCTCGAGACGCGCGAGTTCTTCCTGTCCGAATACGGCCCCGCGCGGGTGGTCGAGACCACGGAGACACACGGCACCATCGAGAACGAATACCGCAACTGGTACGCCGGCGCGGATACGAAGGAGCGCCGCGACGAGCTCGAGAACTACGCGCGCCAGGCCTACCGCGCGAAGTCGCTGGTGAGTTACGCGCACACGTCGAGCACCGATTTCTCGAAGCCCTATTCGATGCGGCTCGAAATGAAGGACGCACCGAGTGGTTACACGGATCTCGAGACCGCCGCCGTCGGCGTGAAGGTCGCGAACCTCACCGCGCGGTTGCCCGAATATTTCGACAAACGCCTCGATCTCGACACGGACGAGGAAGCGGGCAAGCGTACCGCCGACGTCGTGTTCGAACCGTTCGTCACCGTGTGGCGATATCGCATCCAGCCGCCGCCCGGTTTCCAGCCGCGCGCCTTGCCCGCGAACGCGGTCGTGAAGCTGGGCCCGGCGCGACTGATGTCGCAATTCGAGGTGACCGCGTCCGGCCTGGTGCTCGCCACCTGGAGTTTCGACACGGTGAAGGGCCGTTACACGATGGCGGAGACGGACGCGCTGATCACGGCGCTGCGCGAGCTCACCTCCGCGGAATCGCAACTGATCTCGTTCGACCAGGTGGGCGTGGCGCTGCGCGCCGAAGGGGATTTCAAGGGCGCGCTCGCCGCGAACGACGCGCTGGCCGCGAAGTACCCGCGCAAGGCCGTGCATCGGCTGCGCAATGCGTCGGCGCTGCTCGATGCGGGGCTCGGCGCGCGTGCGCAGCGCGAGGCGCGCCTCGCGACGAAGCTCGAGCCGGATTCCGCGCTCGCATGGAAGACGCTCGGCTGGTTGCTGCAGCACGACGCGGTAGGCCGACGCTTCGGCGCGGGCTTCGATCGTGCCGGAGCGATCGCCGCGTACCGCAAGGCGCGCGCGCTCGCGCCGAACGACACCGACATCATGGCCGACCACGCGGTGCTGCTCGAGCACGACGCGGATGGCCTGCGCTACTCCGAGCGGGCGAATCTCGCCGAGGCCGTGGACGAATACCGGGCGCGGATCAAACTACTTTCCGCGGATGACGCCGCGAACGACGACTACGCAAGCAACCTCTTCTATGCGCTGTTGTACTCGCGGCGCTTCGACGAGCTGCGCGAGGTGCTGCGTCCGCGATCGCCGAGCGTCGCGCAGCGTGCGCTCATTCTCGCGACGGTGGCCGCCGAGCACGGCGGCGCGCGCGCGATCGAGGCTTCGCGCACGTTGCTCGGCAGCGAGACCGATCGGCGCGCCGCCCTGACGAGCGCGGGCAATTTCCTCACGCGGCTGCGCGAGTATCCGGCCGCGGCGGATCTCATCGAGGCCGGCGCGCGTGGGCAGACCACCACCGCCGCGACCACGCAGCGGATCGCGCTGCTGCGCAAGACGCGGCGGATCGACGTGGTGACGATCGCGTCGACGGATCCGCGCGGCGTCGTGATGCGCGCGTTCGCGGAAATGCTTGCCGGGGATCGCGACGCAGATCGCCTGAAGGCGCTGCTCAGCCGGCGATCGGCCGCGCTCGACGGGTTGCCGATGTTCGAGCGTGCGCAGCGCGCGCTGCTGGCGGGACTCGCGCGCCAGGATCTGCCGCGCGCGGTGGGTGCGGACCTGCTCTTCAGCAACGCGCGCGTCAACGTCGACGGCGACGACGCGGACGGTTATCGCGTGCAGCTTCGCTCGGGCGGCGATACGCAGACTTTCTACGTGGTGCTCGAGGACGGCCAGTACCGGATTCTGACCATCGCGCCGCTCGTGGGCCCGGTCGCCCTGCTGGCGCTCGAGCGCATCGAAGCGAACGATCTCGCGGGCGCGCGGCGCTGGCTCGACTGGGCGCGGCTCGAACTGCGCCCGGGTAGTTCGGAGGATCCGCTCGAAGGCCCCGCCTTCGCGCGTGCGTGGACCATCGGCGCGGAGGCGGACATCGACGAGGCGCGCGCGGCCACGGCCATGTTGCTGGCCGATTGCCTGCTGGCCGAGCGGGCGTTGCCGTTGCTGGAGGCGGCGCGTCCGGTCGCGACCGACGCGGCGACGAAGCTCAGCATCGATCTCGCGCTGGCAAAGGCTTATCTGGAGCGCGGTAGCTGGAGGGAACTTGGCGAAGCCGGGGCACGGCTCTCGGCCGCGGTGCCCTCCTCGGCGCTCGCCTTCCGCTACCAGCAATGGGCGCGCATCCGCCGCGGCGAATGGGATGCGGTGACGAGCGCGTCGCGCGAGCGGCTCGCGCGTCTGCCGGACGACTCCGTTGCGCGCGAGATGCTCGTACATCGCGCCGCGGCGTTGGGCAGGTTCGGAGAAATCGCGCCGATCATCCAGCCGCTCATCGACAGCGGCCGCGCGACCGCGTCCGACTACAACCAGTACGCGTGGACCTCGCTGCTGAGCATGTCGGTGTCCGAGCAGGCCGTGGATGCGGCTCGCATGGCGTACGACGAGACCCAGGGCCGCAATTTCGCGATCGCGCACACGCTCGCCTGCGTGTACGCCGCGACCGGCAAGCCGCGCGAGGCGCGCGACCTGTTGCTGAAGGGCATGGATCAGTCGGGTGCACCCGACGATGCCTCGTGGTACGGCTTCGGCCTCGTCGCCGAGGCCTACGGCGATCTCGAGTCGGCGCGCGACTACTACCGCCACGTCAGGAATCCCGCGAAGGGCGTCGAGCAGGCGAGCAGCGTCTACGCCATGAGCCAGTCGCGCCTCACCGCCCTGAAGTGACTTTTACCGGTTGACGGTGCCTGGCACCGTCGACCGGTAAAACTATCCCGGGATTTCCGTGCCAGGCACCGGCTCGCCCAGGGGTTGGCGGCGTTTCACGCGGATGCTCTCGGCCCACTCGCGCGCGAAGTCGCGCTGCAGGTGGCGGTTGACGAGCGCGGTGATGGTCATCGCGATCAGCGCGCCGAGCGACGCGAGCGCCATGTCCTTGTGCGCATCCCAGACGTCGCCCTGCGTGCCGAGATAGGCGGCGCCGAGTTCGCCGCCGACGACCTCCGCCGCGGCCCATTCGATGAGCTCGTAGAGCATGGACGTCGACATCGTGAGATCGAGCGGCAGGAAGTAGCCCCAGAAGCCGCGCACGTTGCCGATGCGCAGGAACATCTCCCGGATCGGATACGCGAGCAGCAGGCCATAGAGGAAATGCACCAGGCGGTCGAAATGATTGCGCCCGCCGGCGAAGATCGGAAACCACTCCTGGTACGGCACCATCGCGTAGGTGTAGTGCGAGCCCACCGTGTGGAGCATCAGGAAGACGAAGATGCAGGTATAGGAGATACGCGAGAGCGGAAATGCCTTGTATGTGCCGATCAGCAGCCCGATGGCAAGCAGCACGAGCACGTTCTCGAGAATCCAGTCCTTGCGATCGTAGGGATCGAACGCGAGCACGATCCACCAGACGGAGTAGATCCCCAACAACGTCCACAAATACGCCTTACGTGACAGCACGTTCATCCTCCGATGCGCCCTTGAGCACGACGCGCCGCCAATAGCTTGCCAGATCGGCGCGCAACTCCGGCAGGAACAGGTAAACGGCGATCAGGTTCGGAATCGCCATGCAGAAGTTGAGCGGGTCCGCGATGTTGACGACCTGCGTGATGTCGAGCGTCGTCGCCAGCGACAACATCAGGCACAGGAACAGCCGGTACGAATAGCGCGCATTGCGCGTCTCACCGAACAGCCAGGTCCACGCGGTCTCACCGTAGTAGCCCCAGGTGATGACCGTCGAGAGCGCGAACAGGATCGCGGCCGCGGCGAGCACCGCGGGAAACCACGACACGACGGTGCCGAACGCGGCCGAGGCCAGTGCGATGTCCTTCGCGCTGCTCGTCTCGAGCGCGCCGCTGATGACGATGACCAGCGCCGTGATCATGCACATCACGACGGTGTCGAGGAACGGCTCGATCAACGCCGCGAAGCCCTGCGACATCGGTTCACTCGTGCGCACCGTCGCATGCGCCATGGGTGCCGAGCCGATGCCGGCCTCGTTGGAAAACGCCGCGCGCCGGAAGCCCTGGATCAGCGCGCCGAGCGCGCCACCGGCCACGGCATCGGTCGAAAACGCTTCGGTGAGGATGCGGTAGAGCCCGTGCGGAATGCGTTCGACGTTCGCGCCCAGCACCACGAGACACGCCACGACATACAGCACGCACATGAGCGGCACGAGCTTGTCCGTCCAGCTCGCGATGCGCTTCATGCCGCCGAACAGGATGATGCCTATCCACACCGCGATCGCGAGGCCGAACACGAACGCGTGTTCGAACCCCGTCACCGCGCGGAACTGCGAATACGCCTGGTTGACCTGGAACACCGTGAGCGACGCGCCCACCGTCGCGACGCAGAAGAACGCCGCGAGGAATTTGCCGATCCGCGGCAAACCGACCCGGCCGAGCGCGATCGGCACGTAATGCATCGCCCCGCCGGTCACCGTGCCGTCCGCGCGGATCACGCGGTATTTCGTGGCCAGCGAGACCTCGGCGAACTTGAGGCTCATGCCGAGGAACCCCGCGACGCACATCCAGAACGCGGCGCCGGGTCCGCCCACCGCCACCGCGAAGGCGACGCCCGCGATGTTGCCGAGGCCGATGGTCCCGGACACCGCGGCGCTGAACGCCTGGAAAGGAGACGTCTCACCCGCGTGATCGCGGTGCGAGAACTCGCCGCGCAGCACGCTCAGCGCGTGCCGGAAGCCGCGCAGGTTCACGAAGCGGAAGTAGATGGTCGCGACGATGCTGCCGGCCATGAGCCACGCGAGGATCAGCGGAAGCTGCGCCTCGCCTCCCACCGGAACGGCGAAGAAGATCACCTTGCCGAGCCAGTCGGCCACGGGCGCCAACCAGGCATTTATGGTCTGGTCGAGATTCATTCCGGGCGGATTATGGTTCATCCATCGCAGTGCAATGCGGATTATTCGGGCTCTGCGCGCGCTTCCTCGCGATTACCGCGTTCCACCTATTGCGATCGCGGCAAGGCCGTTCCACCCTGTTCGCGGGTGGATGTTGGGCGAGGTCGTACGATGATCCCGAGGGATTGCCTGTTCGGGTTCGTGCTGTGTTCCCTGGTGGCCGTCACCGCGGCGCGCGCCGGCGACGACGCGCACGAGCGCCCGATCGGATCCCGGGCGCCGCTCGAGATTCCGCACACGACGAATCTCGATCTCGCGCTGCGCGCGAAGAAGCGCGGCCGCAGGCCTAACAACATCGAGAATCACCACTTCCTCGACCTGGTCGCCGGTCTCCAACCGGTCGTGTGGCCGAAGCCCAGCGACATGCGCGCGCGCTTCGTCACGCCCGAGCTGCGCAGGACACCGGTCGTGGGCTGGATCGCCGAAAACCTCTACCGCAGCCGGAAGGACAACGGCTGGTGCCTAGAGGTCGATCCGGGCGAAGGCGAGTACATCGTCTTCTACCGGCTGAATCTCTAGCCAGCCCGCTCGCAGGCACGGTACACCTGCGCCACCGAGCGCGATTTCCCGCCCTCGGCATCGAGCGTCGCGATCACGCGCGCGGCTCGAACCTCGTCTCCCGCGCAGACGCGGCGCGCCAGCGCGTGCGCCTCGGCGATCTCCAGGCTGCGCAGGTTCTTCACGGCGAAACAGCGACCGGGCCGGACCAGCGCATCGTCGATGTCCGTGACGTTCGGCAGGTTGGTCGTGAAGATGATCTTGCGGCCCTGCGCGCGCGCGACGCCGTCGGCGATCGCGAGGAAGCGGTGCATCTGCTCGTTGCCGCTGGTGCGCGCCTTGAGCAGGTGATCGGTGTCCTCGATGACGAAGGCGTCGTGCGAACCGGTGATGAAGTCGACGAACACCTCGTCGGTGCCGAGCGCACGCTTGTCGGAGGTGTACATGACCTCGGCGTTCTCGCCCTTGCGACGGGTCATCTCCGAGAGGATCGAGCGTACGAGCCGAGTCTTTCCCGTGCCCGGCGGCCCGAGCAGTATCAGGACCGAGGACGATGAAGTGAGATACGCGTCGATGAACGCGGTCACCGGCATGCCGAGCGATGGATAGGCCTCGTCGAGCAGGCTCGCGTCGGCCAGCTCCTCGAAGCTCGCGCTGCGCAGGTCGCCGTTCGCGGCCGTGAACTGCCAGTCGAGCACGAACGTTTCGTCGCGCACGCGCTGATCACCTGCGACTGCCTTGATCCGCGCGATCACCTCGTCCGCGCGCGCCGTGCTCTCCGCCCAGATCTGGAACCAGCACGAGCAGTACGACGTCTTGTTGTGGCCGGTGGCATGCACGAACACACCCGGCGCGCTCATCAGCACCGAGCCCATCGAGATGCGCTGCGTCGTGAACGCCGAGTCGAGCGCGAAATCGTCGAACAGCTCCGCGACCTTGCGGCGCGCGGACCAGCGCTCGAGCCGGTGCACCGGCAGATTGCGCGTCGCGAAATCGATCGCACGCATCGCCCGGGCGCGCGCGATCGCGCTCGCGATGTCGTGCACCTCGAGGTTCAGCGCGACGTTCATGCCGGGCGCCATCGCGTCCCGCGCCTCACGTTCGTTCTGCAGTTTGTGTAGTGACATGACTTCTTTCGTTCAGGGCCGCGCCAAAACGGCGAGGCCCCGGTGGCGGCAGCCGACCGGGGCCTCGTTGAACGAAGTGCCGGAGGGCTGCCGAACGCCGCCCTCCACAATGAAGGGCTAGCAGGTGTTCTCG
>JAEZCR010000109.1 GCA_023433465.1 Pseudomonadota bacterium | reverse complement strand
TCAGAAAGCGGACAGCGGCAGGAGGCGGTCTCCTGCATGTACCGCGGGAAGTTGAAAACAGGTCAAGGCTTCAAGACACACGCTAGTTGGATCAATTCGCAGCTCTTGGGACCGCGGCCTGCACCGGAGTTCCTGCTCTCAACGGCGTAAACCATTAGGAGCACTGAACGCGACCGATGCTACTCCTCGCTTCGAGAAGCTGTAAACAAGCGGACGGATGGCGCGGGCGTGACCAGCGTTGTCAGGCGCAAATTCATGCTTTTTCAGCCATTTTTGCCCATTGATGCCCCATTGCTGCGGCGCGCCTGTTAGCGCTCACCTGGTGTACCAACTAGTCAATAACCGGCGCGGGGGGCCGGTCACTCTAGATAGGCGTACCCGTCGAGCTCGCCCTGGTAGAAGCGCTTGATGGCCTGGGACTCGGCCACGGTCATCCGCCCCTCGCGCACCGCGCGCTCGCAGTCTCGGGCCAGGGCGGGATGCAGGTCGGCCACGTCGTACTCCATGTACTCGAGGACCTTGTTGGCCGTGTCGCCCTTGACGATCTCCTCGATCCACCAGCCGCCGTCGTCGTGGAAACGGATGTGCACGACGTGTGTGTCGCCGAACAGGTTGTGCAGGTCGCCCAGGGTCTCCTGGTACGCGCCGACCAGGAAGGCCGCGAGGTAGTACTCGTCCGACGCCGTGATCGAATGCAGCTCGAGGGTCCTCTTCACGTCCCGTTGGCTGACGAAGCGGTCTATCTTCCCGTCCGAGTCGCAGGTGATGTCGGCCAACACGCCCTTGCGGGTCGGGCGCTCGTCGAGCCGGTGGATGGGCATGATCGGGAAGAGCTGGTCGATCGCCCAGCTGTCCGGCAGCGACTGGAACACCGAGAAGTTGCAGAAGTAGATGTCGGAGAGGATCGACTCGAGCTCTTCGAGCTCCTCGGGCACCGCGTCGAGCTTGCGCGTGAGATCGCGCACCTTCGCGCAGGTCGCCCAGTAGAGGCGTTCGGCCAGCCCGCGCTGCTCGAGCGAGAGCAGGCCGAGGTTGAACATCTGCAGCACCTGGTCGCGCGCCGTCTGCGCGTCGTGGTAACACTCGACGACGCGGCGCTCGTTCACCGAGCGGAAAGCGTCGAGCAGGTCGCGCACCGGCTGCGGCAGGTCGCCGTTCTCCTGGTCCTCGCGTCCGCTCACGCGGAACTGGTCGAGCGCCTGGCTGCCGAGCGTGTTGAAGATGAGCACGCTGTGATGCGCCGCCACCGCGCGTCCGGATTCGCTCACGATCATCGGGTGCGGAATCTTGCGCGCGTTGCACACGCTCGCGATGCGATACACGACGTCGTTGGCGTATTCGTTCAGCGTGTAGTTCATCGACGAGGCGAAGTTGGTGCCGCTGCCGTCGTAGTCCACGCCGAGTCCGCCGCCCACGTCGATGTACTTGAGGCCCGCGCCCAGCAACCTGAGCTCGGCGTAAACGTGCGCGAGCTCGTTGATCGCGTCCTTGACGCGGCGGATGTCCTGCAGCTGGCTGCCGGGGTGGCAGTGCACGAGTTGCAGGCAATCGAGCATGTCGCGCTCGCGCAGGATCTGCACGGCCTCGAGGATCTCGGTGGTGAACAGGCCGAACTTCGATTTGTCGCCCGCGGACTCGCGCCACCGGCCCGAACCCTCGCTCGCGAGTTTCACGCGCACGCCGATCTTCGGGCGCACGTTGTACTTCTCGGCGATGCGCAGGATCGCGGGCAACTCGCCGAAGTTCTCGACCACCGGGATGATGGTGCGGCCGAGCTTGGTCGCGATGATGACCGCCTCGAGATAGCTGTCGTCCTTGAAGCCGTTGCAGACGATGAGCCGCTCGGGCGAGTCCGCCGTCATCGACATCACCGACAGCAGCTCGGGTTTGCTGCCCACTTCCAGGCCGAACTTGTACGGCTTGCCGTAGCGATAGACCTCTTCGACGACGAGACGCTGCTGGTTCACCTTGATGGGGAACACGGCCGTGTAGCGGTTCTGGTAGTCGTTTTCCGCGATGGCCTGCGCGAAGGCGTCGTGCAGGTGCTTGTGCCGGTGCGCGAGGATGTCGGAGAAGCGCACGACGACGGGCGTCGTGAGCTCTCGCTCCTTGAGTCCCTGCACCACGTCGAACAGGTCGATCTCGCGCGCGGGGTTCATGTCGGGCCGCACGACGAGATGACCCCGCGCGTTCACGCAGAAGTAGCCCTTGCCCCAGGCGCTGACCTGGTAGAGCTCCGCGGAATCCTCGACGGACCAGGGGATGGAACGATCGGCGCGCCGCGCCGGCTCCTGCCCATTGGGGCTGACTTGGTTGGGATCGGCTGCCACGTTGGGGCGCACGATATCAAAACGCGATTGCAAGTAAACGTGGGAAAACGCGCGACGTCAGAAAGATCCGGTCGCGACCGGTCGTCGGGGATCACGAATCCATTCGCTCCATGAGCCGGCATGCAGCCGCGCGCCGCCGAGACCCGCGTGCTCGAGCGCGAGCAGGTTGTGACAAGCGGTCACTCCCGACCCGCACATCGCGATCAGCGCGGAGGGCGGCTGCGAGCCGAGCAGTGTCTCGAATCGTTGCCGCAACACTTCGGCGGGCAGGAATCGTCCGTCGTCGCCCAGGTTGGTCGTGAACGGAAAACTGCGCGCGCCGGGCACGTGCCCGGCCACCGGATCGATCGTCTCGTTGCGCCCCGCGAATCGTTCGGCGCCGCGCGCATCGACGAGCAGGTTGCCGGGACGCAGGCGCAGTTCGGCCAGCTCGTCGCTGGTCACGACGGCCCGCATGTCGGGCGTGGCCGTCAGCGCGCGCGCGCGCGGCGTGCGCACCGTGGTCTCGAGTGGCAATCCCGCCGCGCGCCAGGCGGCGATGCCGCCATCGAGCACCGCGACGTCGCGGAATCCTATCCAGCGCATGAGCCACCAGAGGCGCGCCGCGTAGGCGCCGGGACCCTGATCGTAGGCAACCACCTGGCAACCCGGACCCGCGCCGAGCGCGCCGAGACGCTTTGCGAGCGTGTGCGGATCCGGCAAAGGATGCCGTCCGCTCGTCGGCGTTATCGGCCCGGAAAGATCGCGGTCGAGGTGCAGGAATTGCGCGCCGGGAAGATGCGCCTCCGCGTATTGCGCCTCGCCCCAGTGCACGTTTCCGAGCTCGGCGCGGCAGTCGAACAGCACGAGATCGTCGCGCGCAAGTTGTTCGGCGAGCGTCGCCGCGTCGATCAGGGTTGTGAAAGGGGCCATGACGCATCTTACAATCCGAGCGGATGGGAATAGACGTCTACTGGGGATCGGGCAGTCCTTACTCCTGGCGAGTCCTGCTCGCGCTCGAGCACAAGGGCCTGCCTTACACCAGCCACCTGATGTCGCTCGACATGCAGGAGCACAAGTCGCCCCACATGCTCGCGATGAATCCGCGCGGCCGTGTGCCGACGCTGAAGGACGGGGACTACGTCGTGTTCGAGTCGCTCGCGATCCTTTACTACCTCGAGCGCAAGTACCCGGAAAAACCGCTATTCGGCGATTCGCCCGAGGAAGGCGCGGTGATCATGCGGGTGTGTTGCGAGTTCCAGGCGTACATCGAGGAACACGTGATGCGCATCGTGCGCGCGGTGCTGTTCCAGCGCGGCGATCCGAAATCCGACGAAGTCGTCTGGTCGATGCAGAGGGCCGCGGGCGAGGCGCGCACCATCGAGATGCGGCTCGCAAAGGGCGACTGGATCGTCGGCGACAAGCCCGGCGCCGCCGACTACGTGATTTACCCGGGCATCAAATTGCTGCTGCGCGCGCTGGCGCGACCCGAGGCGCGCGAGCTCTCGTCGCGCTTCCTTCCCGTCGACGCGAACTATCCCGGCCTCGCGCGCTGGCTCAGGCGCGTGGAAAGTCTGCCCGGCTACGAACGCACGTATCCACCGCACTGGCGCAACTCGCCACCCTGAGGACGTTGGCCGGTGGCAACACCGGACCATGGTTGCTACCCTCTCGGCCTGTTTCAGGCTGGAGAGATCATGGCAAACGACAAGATCCACGTTGAGTTCCCGGGACGAATCATCTTCATCGGTTTCGGCAGCATCGGTCAGGGCACCTTGCCTCTCGTGCTGCGCCACATCGGCATCCCCAAGGAACGCATCACGATCATCACCTCGGACGATCGCGGCCAGAAAGTGGCCCAGGAATACGGCATCAAGGTCGTCAAGGTCACCCTGACGCGCGACAACT
>JAEZCR010000106.1 GCA_023433465.1 Pseudomonadota bacterium | reverse complement strand
CCTTCTTCCTGTGCGCCATCGTGCTCATTCCGCTGGCGGCGCTCGTGCTCAAGGCGGCCGGCATGGACTGGGATCGCTTCGTGGGCGTCATCGCGAGCGACCGTGCGCTGGCTTCGTACAAGCTGTCGTTCGGCGCGTCGCTCATCGCCGCCGGAGTGAACATGGTCTTCGGCTTCGCGATCGCGTGGACGCTGGTGCGTTACGAATTCCCGGGTCGCAAGATCATCGACGCGATCATCGACATGCCGTTCGCGCTGCCGACCGCGGTGTCGGGCATCGCGCTGACGACCGTGTTCGCCGGCAACGGGTGGATAGGTCAGTACCTCGAACCGCTCGGCATCCAGGTCGCGTACACCTGGATCGGCATCACCGTGGCGCTCACGCTGATCGGCATGCCGTTCGTCGTGCGCACGGTGCAGCCCGCCATCCAGGAAGTGCAGCGCGATCTCGAGGACGCCGCCGAGACCCTTGGCGCCGGCCGCTTCTATGTGTTCCGCCGCATCATCGTGCCCACCGTGCTGCCCGCGCTGCTGACCGGGTTCGCGCTCGCGTTCGCGCGCGCGATGGGTGAGTACGGCTCGGTGATCTTCATCGCCGGCAACATGCCGATGAAGACCGAGATCACGCCGCTGCTCATCGTGATCCGGCTGGAGGAATTCGACTACGCCGGCGCCGCGGCGCTCGGTGTCGTCATGCTCTCGATTTCGTTCCTGATGCTGCTCGCCATCAACCTGCTGCAGGTCTGGGGCCGCAAGCGCATGATGGTGTCCAGATGACGATGATGCGTTTCACCCTACGGTGGCCCTAGATGGGCGGTCCTTCGACATCCGCCGAACTCGCCGCCGAGCTCGCATCGCGACCGGGTCAGACGAACCTGCGTTCGACCTTGGTCCGATGGCTGCTCATCGGCGTCTCACTCACATTCCTGGGTGCGCTGCTGGCCGCGCCGCTGTTCGCGGTGTTCGCGATGGCGCTCGAAAAGGGGTGGGACGCCTATTTCAACAGCTTCGCCGATCCGGACACCCTGGCCGCGATCCGGCTCACGCTGACCACCGCGGCCGTGGTCGTGCCGCTCAACACCGTCTTCGGCATCACGGCCGCGTGGTGTATCGCGAAGTTCGAGTTCAAGGGCAAGAGCTTCCTCATCACGCTCATCGACCTGCCGCTCGCGGTCTCGCCGGTCGTGTCGGGCCTGATCTACGTATTGTTGTTCGGCCTGAATGGCTGGTTCGGCGCCTGGCTGCAGGAACACGAAATCAGCATCGTTTATGCGCTCCCCGGAATCATCCTGGCGACGATGTTCGTGACGTTTCCGTACGTCGCGCGCGAGCTGATCCCGCTCATGCAACAGCTCGGCAACGATGAGGAAGAGGCCGCAATCACGCTCGGCGCCGGCGGCTGGTTCACGTTCTTCCGTGTTACGCTGCCGCGCATCCGCTGGGGCCTCGTGTACGGCGTCATCCTGTGCAACGCGCGCGCCATGGGCGAATTCGGCGCCGTCTCGGTGGTCTCGGGCAACATTCGCGGACTCACGACCACGATGCCGCTGCACATCGAAATCCTCTACAACGAATACAACTTCGTCGGCGCATTCGCGGTCGCGTCGATGTTGTCGATCCTCGCGGTGATCACACTCATCATCAAGACGCTCGTCGAGCGCGGCGCGGGATACCGGCGACGATGAAACGCGACAGTCTCGGGTGGTGGCTCGCGGCCAGCAACGTGGTCATCGTGCTGCTGGTCGCGCTCGGTCTTTCGTATTACGCGATCGACATGCTGCGCGGTCTCGCCGACAGCCAGCAGAAGCTGCACGTGCAGCTCGCCGGCGCCAACGCGCGCGAAGAGATCACTCGCATGGGCGAGGACACGCTGACGTATGCGCGTGTGCTGGCGGAACGTCCGCCGCTGCGTCGCCTGATCTCGGAGCCGGGACGCGAGGGCCTCACGCCATTCCTGCGCCGCTTCTGCGAAACCAGCGAACTCGACGCCTGTGCCGTGCTCGACGGTGCGACGGTGATCGCGTCGACGGGCGTCGCATTGCCCTGGCCACAATTACACGCGGTCGCGATGGAGCAGGGCGATCGCTTCCTGGCCGTGCCGCAGGGCACGGAGTACTCGGTCGTCGGCGCCATCGCGAGCCTGCCCGCGCAATACACCTCGTTCAGCGTGGTGGTGGTGCACTTGCTCGACGATCGGCTCGCGGACGTCTTGTCCAAGCACAGCGGCCTGCCCGTGCGGCTCATCAACTACCGCACTTTCAACGCGCTGCCCGAGAACGAGTTCACCTCGCTGCATTCGCAGGCGCTGTCGGACGGACGCTTCTCCGTGCAGCGCATCGACGCGCTGGGTTTGTATGCCTCGAGCTTCCCTATCTTTTCGGGCAACGGCGAAGGCATCGCGCTCATCGAGACGCGCGCGTCGGCGGCGGAGACGGACAAATCGGTGAGCGCGCTGGTGTGGCGCTTCATCGGCACCGCGATCGTGTTCGCGCTGCTCGCGCTGGTCGCGGGCATCCTGCTGGGCCGTCGCATCATCAAGCCCACCGAGGCGTTGACCGATGCGGCCGTGAGGCTGGGACAGGGCGACTTCGCGACCTCGATTCCCACCGCGGGTCCGGCCGAAATCGGCCAGCTGGCGCGCACGATGGATGACATGCGCCGCAATCTCGTGGACCTCAACGCGGAACTGCGGCATCGGGAGGCCGAGGCGCAGGCGGTGCTCGAAGCGGTGGTCGAAGGTGTGTACGCCGTCGACCAGGAGCGCAACATCCGCTATCTCAATCCGCAGGCCGCGCGGCTGCTCGGCATCGAGCCGAATGAGGCGATCGGCAAATTCTGCGGCGACGTGCTCAAGCCGTGTGGTATCGACGGGACGCCGAACGGTCCGCGTCCCTGCAAGACCACCGCGTGCCCGATCCTGCGCGCGCGGCAGGCGGGCAGCGCGCAATCCGTCGAACAGTTGCAGACGCGCGGCGGCAACCGCCAGACCGTGATCACGAGCTCGCGCGTCGTGAACGGACTGCAGGTGCAGGTGCTGCGCGACGAGACCGAGCTCGAAGGCGTGCGCCGCGCCCGCGACACCGTGCTCGCGAACGTGAGCCACGAGTTCCGCACGCCGCTCGCCGCGCAGCTCGCGTCCATCGAACTACTACGCGAGGGCCTGGCCGACAAGTCGCCGGCCGAGCTCACTGAGCTGGTGTTGTCGCTCGAGCGCGGCACGCTCAGGCTCACGCGGCTCATCGACAACCTGCTCGAGAGCGTGCGCATCGAGTCGGGCCAGCTCGACGTGCGCCGCCAGACGATCGATCTCGCCGACGTGATCGAGGATGCACGCGTTCTCGTCGAGGCGCTGATCCGCCAGCGTCACCAGACGCTCGAGGTGAACGTCCCCGAAGGGCTCACGCTGCAGGGCGACGCGCCCCGACTCACACAGGTATTCGTGAACCTGCTCGCCAACGCGAGCAAGTTCGCGCCGGAAGGCTCGGCGGTGCGTGTCGGCGCGGAAGTGCGGGACCAGCACGTGAGCGCGTGGGTGGAAGACCAGGGCCCGGGCGTTTCAGCGAGTGATGCGTCCAACATCTTCGAGCGCTTCAAGCGCGGTGGGACGCAGGAGCCGGAGCCGGGTGGGCTCGGACTCGGACTGTGGATTTCCCGTTCCATCGTCGAACGCCACGGGGGCACGTTGAGCACCTCGCGTACCGTGGAAGGCTTCACTCGCTTCACGCTCACACTGCCCGTCGAGGCGCCGGAATGAAGATACTGGTCGCCGACGACGACCTGGATCTGCTCGGTCTCGTGGCCTACTCGCTGTCGCAGGCGGGATACCTGGTCGTGAAGGCCAGCGACGGACCGGGTGCGCTCGCGACGTTCGATGCCGAGTCCCCCGATCTCGTGATTCTCGACATCAACATGCCGGGCACCTCGGGGTTCGACGTGTGCACTGCGATTCGCGCGCGCGGCGACGTCCCGGTCATGATGCTGACGGCCCGCGGCGAGGAACAGGATCTCGTCAAGGCGCTCGACCTCGGCGCGGATGATTACCTGACGAAGCCGTTCAGTCCGAAGACGCTGCTCGCGCGCGTCAAGGCGCTGCTGCGCCGCGCGAGCGCGGATCGCGCGCATGCGCCGCTGTCGGCCGGGCGCGTGACGCTCGACATCGAGAACTACAACGTGCGCATCGGGGACGGTCAGCCCATCGCGCTGACCAAGCTCGAGCTGCGGCTGTTGCAGATGTTGCTCGCGCAGGCGGGCCGCGCGGTGAATTCGGATCGGCTGCTCGTGCAGGTGTGGGGACATCGGGGTTCGGGCGATCGGCAGCTCCTCAAACAGCTCGTGCACCGCCTCCGCCACAAAATTGAAGCCAATCCCGCTGTTCCACAATTGCTGCAGACGGCAGCGCCTTCCGGTTACAAGCTCGTCGTGGAATAGTTAGTGTCTGCGAGACGTTGGAGCGCACGCGGGAGAGGGTGTCGTTGATAGCTGGGATCTGCGCGCGCGGCGCTCAACGGTTGATTCGACGCTCGTTGGCTCGACCGTCAAATGGCAATTCGACGGTCTTGAGCTGGAACCTTCAACAAACGGTGATCGCTTCAGGCGGCTTCCGCCACGCCGCGGTCGCCCGACCTGATAGGCTTGCGGCCCCATGAACATGAGAACCGCCATGCGGCTTGGGCCGCTAGTCGCCACCGCGCTCCTGCTGGCTGCCTGCAACAAGGGGTCTGAAAAGGCAGTCGTCCTTCTCAACGTGTCGTATGACCCGACGCGCGAGCTGTACGAGGACATCAATCCCGCGTTCGCCGCGGAATGGGAAAAAACTCACGGCCAGCGCGTGCGCATCAGCCAGTCGCACGGCGGCTCGGGGCGCCAGGCGCGCGCGGTCATCGACGGACTGCCGGCGGACGTCGTGACGCTTGCGCTGGCCTACGACATCGACGCGATCGCGGAACGTGGCAGGATGCTGCCGCGCAACTGGGAAGAGCGCTTGCCGCACAACAGCGCGCCGT
>JAEZCR010000042.1 GCA_023433465.1 Pseudomonadota bacterium | reverse complement strand
GATGCCGCGCGCCTTCTCTTCCGGCGCCTTGTCGATCTGGTCGTACGCCATGAACGAGCCGCCGTTCGTCTCCGCCATCACCTTCGTCAACGCCGCCGTCAACGTGGTCTTGCCATGGTCGACGTGGCCGATCGTGCCGACGTTCACGTGCGGCTTGGTGCGTTCAAACTTTTCTTTTGACACGGAGATAACCTCAAAAAACTGTTTGTCTACTAACTACCGAATCTGACCCGAACTCGTTCTCGAAAAACGGCTGCGAAAACTGGAGCTCACGACCGGGATTGAACCGGTGACCTCGTCCTTACCAAGGACGTGCTCTACCAACTGAGCTACGTGAGCTTTTGGAGCGGGTGATGGGAATCGAACCCACGCCATCAGCTTGGAAGGCTGAGGTTCTACCATTGAACTACACCCGCCGATGACGCCCCAGGCTCACGCCTGACCAACACTCACACCTAACATCCGCCTGCTCGCTTTTCGAGGTGCACCCGTCCTCCCTCACCGGAGTACCAAGTGGTGGAGGGGGAAGGATTCGAACCTTCGAAGGCGTAAGCCGGCAGATTTACAGTCTGCTCCCGTTGGCCGCTTGGGTACCCCTCCCAGGAAAAACGAGCCGCGTATTCTCGTGGCGACCCCCCGGAGTGTCAACGGGATTGGCGCGGGATTTGCTAAGACTTTCGGGCCCTTGGGGAGGGCCGGGAGCAACCGGGTGCATGTAAGAGGTGTCGGCCCCGCAACCGGGCGGCCGCGGTGCGACCAAACCTCTCCCGAAAATCCGAGCCCTATGCCGAGGCCGCGTCGATGACGGGCGCGCCCGCCAGCCTGGATAACTCGTGTATTCCAGCCGGGTCCAACAGCCGTGTATCGCCAACGCGTAAATCCAGAGGCAAAGACACAGTACCGTATCGTATGCGGGTCAATCGGCTGACCATGAACCCCTCGTGCTCGAACAGCCTTCGCACCTCCCGATTGCGGCCCTCATGCAGGCAGACCCGAAACCAGGAGTGACTGCCTTCCGAGGCTTCCTCATCGATCCGGTCGAAGTTCGCGGGGCCATCCTCGAGCACGACCCCCCGCCTGAGCCGTTCGATCACCACCGGCGACGGCTTCCCCCGGAGCCGCACCCGATATTCCCGCTCGATCTCGGTCGAGGGATGCATGAGCCGGTGCGCCAGGTTTCCATCGTTCGTGAACAGCAGCAGCCCGGAGGTATTCACGTCGAGCCGCCCGACGACGATCCATCGGCCGCTGGCCGGTGGGGGCAATCTCTCGAAAACCGTGGGCCGGCCTTCCGGGTCGCTGCGCGTGGTCACCTCGCCGACAGGCTTGTGATACAGCATGACCTCGGTCTGTTCGGCCGCGCCACCGAGCTCGAGACGCTGTCCATCGAGGCAAATCGTGTCGTCGGCCGCGGCCCGGTCGCCGAGCACGGCAACCCGGCCATTGATCGTCACCCGGCCATCACGGATCCACTCCTCGATACCGCGGCGCGAGCCGTGCCCCGCCCCCGACAGCAGCTTCTGCAGACGCTCGGTCGATCGTTCATTCATGCATGCAGGAGCATAACCAACCGTTATATCGGTATGCCAAGGCCGGGCTCGTCTCCTTTTTGTCACACGCCTAGAGTCGCCGCACCATGATCTACGACAACATTCTCGGCACCATCGGCCGCACTCCGATCGTTCGCATCAACCGCCTCGCGCCCGCGGGCACGACGATGTACGTGAAGTGCGAATTCTTCAACCCGCTGTCCTCGGTCAAGGATCGCCTCGCGATCGCGATCATCGAGGACGCCGAAAAGAGCGGCGCGCTCAAGCCGGGTCAGACCGTGGTGGAGGCGACATCCGGCAATACCGGCATCGCACTCGCGATGGTCTGCGCCGCCAAGGGTTACCCGTTCGTCGCCGTGATGGTCGAAACCTTCTCGATCGAGCGCCGCAAGATCATGCGTTACCTCGGCGCGAAGGTGATCCTCACGCCCGCCGCGGAGCGCGGCCAGGGCATGGTGCGCAAGGCAGCGGAGCTCGCTCAGAAACACGGTTGGTTTCTCGCGCGCCAGTTCGAGAACCAGGCCAATCCGGCCTATCACCGCAACACGACCGGTCCCGAAATCCTGCAGGACTTCGTCGGCAAGCGCCTCGACAACTTCGTCACGGGCTGGGGCACGGGCGGGACGCTCACCGGCGCCGGCGAGGTCATCAAGCTCGCGCGTCCTGACGTGAAGGTGATCGCGACCGAACCCGAGGCTGCGCAGCTCCTCGGCGGCAAGCCGTTCTCGCCGCACAAGATCCAGGGCTGGACGCCCGACTTCGTTCCTGCCGTGCTCAATCGCAACGTACCGGACCGCATCGTGCCGGTCACGGACGCGGAAGCGATCGAAGCGTCGCGCGCGCTCGCGAAGAGCGAAGGCATCTTCGTCGGCATCTCGAGCGGCGGCACGTTCGCCGCGGCGCTGAAGGTCGCGCGCGAAGCGGGCCCGGGCTCGGTGACGCTCGCGATGCTGCCCGACACGGGCGAACGTTATCTATCTACCCCACTCTTCGAAGGCATCGCCGACGGCGGCGATCCCGAGCCGTGAGCGGATCGCCGCGCCCACAATTCGTGTACGGATTGCGCGCGGCTGCCGCACCCGGACTCGCTGACGTGACCATCGGGCCCGCCACGAAATTCGCACGCCTGCCGGATCCGTTTCCGTTCTGGCGCGGCGGCGAACTGCGTGGCGGCCAGGTTGCGTATGAAACCTGGGGCCAACTCAACGCGGCCCGGGACAACGCGATCCTGCTGTTCACGGGCCTTTCACCATCCGCGCACGCGGCCTCCTCTCCCACGGATCCTTCGCAGGGCTGGTGGGAAAAGATGGTCGGCCCCGGCAAGGCCATCGACACCAACCGCTATTTCGTCGTCTGCGTGAATTCGCTCGGCAGCTGCTTCGGCTCGTCGGGGCCGGCGTCGATAGACCCGTCGACGGGCCTGGCGTATCGCCTGGAGTTTCCGGACCTGTCGGTCGAGGACATCGCGCGCGGCGGTTACGAGACTATCCGCACGCTCGGCATCGAGAGACTGTCCGCGGTGGTCGGCGCATCGCTGGGCGGCATGGCGGTGCTGGCGTTCGCAGCACAATTCGGCGGCGTGGCGCGCCGGGTGATCAGCATCTCGGGCAGCCCTGCCGCACTTCCCTTCGCGATCGCGCTTCGCTCCACGCAACGCGACGCCATCATTACGGATCCGGATTGGCAGGAGGGTCAGTATTCGGGTGACGTTCGCCCGATCACGGGCATGCGCATCGCACGCAAGCTCGGCACGCTTACATATCGTTCGGCCGCGGAATGGAAGCATCGTTTTGGCCGCAGGCCGGCTTCCGATCGTTACTACCAGGCGCTTTCACCGGGCCGGGCGCACTTTCCGGCCGAGTTCGCCATCCAGGACTATCTCAACGCGCAGGCCGACAAGTTCGTCACCGTGTTCGATCCGAACTGCTACCTCTATCTGTCGCGCGCCATCGATCGCTTCGATCTGTCCGCGCATGGCGGTTCACCGGCCACGGCGCTCAAACGCGCCGCGGCGGAGCGCGCGCTCGTCATCGGCGTGGAATCGGACATCCTGTTCACGATCAACGAGCAGAACGCGATCGCGGATGCATTCGAAGCGGCGGGCACCGAGACGGAGTTCGTGCCGCTGGCCTCGCTCGAAGGCCACGACGCGTTCCTGGTCGACATCGAACCGTTCGCCGCGGCCATCGGCCGGTTCCTGGCGCCGCGCGGCTGACGGGTCCGCGCGGCTGCCCCAGGATCGGCGGCCGCGCACTTCCCTGTGTAGTTAGGTGAACGAGACCTTAGGCGCCTCGCGCGCCTCGGGCTTCGCAATCTCCAGCAACTGCGCGAGCGTGAAATTGAACATGCCCGCGATGATGCTGCCCGGGAACATCTCGACCTGGTTGTTGTAGCTCATGACCGCGTCGTTATAGGCCTGGCGCGCGAACGCGACCTTGTTCTCCGTCGAAGTGAGCTCCTCGGACAACTGCATCATGTTCTGGTTGGCCTTGAGATCCGGGTAGGCCTCGGCCAGCGCGAACAGCCGGCCGAGCGTCGCGCCGAGCGCGCCTTCGGCGCCGGCGAGTTGCGTCATGGCGGCGGCGTCACCGGGGTTCGCGGCGGCCGTCTTGAGTCCCGACATCGCGGCGTTGCGTGCGTTGATGACCGCTTCGAGCGTTTCGCGCTCGTGCTTCATGTATCCCTTCGCCGTTTCGACCAGGTTCGGAATGAGGTCGTAGCGCCGGGTCAGCTGCACGTCGATCTGTGCGAATGCATTCTTGTAGCCGTTGCGCGCGCCAACCAGCCTGTTGTAGATCGAGACGACGAACCAGATCAGGACGACGACGATCGCAAGCAGAATCCAGCCACCCATTTTGGGCCTCCCTGTTAGCGCGCTGCCTTGAAATGCGCGCGGGAACTATGGGTGTGCTCCGCCTGCAATGCAAGGAAGGACATTGCCGGGGGTTACCCTCGTGCAACGGAACGGCGGGCGTGTAATCCTGATGTGAGACATGGATCACGCGCGCGTCACGCCCACTACGATGCTGAAAAAAGCGTCCCTCCTCCTGCTGCTCGCCGTCGGCGCCTGCGCCCTCGACGGAGCGGCGACGAACACGGAGCCGCAGGAACTCAAGCTCGCCACCTGGAACCTCGAGTGGTTCATGACGCCTGAGACCGTGCGCGCGCTCACTCCCGCCTGTACGCCTCGCGATGCGCCGCGCGACGGTGCGCGGCGCTCCGTGCCCTGCGACGTCGCGCACAAGCACGCGCGCAGCCATGAAGACATCGCGGCCCTGCGCCGCTTCGCGCAATCACTGGACGCCGACGTGATCGCCCTGCAGGAGGTCGACGGCGTCGACGCCGCGAAGCTGGTGTTCCCGGGCTACGAGTTCTGCTTTTCGACCCGCGTCGCGGTGCAGAACAACGGCTTCGCGATCCGCCGCGGACTGCCGTTCCGCTGTGGGGCGGAGCTGCTCGATCTGTCGCTCGCCGACGATGTGCGGCGTGGCGTCGAGCTGCGCCTGTACCCGGGAACTCCGCGCGAGATCGCGTTGTTGTCGGTGCACCTGAAATCCGGCTGCTCGCGCGATCGCCTGGACTCCGAGCGCCCGGCCTGCCGCGAGCTCTCCCGGCAGGTGCCGGTGCTCGAACGCTGGATCGATGCCCGGGCCGCGGAAGACCTGCCCTTCGCGGTACTCGGAGATTTCAATCGGGACCTGCGGCGCGAACCGGCCGAAAGCTCTTTATGGCGTGACATCGATGACGCCGATCCACCGGGCGCGGACCTGGTCAATACGGCCGAGGGGCAAGTTTTCGAAAACTGCATGCCCTCGCAAACCTTTAGTGGCTACATCGATTACATCATCCTGAGTGACGACCTGGCCCGCTGGATGGTCAGCGACTCTTTCGGGCGCGCACTTTACCGACCCCGGGATGCTTTACGCCGCAAATTGTCGGATCACTGCCCGGTATTCATACGGCTTCGGGTGGCAGACGACGTCAGGGGTTCGTCGTAAACCGCAGGACGTGAAAAATGACGCGAAACCCATTAAGTTGAGTTCCTATCAAAAAGCCCGTCGTACAAGGCAATAATCCGGTGAGGAGAGCCTGATGAGTAAAACTACAACAGCGGGGATTCAGTCGGTGGAGCGGAGGTTGCATACGCGTCACCGTGCGCGCACGACGGTGTACATCACGACGCCGACGGGTCGCAAGAAACTGTGTCGGGCAATCAACCTCTCGGCGACCGGCGTGTTCGTCGAGACCACCAATCTCGGATTACGCAAAGGCCAGCAGGTCGAGCTCGCGTTCGCGATCAATCTCGGCGCGGTCACGAAGCTGCATCGGCGCACGGCCGTCGTCGCGCACGTTTCACGCGGCGGCACCGGCCTGATGATGGATGCTTAAACAGCGCGCTGACGCGCGCACTCTTCACGCC
>JAEZCR010000002.1 GCA_023433465.1 Pseudomonadota bacterium | reverse complement strand
CACGAGCTCGGCGCGGCGCGGCTCGCAGCGCCCTCGCCCGCGGGTCCGCGGACCGAATACCTCGAAGCGGTGTACGGCGACCTGCACGATGCGATTCACCGCCCAGCGCGCCGCGCGTCGGACGTGTTGCGCTCGCTCATGCGCGACCAGGTGCCCGAGGCGATCGGCGCCATGCGCATTCACCTGCTGGCCGTGACGCTGCTCTTCATCACCGCGATCGTGACGGGGTTCTGGCTGGTCTACACCTACCCCGACCTCATCGAGATGTTCGCGGATCCCAAACTCATCGCGACGGTGGAGCGCGGCGAGTTGTGGACCGACAGCCTGCTCAACGTGACGCCGTCGGCCGTGTTGTCGGTTTCCATCCTCACGAACAACATCATCGTGTCGTTCTTCGCGTTCTGCTCCGGCGTGGTGTTCGGGCTCGGGACTTTCTACCTGATCGGCCTCAACGGCATTTCGCTCGGCGCCATCTTCGCGTTCACGGGGCAACATGGACTCGCCGGGCGCCTGTTCGACTTCGTCGTCGCCCATGGCTGCGTCGAGTTGTCGTGCATCTGCATCGCCGGCGCCGCGGGCGCGTATCTCGGCGAGGCGTTGATCCGTCCCGGCGAACGGACGCGCAGCGAAGCGTTCCGCATGGCGGCCGGGGCAGGCCTGCGCGTGCTCACGGTGGTCACGCTGCTGCTGTTCGTGTGCGGATTCATCGAGGGATACATCTCGCCGGACCCGGAGATTCCGCGTTGGGCGCGCGTGACTATCGGGGTCGGCTACTGGCTCTTCATGATCTCGCTGCTGCGCGGCTACGTGTTCGGCCGCAGCCGCGGCGGGCCGCCGGTGCCGATCTAGACCTTCTTCCGCCGGCGCAGATGTAGATAGGCGTCGATCACCGCCGTGTCGAGCCTGTCGTCCGGTTCGTCGAGCACGACGACTCCCTGCCGCCGCAACGTCGCGACCTGCAATTGCGCCTTGTCGCGGTGTTCGCGCGCCGCGAGCGCGACGGCGGGATCGCGCCAGTCGCGCGCCTCGGCCTGCGCCAGCCGCGAAATCTCGGCGGCGTGCGGCGCGGCCACGATCGGCTGGTGGCGCGGAACGATCGCCTTCAGCGCGTACATCAGTCGATCGTTGCGCGCCGGCTCGGCCAGGTCCGTGAGCCAGACGATGAGCCCACGGTGCCGCAACATCCGCCGGACCTGGATGGCCGCGACGAGCGGATCCGGCTCGCCGCGATCGGTCTCGAGGGTTTCGAGCGTGCGATTCAGGCGCGTCGTGGCCCGCACGCCGCGATCGGGCAGGCATGCCGCCACGATCCGGTCCGCGTACACGAGCACGCCCACGCGGTCCTCCGTGGAGACCGCGTGCTGCGCGAGGCGCGCCGCCACATTCGCGTAGAGCCCGAGCCGGTCGAGAGCGCCGGCGCGCACGCGGCTCGCGCGGCCCGCGTCGACGACGATCAGGATCTCGAGATGCTGGGCCTCGCTGTATTCGCGAGAAATCAGCGTGCCGCGGCGCGCCGTCGCCTTCCAGTCGATGCGCGACAATGCATCGCCGGATACGTATTCGCGCAGTTGCAGTAGTTCGACACCCGGGCCAGGCAGGCGCCGCGGCGTTTCTCCCGCGGCTTCGCCGGGCACGGCGCGCGCGCCGCGCGGGAGGCTGTCGGGTCCGACCGTGAACGGTGCATCGAGGCCCAACGATCGCGACCACCAGGCGAGCGAGAACCTGCCCAACAACCTTGCCGGCACCGGACCGAATCGACCCGCGCCCAGCCTCGAAGGCACGAGCTCGCATGGATCGCGGGTTTCGCCCTCCGCCGGAACATTCACCTGCCGTACCTCGGCGGACTGCGCGAGCGCCGGTGGCAACACCCGCGCGTATTGCAGTTCGAGCCCGCGACCGCGGTTGTGATGGAACGCGAACGCGCCCTGCGCCCTGCGACCGAGCCGCAGGCGGGATTCGATCCACACGCGCAGGCCGACGTGTGTGCCGCGCGCGTACCAGGCCTCGACCGCGAGGCCCGCGAGCAGCAGGAATGCGGGCAGCAGCCAGGCGCCCTCGAACGCCGGTTCGTCCGACCACGTGCCCGCGATGGCGAGCAACGCGGTCAACGCGATGAACAGGTATCCGCGCAGCGCGAAGTGCACCTGGCTACCTCGGCACCGCCGTGGCGTCGAGGATCGCGCCGACGATACCGAGGTCGGTCTCGCCCTCGAGCGCGGCTTCGGGCTTGAGCACCAGCCGGTGCGCGAGCACCCAGCGAGCGACGGCCTGCACGTCGTCGGGCGCGACGAAGTCCCCGTTGCGCAGCGCGGCGTGCACGCGCGCCGCGCGGATCAGCGCGAGCGCGCCGCGCGTCGACAATCCGAGCGCCACGCGCGGATGCGTGCGCGTGGCCTGCGCGATGTCGAGCACGTAGTTGGACAGCGCTTCGGACACGTGCAACGCGCTCGCGGCGGAGCGCGCCTGGTGCAGCAGGTTGCGGTCGAGGGTGCCGAGATCGGCGGGAATCGCCTCGCGCGCTTCGAGCTCCGTGCCATAACGGCGCAGGATCTCCGTTTCCGCCGCGCGCTCCGGGTAGGTCATGTCGACGCGCAGCATGAAGCGGTCGAGCTGCGATTCGGGCAGTGGATAGGTGCCTTCGAACTCGCGCGGATTCTGCGTCGCGAGCACCAGGAAGTCCTCGGGCAACGCGAACGTGTCCCGCTCCGAAGACACGTGCCGCTCTTCCATCGCCTCGAGTAATGCCGACTGCGTCTTGGGACCGGTGCGGTTGATCTCGTCGACCAGCAACACATCCGCGAACAGCGGTCCGCGCCGGAACACGAACTCGTTCTTCGCGGCGTCGAACACGTGCGTGCCGACGATGTCGCTGGGCATCAGGTCCGCGGTGCCCTGCACGCGGCGGAACTCGCCGCCGAGCACGCGCGCGAGGGTTTTCGCGAGCAGCGTCTTGCCGAGTCCCGGCGGGCCCTGCACGAGCACGTGGCCGCGTGCGATCAGCGCGATCGCGAGCGCGCGGATCACGTCCTCGGCTCCGACGATGACGCGCGCGAGCTCGCGCTGCACGGATTGTTCGAAAGTGGCGACTATGGAGTTCATGTATGGATTCGTCTCGCGAGGTTGTCGAGCAGGTTCTGCAATGAAACGAGTGGAGGTTTGCGTTCGGCGTGCGCGTCCGCGTACCAGGCCTTGAGCTGGTCCATCTCCTGCGGAAGGATCGCCGCGTGGCCTTCGAGCCAATGCCACAGCTCGCCGCGCTCCGCGGTCAGCGGGATCCCGGCGCCGCGCGCGACACGCGCGACCTGTTTGAAGAAATCGTCGAACAGCGCGCGCGCCGTCTGGTGCGGGCTGACGGCCCGCGCGACCAGGTTGCCCGCCTGGCGGACGAGTCCGGCTTCGGAAGGATCGTGCGCGGTCACCGGCGGAGCGCGCAGGCGCGTCGAGCCCAGCACCCACACGAGCCAGAGCGCCAGCACGATGAATACCGTACGCAACAGGCGCGGATCGCCGTAGAACCTCGCCGGGTCGTAGTTGGCCGAGAGTCCCTGTCGCAGGTCGTCGAACAGAACGGTGCCGCCGGGCGCCACCGCGGCCGCGACTATGTTGCCGAACAGGACCGCGTTGTCGTCGCCGCCGAGCACGCGGTTCGTGAACAGCGAGCCGCCCGCCGACAGCAGGATGCGTCCCTCGCCCAGGCGCTGCTCGAACAGCACACCTTCGCCGTTGCGCGCGCGCGCGAGCGTGAGCAGGAAACTGTCGTAGGGCATGCGCACCGACCATTCCTCGGCGGCGTAGTCGGTCTCGAGGCCCAGGCGCCGTACGCCGCGCAACAACGAATGCGGGCCCGTGGGCAGTAGTTCGATCCGCTCGGGCTCGTCGAGAATCCGTTGCTCGGCGCCCAGCAACGACTCGATCCGCGACTGCTCGTCTTCGCCCTCGCCCTCCTTCGCGTCGCGGGCATCGGCCTCGGCGACGCGCTGCGAGAGCGGCGTGCGGTCCAGCCGCTGCGCGCGCGCGGCGAGCGTTTCGAACTCGACGCCGGTGAGCGATTCGATTTCGACCACCGTGCTCGAGCTGCGTCCCGCGCCCCATCCGGGCTGATCGACGAGCGCCGCGCAGACGAGCAAGGTGTTGCCGCGGCGGACCCATGCGTCGAGCGCGCCGAACTCGTCGTTGCGGAACACTTCGAGTCCCGGCAACGAAAGGATCAGCAGGTTGCCGCGCGGCGTGATCTCGAGCTGGGCGAGCGCCGTATAACGATCGCGCCAGGACCGCGCGGGGATCCCCGATCGCGCGAGCCACTCGAACAATGCCGCGTAACCATTGCCACGGCGCTCGACCGTCGTGGGACGCGCGGTGTCCGCGTCCGGATCCAGCGTCGGCGTCGGGCGCAGCCACATTCCATAGAACGCGGCCAGGGCCGCGAGTGCGAGCAGCAGGGTGATGCCGCGCTCGCGCATCAGCGCTTCACCGGCAGGCGTCCGAACTTCGCGAGCAGTTGCTGCGCGGCCGCGACGGCGCCCTCGAGCACCGAACTACCCGGAGCCTGAGGCGCGTAGCGCACCTGCTCGGCCACGGTCGCGACGCGCTCGAGTTCCGCGCGATCCGCCGCGTCGTCGAGCTCGGCGCGTCGCGCGATCGCATGCGCGGTGAGTCCTTCGGACGCCGGCAGGCGGTGCGCGCGCGTGAGGGTTTCGCCCAACAATCTCAGCAGCATGCCGGGGCGTTCCGTGAGTGGCGCGGCCGTGACGTCCGCGAGCGCGAGCCGCCGGCGCCACGGCGAATCCGGCGCCGCGCGCTCGGCCACGCGGCGGCGCGCGGTGAGCAATCCCGCCGCCCTCAGCTCCGCGGCGATCACGAACAACACGAGTGCGGCCACGAGCGCGTACCCGAGGTAGGTGATCGCGCGCGCGATGCCCTCGCTGGTCTGGAGCTGGCGGCTCCATTCATCGAGCCATCCCTTCTCGTCGTCTTCCTCGCGGCTTTCGAGCTTGTCCTTGAGCCAGCGCTTGAGTCTCTCCCAGCGCGTCGCGCCCTGCCGGCCCTGCTCGCCCAGTTGCGCCAGCACGGGGGCCAGCGTTTCGGGCTCGGGCGCCGGGCGCGACTCGTCGTCGCCGCCCGCTTCGCGCACCAGCACCACGAGCGCGCGCAGGCTCGCGGCGGAAATCTCGTCTCGGCGCTCGGCGAGGTCGCGCGGCAGCAGCTCGCGCCACGGCGCGCCCGCGAGCGCGCGCGCGAGCTCGGGGCAGCGGCGCTGGATCCGCTCGTAACCCACGTCCACGCGCGCATCGAGCCGGGCCGCGCAGGCCTCGACGACGCGCAGCGCCGCGTCGTCGGCCGCCGACGCGCCCCCCGCCCAGAACAGTGGGAGCGGCAGTGAGAGCAGTAGTGAGGCGCCATGCGCGCGCTTCATGGGCTCGACCCATGCGCCTGCTCGTCGCGCAGCTTGAGGTCCTCGTACGCGACGATGAGCACCGCGATCACGAAGGGCACGCCGAGCGCGCCGACCACGAGCCACATCATCGAGGACACCGCCGCGAGCAGGAACAGGTCCGCGCGTCCGAGCATGGGCGCCATCATGCCGACCAGGATGGCCGCGAGCACGTAGAACACCGCCACCATGCAGGCGGTCGCGAGCAATGCGCCGACGATGCGCCAAGTGCGGCGGCGCGATACGCGCGCGCACTTCGCGATGGCCGCGAAGGGTCCCAGGTTGTCGCACCAGAACGCGGGCAGCGTCGCCGCGAACAGGGCCGAGGGCCACAGGATCGGCACCATGAGCACAAGCATGATGACCGTGCCGTACATCGGATTGAAGAACGACGCGAACATGCCGAGCAGCAATGGGAACCCGAAGGCCGCGAGGGTGGCGATCACGGCCGGCGCCCAGCGCCCGAGAACCGTCACGATTTCGGTGCGGAAGCGCGGCCGCTGGCCCCGCGAGATCGCGTGCAGGCGCAGCGTGATCACCCCGAGCAGGGCGACGCCCAGCAGCAACGCGAGCACGAGGATCGCACCCCGGTCCCAGGTGGATGAACCTGCGGCGCGGGTCCTGAGAAAGGTTTCGTAGAGCGTAGGCAGTTCGAGCACGAGCACCGCGAGACCCGAATACGGCAGGGCGCGCGGCAGCCCGACGCGGAACAGCCGGAATGCCGCGTCCAGCACCTCGCCCGTCATGAGCGGGCGTGCGAGCGGCACCAGGCTCCGAGGGGTCGCCAGGATCTCGGTCATGCGAGCCATGATACCGATGAGCGGAGGAACTCGGGCATCATCGCGGCGCGATGAATCCATCCTCCGACACCCTCCTCGCGCAGGCCGCGCGCGAGATCGAGCGCCGCGACGCCGAGCTGCTGCTGGCCGCGGCCGCGAAGCTCACCCGCACCCAGCTGCTCGCGCGCGCGGACGAGCCCGTGTCGACCGCGGTCGCCACGCGATTCTTGGATCTGTGCCGGCGCCGCTCGCGAGGCGAACCCATCGCCTATCTTCTGGGGCGGCGGGAATTCTGGTCGCTCGACTTCAGCGTGGATCCGTCGGTGCTGGTGCCGCGGCCCGAGACCGAGCTGTTAGTGCAGCGCGTGCTGGACTGCGTCGACGCACCCGCCGCCGCCGTCGCCGACCTCGGGACCGGTTCGGGGGGGCTCGCCCACGCGCACCCGCACGCCC
>JAEZCR010000289.1 GCA_023433465.1 Pseudomonadota bacterium | reverse complement strand
CGCGCAGGAAGCGCGCGTCGCCGCCGGCGCGCGCGCGGACGAACTCGATGCGCGGCTGCGCGCCGATCCGCCCGCGAACGTGACGCCACAGCCCGAGCCGGCGCGTTTTCGCTGCGAGCAATGCGGCGTGTCGAGCGTGACGTGGCACTGGCGCTGTCCGGGCTGCCGTAGCTGGGACTCGTTGCAAAGCCTGAATATCCGCTCGACTTGACGCGATTTGCGTCTCCGTGCGCCACGCATCGCCTTGCTAGTCTCCCTGCCGCCCGGCGTGCCGCCGGGTCCCAACACGCAAGGAGGCAGCATGAATATTTCAAACATGAAGAACTGGGCAGCGACGCTCGTGGCCCTGGTATTGCTCGCGCCGATCGGCGCATTCGCCGAACCCGTGAACATCAACACCGCCGACGCCGCCACGCTCGCGAAGGCGCTCAACGGCGTCGGACCGGCGAAGGCCAAGGCAATCGTGAGCTACCGCGACAAGAACGGCCCGTTCAAGTCGGTCGACCAGCTCGCCATGGTCGAAGGCATCACGCAGAAACTCATCGACAAGAATCGCGCGGACATCCGGTTAGGGGCTGACAAACCCGCCGCGGGAACGACCCCCGCGCCGGCCAAAACGGCGCCGGCCAAGCCCGCGTCGTAAGCGGTATCCGACAGCGCGGAAGGCGTGAAATCGCGCAAACAATCGCATTTTCGCCAGCCGCGGCTCGCGGAGCCCCAATGGGGCCGTGATATGGTTCCGGGCCTCAAAGGCCCGGAGCCCGTATGCCGACCAGGACGAAGAAGTCGAAGAAATCCCGAATCGATGTCGCCGTGTTTCCCGTCGCCGGACGTGGCACCCGCTTCCTCCCCGCGACGAAGGCCAGCCCCAAGGAAATGCTGCCCATCGTCGACAAACCGCTCATCCAGTACGCCGTCGAAGAAGCGCTCGCCGCGGGCGCGCGCCGCCTCGTGTTCATCACCGGCTCTTCGAAGCGTGCGATCGAGGATCACTTCGACTCCGATGGCGAACTCGAGAACCTGCTGCTTTCGCAGGGCAAGAGCGATCTGCTCAAGATGCTCCGCAGCGTGCTGCCGTCATACGCGTCGTGCATCTACATCCGCCAGCCGGCGCCGCTCGGTCTCGGCCATGCCGTGTTGTGCGCGAAGCCGGCCGTTGGCG
This sequence comes from Pseudomonadota bacterium, assembly GCA_023433465.1. Lineage (GTDB taxonomy): Bacteria > Pseudomonadota > Gammaproteobacteria > Steroidobacterales > Steroidobacteraceae > CADEED01. Next base: position 2,670 of record JAEZCR010000289.1, on the reverse strand, counting down.
ACTCGCCGTTCTTCGTGCACCTCGCGGACGATCTCATCGACGCCGAGGAGCCCTGCCTCAAGCAGATGGCCGGCCGGTTCGACAACGGCAGCATCGTCGCCGTGCAGACCGTGCCTCACAACCAGACCGACAAATACGGCATCGTCAAGACCGGCGCGAAACGCGGCGACCTGCTGCGCGTCGATCGAATCGTCGAGAAGCCTAAGCCCGACAAGGCGCCGTCCAACCTCGCGGTGGTCGGCCGCTACCTGCTCACTCCGCGCGTGTTCGATCACCTCGAGCGCATCGGCGAGGGCGCGGGTGGAGAGATCCAGCTCACCGACGGCATCGCACGGCTCATGAACGACGAGGCGGTGTATGCCTATCGATTCGCGGGCAAGCGCTTCGATTGCGGCAGCAAGCTCGGTTATCTGCAGGCGAATGTGGAATATGCGCTGGCGCACGCGGAGCTGGCGGCGCCTTTCCGCAGTTACCTCAAGAAGCTAACGAAGGAAATCTAGCCGGATGTTCGATCCAAAATCGCTGCTCGATCAATTTCTCGGTAGTCAGGCCGGCGGCTCGATTCGAAACGCCGGCCAGGCCGCGAAGGGCAGGCTGGACCAATACAGCGGTAGCGGCGGCTTCGTCCGCGGCGCGGCGGCGGGCGGGTTGTTGGGCCTGCTCCTGGGTGGCAAGGGCGTGCGCAAGGCGGCGGGTGGAATGCTCGGATACGGTGGCGCGGCGGTCGTTGGCGCGCTGGCGCTCAAGGCTTACCAGAATTACCAACAGCAGAAGGCCGCCGCACCGGTGACGCTCACGCCGGAACAATTCGCGGAACTCGGTGACAAGGCGCTGCCGCATTCCCAGCCGGGCGCCGATGGCGCTCCGTTCCAGCTGGCGCTGATTCGCGCGATGGTGGGTGCGGCCAAGGCCGATGGCCACGTCGATGCGGCCGAGCAGCAACGCCTGTTCTCGGAAGTGGAGCGCCTCGAACTCGATGCGGAAGCCAAGGCCTTCGTATTCGACCTGCTCGGCAAGCCCACCGATCTGGAGGGCATCACGGCCGCCGTCGCGACCCCGGAGCAGGGCGCCGAGGTCTATCTCGCATCGCGGCTGGCGATCGATCCGGACGTGCCCGCGGAACGCGCCTGGCTGGACGCACTGGCGGCGCGGCTCAAACTACCCGCGGAGCTGCGCGCGTAGCTCGATGCCCAGGCCGCTTCAGCCTGAGCAGCCCTGCACGCCGGCCGGCGTGCTCTTCACCTGGAACGAACGCACGCTGGTAACCGCGCGGCTCAGCGAGCCATCGATCGCGTCCATCGTGTGCACCCAGTCGACGATCTGAACGCTGTCGCAATCGCTCGAGCCGCGCACGAGTTTGCCCATGCGGATCGTCTGCACCAGCGCGCCGCCGCTCGACGTGGTCGAACTACTCTCGACGGCGTAATCCGAGTTGTTGAACAACGTGAACTGCCACAGGTACTCGGCGAGCGACTCGAGTTCCGATGCGGTGAGGGGGCGCTGATTCATCGAACCGGCGAAGCCTCCCTCGGCCCGCAGGTCGCTGCCGGCGCGATCGAGGTACGAACACTTGAACACGCGGTGGCGGATCATCGCGGTGACGTCGGCGCGCGGTACGCGGACGAGCTCGAACTTCTGGTCGTCGCTGTTGACGGTGGCCAGGTCGGAATATTGTCCACCCCAGGTCGCCTGGCGCTCGGACCAGTCGATCGCCTGGGCCAGGTCGTCGGTGCAGAGCTCATACGTCGGGCCCGCGGCCTGTGGTCCCGTCGCCATGTCCGAATTGCGCAGATGGCGCGTCGACAGCGTGCCGACGACGCTCGCGGGGCGCGCCTCGATGTCGAAGCCGGCAGGCGTGCGTTGATCACCCTTGTACAGACGATCGGCCAACGCGAGATCGGCCGACGCCGTCGAGGGCGGGGCCACCGACGCGGGGGGAGGGGTCGAGGAGGGCGCCGAGTTGCCGGCCGGTGCGGGTGTCGCGCCCGAATCGCCGCCACCACCGCCGCAAGCCGCCAGTGACATCACCGCCAGCGCGAGAAACACATTACGCGCGTTCATTCGTTGCACCGCTGCCAGCTGTCCTGCCGAACGCGCACCCACGTGCCGCTTTCCTCGACCGCGCCGGATTCGTCGTAGCGACGCACTTCCATGACCGGCATGCCGCGTTCGCGCGAGCACGCGAGCGAGACCTCGCAGGCCCAGAGCCACATCGCGCGATCGTCGGTCCAGGCCTGCCACACGGCGCCTTCCTCGATCGATCGCTGCGCGAGCTTTTCGAGAGTCGGAGTGAGATCGGTGCCGCGCGTCAGGCGATGCGAATCGCGCGGAAGCTTCTCCGCGTGCCGGATGAAACTGTCGAGCAGCTCGCCGGCATGGCCGGGATGCTGTATCGCCTTGAGTTTCATCGTTTCCATCTGCGCGAAACCGTTTCTTGTGATTGGGGCCGGCGGCAGCACACGAGCACTTGCGAGAGAGGAGTACCGTCGGTCGGTGTGCACGGACCCATGAGCTGCCGCCAGCGAGACGTTGGCGCGGCAAAGGTGCCCGCACCCTGCTCAGGTTTTCGGCGGCAACCCGGCAGGGTTGAGCCTGCGAATGTGACGGACTTCGCGCATGCGCCGCAATTATTTGAACCGCGTCTCTTATGTTTCGTAGTTAGGCGTGCGC
>JAEZCR010000271.1 GCA_023433465.1 Pseudomonadota bacterium | reverse complement strand
CGCCTTCAGCCTTGCCGGCGCCGACCATGGTGTGCAGCTCGTCGATGAACAGGATGATCTGGCCTTCCTGCTTGGCGAGATCGTTGAGCACGCCCTTGAGGCGCTCCTCGAACTCGCCGCGGAACTTCGCGCCCGCGATCAGCGCGCCCATGTCGAGCGCGAGGATGCGCTTGTTCTTGAGGCCCTCGGGCACTTCGCCATTGATGATGCGTTGCGCGAGACCTTCGACAATCGCGGTCTTGCCCACGCCCGGCTCGCCGATGAGCACCGGGTTGTTCTTCGTGCGGCGCGCGAGCACCTGCACCGTGCGGCGGATCTCGTCGTCACGACCGATGACCGGGTCGAGCTTGCCGCTCGAGGCGCGCGCGGTCAGGTCGATGGTGTATTTCTCGAGCGCGCCGCGCTTCTCCTCCGCCTGCGGATCGTTCACGGCTTCACCGCCACGGATCTGATCGATGGCCTGCTCGATGGAGGCCTTCGACGCGCCGGCATCCTTGAGTAGTTTGGCGAGCGTGTGTTTGTCCTCGAACGAGGCGAGCACGAACAGCTCGGTCGGGATGTAGTCGTCCTTGCGCTGCTGCGCGAGTTTGTCGGTGACGTTGAGCAGGCGGTTGAGGTCCTGCGACACGTGGACGTCCCCGGGCGTGCCCTGCACCTGCGGTAGTTTGTCGATCGCGGCGTCCAGGTCCTTGCGCAGCTTGGCGACATTCGCGCCCGCCTTGACGAGCAACGGGCGGGTCGTGCCGTCCTGCTGGTCGAGCAACGCGGCAAACACGTGCGCCGGCTCCATGAACTGGTTGTCACGTCCGACGGCCAAGGATTGGGCATCAGCCAGTGCCGATTGGAACCGGCTGGTAAGTCTTTCCATTCGCATAGGCCGGCAACTTGGGGCTCCGGCCTCCGCCGTTCAAGCCCCGGACCGCCCGAATACGGAATATTACGAACCCGACCTACACTTGGCCGGCAGGTACTTGTCGGGGACATCGCTGCCCGCGTACCCGTCCGAGGGGGTCCACCCCGTTGGCGTAGCTGCATTGCCGCACGACCATTGGATGTCGCCGTCCTCGTTGGTGATGGGCGTGATGGCGATGCGTTGCCCATGTATATTGGCGTTCGCCTGTCCGCCGAACGTGATGACGATGCTCCCCGTTGATACTTCGACCTTGTCGACGTACTGGCCGATGGGTGTCTCGCCGGGGAGGTCCCCCTGCTCGGCCCAGCGGTGTTCGGAGATCCAGATGTCCTCGACCCGACCCTGGATCGGCTTCGCCAGGTTGAGACCTTCGGCCACCTGCGCCCGGATCGTGTAGTCCTGGTAGGCCGGAATCGCGATCGCGGCGAGGATGCCGAGGATGCCGATCCCGAAGAACCCGACAGCGGCCATGATCCCGATCATCGGACCGACGGCCGTCCCGCCGTTGCGTTCGATGCGCGCGGCGCGCTTGTCGGGCTGGCTCGCGATGGTTTGCGGCACCGCGCGGATGACCTTGCGGACGTGCCGCCAGTAGAGCGTATTCGCGAAGATCGACAGCAGGAATTTGGGCGCGGTCACCAGGACGAGCGTGATGAGTCCGAACACCCATGCCGACGGCTCGAAGATCCCGTAGACGATGCCCGCGATGATCAACGCGATGAACGGCAGGAACAGGCAGAGCACGCCGACCCCGTACATCTTGCGGTACAGGTACCACCACGAAGTCACGAAGAAAGCAGGCCAGTGCCAGCTCGCCCTCGATCCGCCTGCGTCGAGCTCCTCGAACCTGGGAACGTAGTAGTCGTTGTTCCGACCGATGGCGAGCTCGTAGTCGAACCGCTGTTGCTGTTCGGGACTCGCCGCGGACACGGCCGGGCCTGCCGGCGCCTGGGCATACGGATTCGTCGACATCAGTCCTCCCTTGAACCGGACAGTCTGGAACGCTTCTTAGTGAGCGTTGTTTTCCGCGAGCGCGATGATGGCAATTCCGCAGCCGATGAGCAAAACCTGCATCACGCTCGAGCGCGGATCGATCTTGCGGTGCAGGCCCGGGATGAGGTCCGCGACCGCGACGTACAGCAGGCTCGCCGCGGCGACCGCGAGCGCGAATGGCAGGACCGTGAGGGCCGTGCCGAGCGCGAAGTAGCCGACGACGCCGCCCAGCACCGCCGTGAGACTGGTCAGTAGATTGAGCCCGATGGCGCGGCCGCGCGTCACCCCCGAATGCAGCAGCACGGCGAAGTTGCCGACCTCCTGAGGGATCTCGTGGGCCATGATCGCGAGCGCGGTGACGATGCCGAGGTGCACGTCGGTGAGGAAGGCCGCGGCGATCAGCACGCCGTCGAGGACGTTGTGCAGGGCGTCGCCGATGAGGACGAGCGAGCCGCTGGCTTTCTGGCGCGCATGGTCGTGGTTGTGGTTGTGACCGTGCTGGTGAGTGTCGGCTACGGTGTGCTCGTGGCAGTGATCGTCGTGGCAGTGGCGCCAGAGCAGGAATTTTTCGAGGACGAAGAACAACGCGATGCCGGCGATGAGCGCGATGCCGACCTGGTGGACGTTGCCGATGCCCGCGCCTTCCACCGCGTGCGGGATCAGTGCGAGCAGCGCAGCGCCTAACAAGGCGCCGGTGGCGAAGGAGACCAGATGGGGGAGCGCCGCTTCACGCGAGCGCGTGGGCAGAGCCAGGAAGGTGCCGGCCGCGAGGACGGAGAGCACACCTGAAATCGTGGTGGCGAGGATGATCCAGAGGAGCGTGGTCAAAGCGGGGGGATGCTAGCACGGGAGCAACACGCCAGTTTCGTTGCATTAAATTCTGCGCCTCTACTGCCAGCGTCTGACATCCTTTTCAGATTCAATTTCTTGGCGTGCAGGTAAGTCCGCGCAGCCAATTCGAAGACTTCGAGTTCACCATGAGTCTACGTCCAAATTGATTTCTATGACCCTTCGCACTACGGCGTATTGCTCGCGCGCCAAGAACGCGCGCTGTTTCATCGCTCATTCACGCAATTGCATGAACTTTTCGGATTCGACGAGTTCGCCATCACTGAGCATGAGCGTCAATTGGCACTGACGACCTTTGAGATAAGGGACGCGTGTCTTGTGGATAGCCAATTGCAGCCGTCCTCCGGACGACAACCGAATAATCTCCATTGGAGGTCCATGTATGTCAGGAGCGGGCAAACTGAACTTGACCTCAGAATTCTGCGTGTCAGAGCATCGATATGTGAACGAGGTTCCTGAAGGGACTACGTCCATGTCCTGCGTGCTCCAGCCCGCAAATGCTATGGAGTTCTTTAACCCGTTGTCCAAGATAAAAATGAAATTGGGCTCGCTGAACCCTTGGTAGGTCAAATTCACTTGCCCTGCGCGAGGTGCTTCTGACCGCTGTGCGCACCCCTCTAGGGCTATCACAAGAGCGCAGGCGACAAACAGGGCCTTGATCGAAGTCTGAAGTGCTTCCCGATTCATCTATAGCGGACCCTCGTTAGTTTGATATTGGTGAGATTTCTCCACCAATGCCAGCGATGGCCTATAGCAAATGGATTGTTGGAGGCATGTCGCCTTGCAATTGAATCTGCGTATGCGCGATCGATAATTGGCCTGAATGCTTGGTTCAGCTGGGAGATGGCGTGATTAACGCAAGCTTCTTCGGTATCCCAGCTTCGCTTGGAGGCTTCGCTCTCCGCATGCTCTCCGGCCATTCTAAGATCGTCTACGTACTCACGTAAATCGCTTACGTGTTCGTACTCTGATATTCGGGCAAAGGCCCTCATTCTTGCATTTGTTAGTCCAGACAAAAGCTGAACTCTGATGAACCACCGCGTGGAGCACTCCTTCAAGGACCACTTGTCGCATTTTCGTACGCATCTGCATCCAGCGCTGAACTCGTTTGCCTGCGTAAAGCCGATGTCGCCAGGATGCGGCAAACTGCCGTTAAAGGAGAGCGTTTCGACCACCGAGAGTGAAAATAGTCCATGCTGGTCCAAGAGATCCATTGGGCGATTGTCTGAATATGCGAACGTATTGATTCCACCCTCAAGCCCGATCGGGTCGCTCTCTACAAATCTACCAATCGCCGGATCGTATTCTCTGAAGTAGTTGTAATGCAGCCCCACGATCCCATCGAACTGCTGCCCGGGGAACCGCAGGTTGTATTCGAACACGCCGAGGGATGAGGGATTCTGATCCGGAAGACTCGTGCCGAACGGATCCGATTCCCACCGCCAGCGGATGTTGTTAGCCGTGTCGGTGACCAAGCGCGGCGTGTTCAGGTGATCCGCATGCACATAGAACAGATCCACGCCGCCGGAGCCGTTCGGTCGCAGGGTAGCGACAGGCGTATCGCCTAACCACACCGTCTCCTGGATGAGGGCACCGGTCGCGGTGTACTCACCCGTCAGATGCCCCGCCTCATCGTACACATAGAGCGTCGTGGCACTCGAGGTGG
>JAEZCR010000242.1 GCA_023433465.1 Pseudomonadota bacterium | reverse complement strand
AGATGCCGTGTCCCTTGAGGCCGCCGACCTCGACGAGCGTGTGCCAGTCGGTGAGGCAGCAGATGTCGACCACGACCTTCACGCGCGGATCGAGCGCGCCCAGCCACTGCGCGCTCGAGCTGCCCATCGACATCCCGACGGTGCCGACTCTCTTCGTGTCGACGTCAGGACGCGACACTAGATAGTCCACGGCCTTGATCGAGTCGTAGACCATCATTCCCCACAACACGCGGCCCTTCCAGAGCGTTTCCTTGAAGAAGTCGAGCTCGGTGCGCTTGGCGCGTTCGCCGAAGATCCACGTGTCGAAGCACAACGCGTTGTAGCCGAGGGAAGTCAGGAATTCCGCGTAAGGCGGCTTGCCCATGTATTCGCGGCCTGAGATGAATTCTGTCTTGCCGATCTGGTATCCGCCGCCGTGCGAGTGGTTGAACAACACCGTCGGGAGCCTGCCGGAAGCGCCCTTGGGCTTCGCGAAATACGCGGGCGCGGGTTCCTCGCCATTCAGATCGAGGACCAGCGTTTCGAGCGTGTAGCTGCCGCGGTCCTCGCTGGATACGAGCTTCGCGCTTACCTTCCGGTCGCGCGGCGGTAGCCGGCCGAGCAGGCCATAGAGTTGTTCCCGCCTGTCGGGCGAACCACTGGCGGCGCCCGCCGCGATCGAGGGAGTGGACAACAAGGCCGTCGCGGGCAATACGCCGGCGGCCGACTTCAGCAGAGTTCTTCGTTTCATGTCCCGCAACATACTGCAGGGACTCGCCAGGTCCAATGCATCATTACCGCGAACCTGCGCGCCTAACCAGGTGGAAAGGCCGCGCTGCCGGCCGAGGCGGGCGGCGTCTCGGGCACGGCCTGCCAGACGAGATCCTCGGCGGGCGCACGCCGACGCGTGATGGAATCCAGAAAGGTCTCGAGTGCGATCGGATCGACCGGCTTGGTCATGTGGCGGTCGAAGCCGGCCTCGGATGAGCGGCGCTGGTCGTGCTCGCGACCCCAGCCTGTCACCGCGACGAGGATCATGTTGCGGCCCTGGGGATGCGAGCGCAGCGCCCGCGCGACTTCGTACCCATTCATCTGCGGCATGGCGATGTCGAGCAACACGACGTCGGGACGAAAAGAGTCCGCGAGTTCGAGCGCCTGCGCGCCGTTGTACGCCACGCGCACTTCATGGCCCAGGATCCGCATCAGGCGCGACATCGCGGTCGCGACGTCGCGATTGTCGTCGACCATGAGCACGCGGCAGCCGCCCGCGGCCGCCGGATGATCGGCGGTCTGACCCAATACCCGCACGGATTCGGCAGCCGCCGAGAACGGCAGCCAGACGCTGAACTCGCTGCCGCGGCCGAGTCCCTCGCTGTGCGCCTTGATCCGGCCGCCATGTTTGGCCACCAGCGTGCGCGAGAGCGCGAGGCCGATGCCGAGTCCCTTGTATCCCGACTCGAGCGAACGATCGAGCTGGCCGAACATCTCGAAGACGGACTCGAGCTTCTCGGCGGGGATTCCGATGCCGTTGTCCTTGACGTTGATGCGCAGCTCGCCGTTCTCGCGCTCGACCGAGATCTCGATCTGCCCACCGCGCGGCGAGTACTTCACCGCGTTGTTGAGCAGATTGGTGAGCACCTGCACGAGCCGCGCCGGATCCGCGTCGAGCAGGATCGGCTCGGCGGGCAGCCGGGCGGACAACGCGTGGCCCGCTTCCTCGATCTGCGGGCGCACCTGTTCGAGCGCCATACGCACGATCGTGCCGATTTCGACGCGGGTCTTCTCGAGTGGCAGGCCGCGGCGCGTGATGTCGGCGACGTCGAGCAGATCGTCGACCATGCGCGTCAGCTGGCGCAGCTGTCGTTCGACGATCGAGCAGTGCTCGACCACCGCCGCGCCATCGAGGTGGGCCCGGCGAATGACCGCGACACCGGCGCGCACCGCCGCCAGCGGATTGCGCAGCTCATGCGCGAGCGTCGCGAGGAATTCGTCCTTGCGCCGATCGGCTTCCCGCGCCGTATCGGCCATGCGCTTGAGATCGGTGATGTCGGCGCAGACACCGACGATGCGCGCCGGTTCTCCATGCTCATCCACGATAAGGCGGCCGCGCGATGCGAGCCAGCGTACGGCGCCATCCGGCCGCACCATCCTGAATTCCACTTCGTGATCCGCGTCGCGCGAGGGACTGCAGTCTTGCAGCACGTCGGCGAATTTTTCCACGTCGAGCGGATGCACCAGCTTCAGCACCATCTCGACGCTGCCGTCGAAAGTTCCGGGCTCGAGTCCGTGCATGCGCTCGAGCTCCTCCGACCAGAACGAGCGGCCACGCGCGAAATCGAATTCCCACGTGCCCATCTGGCCCGCGGCGAGCGCGACGTGCAGGCGGCTCTCGCTTTCCTCGGCGTGACGCCGCAGGTCACGTTCCGAGGCGAGCTGTTCCTTGAGCGCGACCGCGAGCCGATGATGTTCGATGGACAGTACGACGTAGTCGGCTATCTGCTCCGCGGCGGCGATCTCCTCGTCGGAGAATTCGTGCGTCTCGCGGTAGTAGAGCATGAACTTGCCATGCAGTCTGGCGCCGAACTGCAACGGCACGAACGCGAGCGCGCGGATGTCCTCACGGGCGAGCGCGGGTGCGCAGCCCGCGACCAACGGTTCCTTCGTGACATCGCTGACCAACAGCGGCGTGGCGTTGAGCTCGTCGGGCGTCCATGGCGAGTGTCCGTCCACGGCCTCGAGATACGCATCGCTCAATCCTGCCCACGCGACGAAGCGCATCGTGCCCGCGGAATCGAACAGCAGGATCGATGCCCGCTCGACTCCCAGCTTAACCTGGACTCCCTTCAATGCCGCCGCGTACACCGCATCGAGCGAACCGGCGTTGGCCGCGTGTCCCATGAGTTCGCGCAGAAGCGTTCGGGAAGTCTTCATCCGCCCATTGTAAGGGCCGGTAAGGAATGAAAGTGATTCCGGAAATCAACCATGAGCGAAGTTAGACTGAGACCAAGGTCCCATGTGTTGCGATGCGGTGATTTGGGTAGGCAGTCCCGACCGTACGCCGCCATAGGTTCGCGCTCCATCACGCGCCATCGCGATGGCGGATTCATCACGTGTTGGTTCGCGCCTTTCGATATTCGGATGACGGTGCGCCGAGTGCATGCCTAACAACCTTGTGATTGCGACGCGCGTTTCGCGCGACTTCGACGACGCGTAGGACGATGCCGAAGCGCGGCTGCAACAGCAGTTGCATTCCCGGAACCCGCCGCGAGTCCGACACGCCGTCTTCCCTGTCGCAATTACTGCCCGCTCGAATGTAACGCTTGCGCTGTCCGCGGGCGCACGCCACGCGTGCGAGCGCGTGCAGCGCGCTTTGGCGTTCATTCGACGTGGCATGCCACTTGCTCCCTTCAATGGACAGACGTGCAGGCATTCAACAGGAAAGGAGAAATCAATGGCGAACAGACAACAGGAGAATCGCGGACAGCAGAATTGGCGCCGCTCATCCAACGAACGTTACTGGGAGAACGACGACGAGCGGTGGGGCAGCGATCAGGAGCGCGAACGCGAGCGCGGTCGTGAATCCGGCGCGGAGCGCTACGCGGATGAATACGATGACGGCCGCGTGCAATACCGCCGCCGGCGCGATACGCGTGAGGAGAGCGGCTCGACGGGAAGGACGGCCGGCTTCGCGGGGTACGGCGACTTCGGCCAGGGTGACTACGACAATCCGGGTCGAAGCGCCAACACGGGCCAGGGCCGGTACGGACAGACGGGATATGGCCAAGGCGGATACGAGAAGGGAGGATATGGAAGCGGCGGCTACGGCCAGGGGAGCTATGGCCAATCGGACCAGGGCCAGCCGGACTACGGCGCGGCTAACTACAGCCAGGGCCGACCGAACTACGGCGGCGGCAGCGACTACGGTTACGGGCGCAGCGGCCGGCGCGACTGGGAAAGCGGCCGCGACGACAGCTTCGGCCGGGGTCGTTATGGCTACGGTGGTTCCGGCCTGAGAGGCTCGGGATCCGGCTACGGCAGCGGCAACTGGTACGAGCCTTACGGCGAAGGGCAGCAATACGGCGGCGAGCGCTGGAATCGTGAACCAGGCCAGTCGGGTCAGCGTTTTGGCGGCGGCCAGTACGGCGGCTCTCGCTACGGGTTCGGCGAAGGACCGCACCGTGGCAAGGGACCGAAGGGTTATCAACGCAGCGACGAGTGGATCAAGGAAATGATCTGCGAGCGTCTGCGCGAGGACCCCGAGATCGACGCGAGCGATGTCACCGTGACGGTCCAGGGCGGCAGGGTCACGCTCGAGGGCACGGTGGATCATCGCGGCACCAAGAACGCCATCGAGGATGTCGCCGAGCAGTTAGGCGTGAGCGACGTTCAGAACAACTTGCGCGTCCAGCGCGCCGGGCAGCAGGGCATGGAGCAGCAGACGGGAAGGGCCGCGATGAGCAGCTCCTCGAAGACGACGCTCGGCGATGACGGGGATACGTCGAAACAGAAACGCAATTAGCGAGGAGGCCGGTGACACGGCCGATGTGCAACAGGAAAGACCGGCGCGGCTTCCCGAGCCGGTCGTCCATCCAGGTAGATAGGTAAGCGTGGCTCTCAGCGACGCCGCGTCCCCATCGACTCGCCGCGCTCCCGCCGCGCGCCCGGAGCCGGCATTCCGCCCTGCGCCTCCAGTTCTTCCTTGCGGGCCGCGAGCTGCTCGCCGAGTTCGGCGAGGTCCATGTCGGAATCGCGCGCCTCGGAGAACATGCCGCCGGGTTTCTCCTCTTCCTTGACGTGATGCTTGATCATCTCGGAGAGGACCGTCACCTTCGCGTCGTAGTAGTCGTCATCCGGCCCCGACGCCTCGATCTCGGCGATGAGCCGTTTGGCGCCCTCGTGTTCGACTTCCGCCTCGTGGTGGATGTCCTTGTTGTCCGTCGCTTCGAGGAACGCCGGATAGAAGATCTCCTCCTCGATCATCGTGTGAATCTTGAGGGCGTTGCAGATCTTCCCCGCGAGCTCGAGCTTGCGGTCATCGTTGCGTGCCTTCTCGAACTGCTCGAACCATTCCTCGACCTGGCGGTGATCCGCCTTCAGCAGGGCGATCGCGTCGCTGCCGCGTTGGCTCTCGCGCTGCGCTCGTGTCGTCGGTTTTGATCGTGCCATGGGACCCTCCGGTGTATAGGCTTGGCATGGTCATCTTTTGCGCGGAGACCCGGAAGAATCCGACTCTTGCTCATCGCGTCAGGCTTCTCTCACACCCGATGAGAGCCATTCACAACTACGGCCGATCGATCGATGCCGATACGCTGAGAAGATGGAACAGCGAAACCCTGACTGCACTGACCAGCAGATCGGTGCGGAAGGCACCGAGGCGCCCGGAGAGCCGCGCCGCAGCGGCGTGCCGGGGCTGCGCGATGCGCAGGAGAAGCTCGACGCCGCACTCGCGTGCACCTTCCCGGCGAGCGACCCGATCAGCTGCGTGTTCGCGGAGGGTCGCAGTCGCCGGCATCGCTGAAGGCGGTCAGTGCCGCGTGGAACGTGGCTTGAGCACGACTTTCGTGTATTCGTCCTGCTTTTCCTTGAAATTCTTGTAACCCGCCGGCGCGTCCTCGAGATCGAGGCGGTGGCTGATCAGGAACGTCGTGTCGATCTTGTCGCGCAGGATCAGCTCGAGCAGCTGCGAGGTGAACTTCTGCACGTGCGTCTGGCCGGTCTTGATGGTGAGGCCCTTCTCCATGACCGCGCCGATCGGGAACTTGTCGGCGACGCCGCCGTACACGCCGGGGATCGACACGCGGCCACCTTTGCGGGTTGCGAGGATGACCTGGCGCAGCGCGTGCACGCGGTCGGTCGCCATGAAGGTCTTCATCTTTACATGGTCGAGAACGTTGTCGGCCGTCATGCCATGACTTTCCATGCCGACCGCATCGATGCAGGCGTCGGGGCCGATGCCGCCGGTCATCTCGGTCAGCGCCTCGCGCACGCGTGTCTCTTCGAAGTTGATCACCTCGGCTCCGAGTGTGCGAGCGAGCTCCAGACGCAGCGGGTGATGATCGATCGCGATCACGCGATGCGCGCCCAGCAGGAACGCGCTCTGGATCGCGAACAGGCCCACGGGCCCGCAGCCCCAGACGGCGACGATGTCGCCGGGCTCGATGTCGCAGTTGGCCGCGGCCATCCAGCCGGTGGGCAGGATGTCGGAAAGGAATAGCACCTTCTCATCCTCGATGCCGTCGGGAACCACGATCGGGCCGATGTCCGCGAACGGCACGCGCGCGAATTCGGCCTGTCCACCCGCGTATCCGCCCGTGAGGTGCGAATAGCCGAAGGCCGCGGCCATCGGATAGCCGTAGGCGAGTTCCGAAGGCATCGATTTGTCGGCCGGGTTCGAATTGTCACAGGCCGCGAACTGCTGCTTCTGGCAGAAGAAGCAGTTGCCGCACGCGATCACGAACGGCACGACGACGCGTTGCCCGATCTTGAGCTTCTTGTTGCCCGGGCCGACGTCGACGACCTCGCCCATGAATTCGTGGCCGAGGATGTCGCCGCTCTTCATGCCGGGAATCGTGTGGTCGTACAGGTGCAGGTCGGATCCGCAGATCGCCGTCGACGTGATGCGGATGATCGCATCGCGAGGATTCACGATCTCCGGATCCGGAACCGTTTCGACGCGTACGTCGTGTTTGCCCTGCCAAGTGAGTGCGCGCATCGGGAATTTCCTCCGTGACTATCTACTCGCCGCGCGGTGCTGCGAACGGCGGCCGCGAAGTCGCGACCTCGCCGGTCTCCATGAGCTGCTTGAAGCGCCGCAACTCGTTGCGCGCCTGGATCTTCGGTTCCGCCTGGAACAGTCTGGCGATCACCTTGCCGACGCCGCCGAGCGGCGGGTCGTAGGCGATCGTCGCTGAGACCAGCGTGCCCCGCCCGTTGGTGGAGTCGCTGAAGTCGATGCGTCCGCTGTTCGGCACGCTCGCGTCGTCGTTCGAGCGCCACGCGATGAGCTCTCCCGGAACGTCCTCGGTGATCACCGAATCCCACTCCTCCGTGGAGTCGCCCGGGCCGCGCACCACCCAGTGCGAGCGGCGGTCGTCGATGACCGTGACGCTTTCGATGTTCTCCATGAAAAACGGCAGGTTGCGGAAGTCGCGCCAGAACTCATACAGCTCGTGCCGCGGGCGGTTGATCGTGATCGTGCGCTCGACGACCGTGTCCTCGTCGCCGACGCGGGCCAGTCCCGCAGCGGCGGGGTTCGGGTCCTTCGCGGTCGGCGCAGGCGCATCGTCGCGCGGCGAGCGCGGGGTTCGTTTCGCCATGGGTTCGCCCTCAGTTGCGCGCGGAGCCGGGCTCCGCGGTCTTGCGATGCTGCTCGGCGAGCATCGCGCTCGGCATGATGTTCGCGAGCGCCACGCGCAGCTTGTTGGACAGGCCTGCGACGACGCCGGCGTCGCCGGCCTCCATCGCATCGAACCCGGTCCGCGCCACGTCCGCGGGATCCGCCTTGTGCTCTTCCGCCGCGAACTTGGTGTCGAGCATGTCGGCGCGCGCGAAGAAGTCCGTGTCCGTCACGCCCGGCATCAGGCAGGTCACGGTCACGCCGCTGTCCTTCAGCTCGTTGCGCAACGCGTATGAAAAGGAATCGAGGAAGGCTTTGGAGCCGTTGTAGACGGCCTGGAAGGTGCCGGGCATGTAGCCGGCGATCGATCCGGTGATCAGGATCTTGCCACCCATGCGGCGCCGCATGTCGCGCGCGACGCGGTGGATGAGGTCCAGCGTACCGGTGATGTTCGTGTGGATGACGTGCTGGATCCGCTCGAATTCCTGGTCCAGGAATCCCTTGCCGAGACCATGGCCCGCGTTGGCGAGCAACGCGTCCACGGGGCGGCCCTTCACCGCGCTCCACAATTTGTCGACGCCTTCGCGCGTTGCGAGGTCCGCCATGATCGCGTCGACCTGGGCGCCCTCGGCGCGCAGCTCCGCCGCGACTTCATCCATCGAACGATCGGCGGCGATGACGAGATCGTAGCCGCGCTTCGCCGCCTCGCGCGCGAGCTCGAATCCGATGCCGCTCGACGCGCCCGTGACGACGGCCAGAGGTCGTTTGCCTTCCATGTGATGTCTCCCGCGAGTGGAAAGGGCATCAGGGTGCACACCGCGTGTTCGAGGCAGCATCGGTGAGGGGCGGTCATCCGCGTCGGCAGTCGAGCTACCGGACGGATGAGACAACACCACAGCGCCTGCGCCTGCGCGCGCGTGTAGGATTCACACCAGCGAGGGGACGCGCGATGCGCGCAACAGGATTGGGAGTGGATATGAATTTCGCCGGTCGGGCGGCCGTGATGGTCGCCATCGCCATGACGGTCGTGGCGTGTTCGCGCAACAAGGAGACGGCGCAGCCCGTGATGGATGTCGGCGCGGCCGCCAAGGCCATCGCGGAGCAACTCGAGAAGGACTGCGCGGCGCTCGCCACCCTGCGGGTCGCGGATGTCGAGATCAAGTCGGCGGCTCCACGCGATTCCGCGGCGCCCGGGCCCGGTGCCTGCCGCGTGGAAGGCCTGATCGACGGAACGATCGGTTTCGAGCTTCTGCTGCCACACCAGTGGAACGGTAAATTCCTCATGGGCGGAGGCGGTGGCTACATGGGCAACCTCACCAACTTCGCGCAGCTGCCCGAAATGACGATGGGACGGCCCGCGCTCGAGCGCGGCTACGCGACCGCGAGCACGGATTCCGGCCACCAGGGAAATTTCGTGGATGCGGAATGGGCGCTGGGCAATCCGCTGGCGCGCGAGAATTTCGCGCATCGCGCGGTGCATCGCACGACCGAGGTTTCGAAGCAGATCATCGCGACTTACTACCCGAGAAAGCTCGAACGGTCCTATTTCTTCGGCTGCTCCCGCGGCGGCGGCCACGGACTGATGATGGCGCAGCGATATCCGCAGGATTTCGACGGCATCGTCGCGGGCGCCCCGGCCTTCGACTGGACCGGGATGATGGTCGAATTCCTGCAGAACCAGCAGGCCGTCGTCCCGGATCCGGCCGGCGCGAGGTCTTCCGTGATCACGACCGAGAACCGCAAACTACTCGCCGACTCGCTGCTGAAGAGCTGCGACGCGCTCGACGGCGCCGCCGACGGGATCATCGGAGATCCGCGCGAGTGCAAGTTCGATCCGGCCACGTTGCCGCGTTGCGCGGAGACGCAGACGAGCGGCTGCGTCACGCGCCGGCAGCTCGCGGCGATCCGCGCCGTGTACGCGGATGCGCTGATCGGCGAAGAACGCATCTATCCCGGGCCGCCCTTCGGCGGCGAGAACGATGCGGGCGGATGGGATGTCTGGATGACGTCGCCCGCGGCGGGCCCGCTGCAGCCGGGCACTCCGAACCTGCACTTCGCGTTCGGCCTGCAATTCGCGCGCAACTTCGTGTTCGAGGATCCCGCCTGGACGTACGTCGGTTACGACTTCGCCGACTGGCGCGAGCGCACCGCGGAGCTTTCCAAACTACTCGACGCCACCGATCCGGACCTGCGCAAGTTCCGGGACCGGGGAGGGAGGTTGATCCTCTGGCACGGATGGTCGGATTCGGCGCTGCCCGCGACACGCACGGTCGAGTACTACGAAGCGGCCACGAAAGTGGATCCCGGCCTGAATTCGTACGCGCGGCTGTTCATGATGCCTGGAGTCGGTCATTGCGGCGGCGGCCCGGGCCACGACCGGGCGGACTGGATAGGCGCGCTCGAACAGTGGGTGGAGAAACGCGCGGCGCCCGACGAAGTGAAGGCGAGTCGCATGGATTCCACGGGCGCGAAGCTGGCGGAACGCCCGGTGTGCGCATGGCCGCAACGTGCGCAATTGCTGAGCGATGGCGACCCGAACAGCGCGAGTGGCTGGCATTGCGCGGACTGACGGCGCTACATCTGCCGGAACAGATGTAGAAAGGTCCGGCTGACCGGGAGCACTTCTTCGCGTCCCTTGAGATGGATGTCGGCGGTTTCGTTCTCGCCGCGCGAAATGTGACTCACCGCGCGCAGGTTCACGACCACGGAGCGGTGAACCTGCGCGAATTGCCCGGGATCGAGCTGCGCCACGAGATCCCGCAGCGGTGTGCGGATCACGGCTTCACGCGGCCCGCCTTCGTCGCGCCAGGCGACCTGCGTGTATTTTTCGTCGGAGCGCAGATAGTCGATATCGTCCACGGAAATCAATCTCACCGTCGGTCCGACCGACGCACGCAGCCAGCGCAGAGTCCGCGCGCCGCTGTCGGGGCGCAGGCTCGCGGCGAGCTGCTCGAGGAGCGCCGCTGTGTTGAGCGCGGGTTGCGCGGCGCGCAAGCGTTCTTGCAGGCGGGCAACGGTCGCCGCGAGACGCTCCGCCTCCACCGGCTTCACGAGGTAGTCAAGCACGCCTTCCGCGAAGGCCTGCACCGCGTACTCGTCGTATGCGGTCACGAACACCATGTGCGCGCGATGGCCGATGTGCCGTGCGGCATCAATGCCGGACTTGCCCGGCATCTGCACGTCGAGGAAACACACGACGGGTTTGTGCGCGTCGAACAGTTCAATGGCCTCGCGGCCATTGCGCGCGCGCGCGACGATCGTGAGCTCCGGCCACGTTCTTGCGAGCAGACGTTCGAGCGCCTCACGCAGCAAGGGCTCGTCGTCCGCGATCAGCGCCGTCGGGCGGCGCGCGTTCACGCCGCCTCCGGTCGCGCAGGAAAACCGAGCTCGGCGCATACGCCGTGCGGCTTCAACTCCGTGAGCTTGAACGACACTTCCCCGCCGAACGCCAATTGCAGGCGCTCGCGCAGGTTCGCGAGTCCCGTGCCGAGACCCTGACTCTTCGAATTCAATCCGGCGCCGGTGTCGGTCACTCGCATGAGGCAGCGCCCGTCGCGCAGCCGGATGTCCGCTTCGATGAGGCCGCCGGTCTCGCTCGGATCGATACCGTGCCGCACCGCGTTCTCGACCAGCGTGAGCAGCGTCATCGGGGGGCACTGCAACCGAGCGGCCGCGGGATCCAGGTGCAGCTCGTATTGCAATCGATCCGGCATGCGCATCTGCATGACTTCCAGGTAGGCGCGGGCGAGCTCGACCTCGCGGTCGAGAGTCGAAAGCTGCGACTCCATTCGCGGCACCGCGGCACGTAGATAGGCGATGAGGCTGGCCAGCACCTTCGATGCCTGCGGGGACCCGGATTCGACCAGCGCCTGGACGTTGGCGAGCGTGTTGAAGAGGAAGTGCGGTTCGACCTGGGCCTGCAGCAGTCGCAGTCGCGCATCGAGCGCCTGCCGCGCGAATTCGCTGCGCTCCAGGTCGAAGGCGAGCGCCTGCTCGTGCGCGAACGCGGATCTCTGCTTGAGGATCGCTCCCACCGCGATCCACGGTGCGAACAGCAGGCTCCAGAAGATGAGCCAGCCGAGGCCGATGCGCCGGCCATTCTCGGGTAGTTCGGGATCGCCGCCCAGGGTCACGACATGCGACAACGCCGCGGCGAAGGGGATGACGAGCGCCACGCCGACGATCTGCAGCGGCACTCGCGCGATCCACTTCGGCAGCCGTCGCGGGCGCCGCTCGAGCACGCCGAACATCGCCAGGCACGCGAGCCCCACGATCGCCGCTCGCACCACCAGGACCCCGGTGGGCGTCGGATTGTCGATGCTCAGGAACAGCCCGAAGACGAACGAAACGATCAGCGTGAATCGCACCCGGGGCCACGCGAACACCGGCGTGAGGATGGGCGCCGTGGGCCGGGCGGTGGAGTGCATGGAGCCGACTATATCGAATCCACTCGGAGGCCTGTGCCGTCGTTCACCCCCGCGAAACCGTCGTTCGTCGCATGGGCCTCGCGTCCGCCCGTTCGCGGATGGATAGTCGGCGCCGTCATCGTTGGGGAGAAGCCATGACGCTCAAGAAGAAGATTCTCGTCACCGTTACCTCGTTGCTCGCCTTGGCGATCGTGATCTTCGCGTTTGTGATCAGCCACGATTCGCCCTGCGTCGCGCCGCCCGCGCTCGCGGAAGGCAAGGCGGGCATGAAGGCCATGGTCCGCACCTGTTACGGCGGTCCGGACAAGCTCACCCTCGCCACTCTCGAAAAGCCCGAGCCGGTGGAGAACCAGGTGCTCGTGAAGGTGCGCGTCGCATCGGTGAACCCTTACGACTGGCACATGATGACCGGCAAGCCGTACATCGTGCGCATGATGACCGGCATCGGCGCGCCGGACTGGATTCGCGTCGGCGGAGATTTTTCCGGCACGGTGGTGGCCGTCGGTCCCGCTGTCGAACACCTGCGCGTCGGCGACGATGTGTTCGGCACTGCGGGCGGCGCCTTCGGCGAGTACGTGCTCGCGCGCGAAGGCGGATCCATCGCGAAGAAGCCCGCGAACCTCAGCCACGAGGAGGCCGCGGCGATTCCGATCGCCGCGATCACCGCGCTGCAGGGCCTGCGCGACCAGGGCAAACTGGTGACGGGGCAGAAGGTGCTCATCAATGGCGCCTCCGGGGGCGTGGGTACCTACGCCGTACAGATCGCGAAGGCGATGGGCGCCGAGGTCACGGGTGTCTGCAGCACACGTAATGTCGAACTGGTGCGGTCGCTCGGCGCGGCGCGCGTGATCGACTACACGCGCGAAGATTTCACGCGGCGGGACGAACGTTACGACCTCATAGTCGACAACGTCGGAAATCATGCGCCGCTGGATCTCGACGACGTGCTGAATCCCGGCGGAAGGGTGGTGATCATCGGCGGGCCCAAGGACGATCCCTGGATCGGTCCGCTGATCCGGCCGATCCAGGGCGCGGTCCTGTCGAAATTCATGGAGACGCAATTCATCACGTTCATCGCCGACGTGACCGAAGCCGACCTGCTGCACCTCGCCGCGCTCGCGAGCGCGGGCCAGGTGCGCAGCTCGATCGAGCGGCGTTATCGCCTCGACCAGGTGCCCGAGGCGCTGGCCCACATCGGCAGTCGCCGCGCCCGCGGCAAGGTCGTCGTGAACGTCGCGCAGTAGTTTCACGCCGCCTGATCGTTGTTATGCTCGCGCGCCATGTCGCGCGTGAAAATCCTGCTGCTCGCGGGAGTCGTCAGCATTTCAGCCATGGCGATGCCCGTCCGGTCCCAGGGCGCCGACGGCTGGATCACGCATCCAGCCGCGGATTCGACACCGGTCGTGCTGCATTTTCGGCGCGAGGTGGAATTCGGGAAGAAGCCGAAGAGCCTGCCGGTGCAGGTCACCGCGGACAATCGCTTCGTGCTCTTCGTGAACGGCGCGCGGGTCGCCAGCGGCCCGACGACGGGCACGGTCGCGAGCTGGCGTTATTCGACGATCGATCTCGCGCCGCATCTGCGCCGCGGACCCAACGTCATCGCGGCCGTCGTCTGGAATTTCGGAGAGGCCGCGCCGATGGCGCAGCAGATCGTCGCCACGGGCTTCCGGCTCCTGGGCGAGGGCATCGGCACCGACGCGCCGGGCTGGCGTGTCGCGATCGACGAGGGGCACACGGCGACGAAGGGCAGCGTACAGATACCGTGGCAGTACTACGTCGCGAGCGCGCCCGAAACGATCGATGCGAACAAGGCCGACTGGAACTGGGCGGGCGAGGTGGAGCCCGAACCGCACTGGCTCGTCGCGCAGACGCGCGCCAACTGGCGCGATGCCGAGCCCGCGCCGGCCGCCGCCGCGCGCACACTGGTCGCCGACAAACTACCTCCGCAGCTGTTCAGGCCGGCCGCGCCCGGCGTCGTCGCCCGCGGAGATCCAGCCGGCGCGAGCGCCTTCCCCGCGAAGCCGGTGACGGTCCCGCCGCGAACGCATGCCAAACTACTCATCGCACGCGACGCGATGATCTCGGCCTATCCCGAGCTCGACGTCGCGGGCGGCGAGGGCGCGCGGATCGAGGTGTTATATGCCGAGGCCCTTTACGACGCGCAGCGCCAGAAGGGCGACCGCGCCGAGATCGGCGATCGCGAGCCCCTCGGCATCCACGACACGTTCATCGCCGACGGTACGGCGCGCACGTTCGCGCCGCTGTGGTGGCGCACCTGGCGTTATCTCGAAATCGAGGTGACCACGGCGGAGGAGCCGCTCACGCTTGTCGCGCTGCGCGTCAACGAAACGGGTTATCCCTTCAGCCAGGTGGCGCGTTTCTCGAGCAACGATCCCGAGCTCGATCGCATCTGGAACATCGGCTGGCGCACACTGCGCGTCGACGCGCACGACACGTTCATGGACAGCTCGTTCTGGGAACAGCTTCAGTACACGGGCGATACGCGACTCGAAATGCTGATCACGTACGCGGTGTCGGGCGACCCGCGGCTCGCGGAGCAGGCGATAGACACGTTCGCGGAGTCGTACGCCGACGGCGGTCTCGTGCATGGGCGTTACCCATCGCGCGAACCGAACATCATCGCGACGTTCTCGTTCGCGTGGGTGGGCATGCTGTCCGACTGGGCGATCGAGCAGCCGGATCCCGCCGTGATAAGGCGTCACCTGCCGCGCATGCGCGAGGTGCTCGCCTGGTTCGAGCCGCTGCGCGGACCGCACGGGTTGTTAGGCAAGAACCCGCAGTGGAATTTCATCGACTGGGCGGGGCAGGAGTGGGACGACCGCGACCGATTTCCGTCCTGGGGCGCCGACAACGGCAGCTGCCTCACGACCGCCATGTGGGTCGGCGCGCTGCGACAGGGCGCGGCGCTCGAGACGGCGCACGGCGAACCGGCGCGCGCGGCCGGCATGAGCGCCAATGCGGATCGTGCACGCGCGGCTATCCGCGAGCGCTGCTGGGACGCGGACCGGCAACTCTTCGCTGATGACGGCGAGCGCGAGGTCTTCAGCCAGCACATGAACGTGTTCGCGGTGCTCTACGACATCGCGACGAAAGACGAGGCGCCCGGAATCCTCACGCGCATCACCGTGCCGGGGCGCGGCATCGACGCGCCGGAGGGCATGTACGCGTCTACCTACTACTTCGCGTGGTACCTGGTTCGCGCCTTCGAGCACGCCGGGCAGGCGGAGAAGTACCACGAGCTTCTCCAGACCTGGCGCGACCTGCTGAAGCTCAACTACACCACCTGGCCGGAATCGCGCGGCCAGACGCGCTCGGATACGCACGCCTGGAGCGCGCATCCCACCGCGGACTTGCTGGGCATCGTCGCGGGCATCCGGCCCGCGGCGCCGGGTTACTCGCGCCTGCGCATCGCGCCGCACCTCGGACGCCTGACCTCGCTCGACGCCACGGCCGCCACACCGCACGGTCCGGTGAGCGTGAGTTACCGGGTGAAGGGAGACAGGCTCATCGCCACGATCGACCGGCCGGCCGCGCTGCCCGGCGAGTTCGTCTGGCGCGGCGTGATTCATTCGCTCGGCCAGAAACGCACACGGCTGGAGCTGTCGCTTCGCTGACTGACTACGAAGGCCGCGAGCACTCAGAGACCGAGCGCCGCGGCCAGCACCGCGCCCGCGATGCACCAGGCCATCACGATCAGCACCGACGCGCGCGTCCACGACAACAACGCGAATCCCGCCAATGCGATGACGGCATCGGTCATGCCGGTGACCGCACTCGTCCAGAGCGGATCGTAGAGCGCCGCCGCGAGCAGACCGACCACCGCGGCGTTCACTCCCGCGATCGCGCGCGGCGCGCGCGGATGCCGCGCGAGCCAGTGCCATCCCGGCAGCGCCGCCGCGACCAGCAGCAGCCCGGGCAGCATGATCGCGGCGACGCCGACGAGAGTGCCGGCCATGACGTCGATCCCTTGCATCCGCGCCCCGAGAAACGCCGCGAACGAGAACATCGGTCCCGGCACGGCCTGCGCCGCGCCGTACCCGGCCACGAAGTCCGCCTGCGAGACCCAGCCCGGCTCGACCACCGCGTCGTGTAGCAGCGGCAACACGACGTGGCCGCCGCCGAATACCAATGCGCCGGCGCGATAGAACGCGGCCGCGGCGTTCGCGAGCGGTGCGTGCATCGGCACGAACGCCAGCGCGAGCAATACCGCGAACAGGACTGACAAGACTGCGCCCGTGCGGTGCGAGTATCCGAGCTCGAAACCCACGCCCGGCGCGGATTCCGCATGGCGGCAAACGAGCAGTCCCAGCAACGCGCCGAAGCCGATCACGATCAACTGCAGCAGGGTGCCGCCCGCGAAGATCAGTACGAGCGCCGAGGCGACCGCGATGAGTCGTCGTGGCAGATCCGGCGCCAGTCTCGCGGCCATCGCCGTGAGGCCCTGCGCGACCACCGCGATCGCAAGCAGCTTCAGACCGTGGATCGCGGCCAATGCGATTGGCTGATCGAGCATGGGCAGCGCCGCGGCGAACGCAAGCATCAACAAGACCGATGGCAACGTGAAGGCCAAGAACGCGGCGAAGGCGCCGATCGATCCCGCGCGCAGCATTCCGAGCGCGAAGCTCGCCTGGCTGCTTCCCGGGCCCGGCAGGAACTGGCAGAGCGCCACGAGCTGCGCGTACCGGGCCTCGTCGATCCATCCGCGCCGCTCGACGATCTCGCGCTGAAAATATCCAAGATGCGCGATCGGCCCGCCGAACGAAGTGACGCCGAGCTTGAGGAAGACCGTGAATACTTCCAGCGCGGAGCCAGTCCTCATGCGGCGAGGTTAACCCACCCGAACTACCAGCGCGGCAACACGAATGCGAACAAGGAGCCCAGCAGGATGGACACGAGCGAGATGCCGTACAACCACGCGCTGATGGCCCGCAATCGCATGCACGCGCGTGCGGCAGCGGGTTCGGTCGGACAGGGCAGGCGCCGCGCATTCCACAACATCGCTCCGGCCGCCGCGAGCACCAGACCCGCGACGCCGAAAACGACAGCCTTGTTCTGCGACAGCCAGACGAGCTGCGGAAACGCGGTTACGAGGCCCACGACGGCCGCTCCGGCGCCGATCGACACCAGCACGGCCGGAAGCACGCAGCACACCAGCGTCGCGGCGCTCGCGAGCAAACTACCGAAGGCGGCGCCGACGTTGCGTTTGAGCGGGTCCATCACGGCTTCGCGAGACTCGCCCGGATTTCCGCCATGGGACGGCCCGGTCGCGTGATGCCCTTGACGTCGTAGCCCGAATCGGTGAGCGCCTTCGTGAGATCCGCGTCCGAGATGTCCTGTCCTTCGCGCGTCTCGACGGCCACGAGCTGTTTCTCGAGGCTGACGATGACGTCGGTCGTGGCCGGATTCTTCCGCAAGGTCTTTTCGATGCCCTGCGCGCAGAACCCGCAAACGAGTCCGTAGACCTTCATCTCCACCGTCCCCGCCGAGGTGGTCATGCAGGCCACGAACGCGACGATTGCAAACAACTTTTTCATGATGTGCTCCTGAATTCAGAAATTGACCATGGCCATGGCCTGAAGCTTGCCGTCCGCGGTGACGCCGGCTTCGATCCAGGCACCGCGTTTGAACAGACGCACCAGCGCCGCCCATTCGGTGCCGTCGTATATGCCGCCCGAGTAGCGACGTCCCTGGATCACGAACCAGGTGGCCAACGTGTCGAAGTCGTGCTCGTACGGCGCGACGCCGAGCTGCAGCGTATCTATGCGATGGGAAAACGCATCGGCCCGATGCAGGTCGGTCTTGAGCGATGCGTAGACGCGACGGGTTTCGTAATCGACCTGCGCGCCCGCGTTCCAGGCGAACTCGTGGGCGTTCGTCTCGCTCAAGGAGGCCTCGCCCGCGCCTCCCCACGCGAACACGTTCGCCTGCGCGGATTCGAGATTCCAGCGCCTGACGAGGTAGTTAGCCCGCGCGTACGCGATCTCGCGCCGCCGGCCGTCCAGGTCGCTGGTCAGCTCCAGGTATCCGCCGCCGACCGACAGGAAGTACTTCGGCGCGTAGAACACCTGCGCCTCGGTCATGGTGCCTGCGCCATACTCCGCCATGACGGTGGTGCCATGCGCGAACGCGATGGGTTTCGATTGCGCCGCCCACGGCGCCATGGCGAGCGCCAATGCGCCCGCCCCAAGGTATCTGTTGATCATGTGATTCTCCGAACACGAGGCAATACGCGCCGGGCATATCGCCCGGCGCGACTTCGAGGCGCGTTCTAAAGAATCGGTGGTGGCTTCAGCGGAGGGTCGCTGGGATCGCCCTTCGAGATGACGTCGAGAATCTGGATGGGATCGACGCGCTCGGCGCCAATCGGAATCAGGAAGTCCAGCGGAGTGGCGGCCGCGCCGGCACATGCCGCGAGGCAGCCGGCAATGGTGCCGATGCCGTCAGGACAACATGGGCAATGATCCTCGCCCGCGGCGGGCGCCAAGTCTCCGTGGCAAGGCATCACGTCGCCGTAGGCCGCGGGAATCGCGGCCGCGAGCACGGGCGTCGACACAAACTGCATCAAAGCAAGTACGTATACGAGCGGCCGGAGGAGGCGGACCATGCGCCCAACATAAACCCATCGCGCCGCGATCGCCACCGATCGATCGGTATCGGCGTCAATCGAGGGCCCCGGCTTACGCAATGCGCCTTTCCCGCGCTCTGCGCGAGGGAATCTCGGCGGGCTTGCGTTCCGGAAGCTGCACGAGCAGCAACTCGAGGCCGTCCGCGAACTGTTCGAGCTCGCGGCTCGGCAGGCTGCACACGGCGCGCTGCAACGTGAACACCGCGCGGCCGGCGGTCGCCTGCAGGATCGCCTTGCCCGCGGCGGTGATGTGGATCTGGATCGCGCGCTGATCGGCGTCGTTGCGCCGGCGCTCGATCCAGCCGCGCGCGGCGAGGTTTTTCAGGAGCTGGCTCACCGCTGGGCGCTGCATGCCGAGCTGCGCGGCGAGTTTGGATGCCGGCAATCCCGGCTCGTTGCCGATGCAGACCAGCGCCCGATGCAGTGTGATCGGCGCGCCGGTCATCTGTTCGAGCTCGCGATACAACGCGCGCATTCGATCCACGAGGGCCCGGGCCGAGAGCAGCGCGCGACTCTCGAGCGCGGCACGGGCGGCGTCTTCGGATGAGGCTCGTTTCTTCACGGGGGCCAAGCGTATCAGGACGTGATCACCTTCGCGCTTATGCAAAGTCAATAGTTCATGTCTAGCAATGATTGCGTAGAATGAATCAATGACCTCGCCGCCCTTGCCCGCAGCCACGCGTTGCTGCCTGTTCCTGGATATCGATGGCACCCTGCTCGACTTCGCTTCGACCCCGGATGGCGTACGCGTCGACGAGCCGCTGCGAGCCCTGCTGCGCCAGCTCGACCGCCTGTGTGAGGGCGCGGTCGCGTTCGTGAGCGGCCGCTCGATCACGGACATCGACGAGCTGTTCGAGCCGCTGTACCTCGCGGCGGCGGGCGTGCACGGCTGCGAGCGTCGCGACGCGGACGGCAAGTGGATGCGGCCTGCGTTCCGCGGCGACGGCCTGGGTGATTTTCTCGAGCGCATTCGTGGACCGCTGTCCGCGCTCGACGATGTTCTCATCGAGGACAAGGGCTGCGCGGCCGCGCTGCATTTCCGGCGCGCGCCGCAGCTCGAAGGCCCGCTGCGCGCGCTGCTGCTCCGGTTCGTGAGTTCGCTCCCGCCCAGCTACGAGCTGTTCGAAGGCGACCACGTCTTCGAGATCAAGCCGGCGACGTTCACGAAGGCCACCGCGATAGAAGCCTTCATGCAGGAATCACCGTTCGCCGGGCGCTACCCGATCTTCATCGGCGACGATTCGACGGACCTCGACGGCTTCGCCGCGATCCGCCGCTACAAGGGGCATGCGATCAGCGTCGGGCAGCGGATCGCCGCGGACTGGCATCTGCCAAACCCTGCCGCGGTGCGCCGCTGGCTCGAGTCCTTCCTGCTGCGAAGGGCCGCGTGAGCAGACTCGTCGCGGTTTCGAACCGGGTTTCGATCCCCAAGCGCGGGGCGTCGCCCGGCGGGCTCGTGGTCGGCCTGCTGGCGGCGATGCAAAGCCGCGGCGGCCTGTGGTTCGGCTGGAGCGGCGAGACGACGAATCTGATCACGCCTCCAACCATCGAGCGGCGCGGCAACGTCGAATACGTCACCACCGGCATGGAGGAGACGGAATACCGGGACTCGTACCTCGGATTCTCGAATTCGGTGCTCTGGCCGCTGTTCCACAGCTTCGTCAACGACTTCCGCTATTCCGATGCGCAGTACGAGGCGTATCACCGTACCAACTACCGCTTCGCCAACGAGCTCGCGACGCTGCTCACGCGTGACGACATGATCTGGGTGCACGACTACCATCTGATCCCGCTCGCGCAGAAGCTGCGCGACGCGGGCGTGCGCCAGCCCATCGGCTTCTTCCTGCACATCCCGTTTCCGGGTACCGAGATCCTGCGCGTGTTGCCGGTGTTCGCGGAGCTGCTGCGCGATCTGCTTGCGCACGATCTCATCGGATTCCAGACCCGGCTCGATCTCGATGCGTTCCGCTCGGCGGTGAAACACGTGTGGCCCGAGGCCGAAATCACCGACTCGGCGATCACGCTGGCGGGACGCCGCGTGCTCACGCTGGTCTGTCCCATCGGTGTGGACGTCGACGCGATCCAGACGCAGGCGGCGGAAGCTGTCCAGCTCGAGGAGTGCCGCAAGATGGTCGCCGGGTTGTTAGGCAGGCGCCTCATGGTCGGCGTCGACCGGCTCGATTACAGCAAGGGCCTGGTGCAGCGATTCCGCGCTTACGAACGGTTCCTCGAAGCGCATCCCGAGAATCGCAACCGCGTCACGTTCATGCAGATCGCGCCGCTGTCGCGCACCGACGTGCGCGCGTACTCGGAGATCCGGCGCGAGCTCGAGCAGGTGACGGGCCGCGCCAACGGCCGCTTCGGCGAGCCGGACTGGACGCCGATCCGTTACCTCAACCGCAACTTTCCGCGCGACACGCTCATGGGTTTCCTGCGCTGCGCGCTCATCGGCATCGTCACGCCCGTGCGCGACGGCATGAATCTCGTCGCCAAGGAGTTCGTCGCCGCGCAGGACCCGGCCGATCCCGGCGTGCTGGTGTTGTCGACGTTCGCGGGCGCGGCGCACGAGCTCGGCAGCGCCGTGCTCGTGAATCCGTATGACACGCGCGGGGTCGCGCACGCCATCCAGCAGGCGCTCACGATGCCGCTCGGCGAGCGGCGCGAGCGCCACCAGTCGATGCTGGCGGCGCTGCGCGCGAATTCGATGAGGCGCTGGCACGGACGATTCGTCGGCGCGTTGGACGACCTCCGCGGCAGCCTCGCCGCCTAGCTACCGCCCGGCTACTGGAACAGCTTGATGTCCGTGACGTAGTACTTGGGCAGTTCGGTCTCGCCGTTCTGCAGCCAGAACCCGTCGATCAGCTGATCTTCGATGCCGAGCGTGACCAGCGGCACTTCCACCTTGGTCCAGCCGGTATTCTTGAACTTGACCGGCCGGCCTTCGCCGACGACCTTGCCGTCCACCAGCGCGAACAGCCGCACCTCGGCTTCCGGTACCGTGCCCTGGATCAGGAACGTGATCCGCTTGTAATCGGCGCCCTTGAACGGCGCGTGATGCAGGTACAGCGCCTGCCACGGAGCGGATTCGACCCTGATCGGCTTACGCGGGCTGCCGGGAACCTCGATGCTGAGCTCGGTCGTGGCCCAGCTCCAGTTCTCCCAGCCCGGTCCGAGCGCATTGTCGTAGATGATCATTTCGCTCGGCGCTTCGGCCTTGTTTTCGTCCGCTGAAATGGCCGGAGCGCCCAGCGCCAGCATCGCGCTCGCGAGTACCGCGGCGCGCAGGATTTTCTTGTTCATTGCTCCCCCGAATCGAATCAAACAAAAACAAGCCGAGACTGGCATGACGCCAGTCCCGGCTGCAAGACGCCGCGATTCGGCAGGTTATCGTCCCCAGAGTCTGTTCAGCAAATTCGTCTTCCGCTGGTCGAACGGCCGCCACTCGCCCCAGCCCGACGTGTTGCTGATCGGGTCGTAGGCGTGGCCGTACCAGCCGGCGGTGTCGCCGGATTCCGGATTGATGGACCAGTAGCAGCCCTCGATGCCCTTCTCGACCATGTAGTCGACGAAGGCGTTCTGCCACTGCGTGTCCACGCCCGGCGTAATGTGGCTCCAGCGGTTGCGGTCGCGGATGCTGGCCTGGCCGCGCGGCCAGTCCATGTTGCCGCCGAACTCACCCACGACGATCGCGAAGTTCTGCTGCTTCAGGAAGCCGAAGTGTTCCTCCCAGCCCTGCCGCAGCAGCGTCGGATTGATCACGATGTTGCAGTCGGCGTCGCCCGCCGCGTCGCCTTCGAGCCCGGTGCATTGGGTCTGCGCCGGGTCCATGAACATCCGCTGCACGAACACCGACGGCCCATAGGTGTGCGGCGAGAACACGAGCTGCGACTTCGGTACGTTGATCGGGTTCGTCCCGGCCTCGAACAGGTTCTCGCCCCAGTTCGGATTCGAGAATTCGTCGCCATGCGGCTGCGGTGACACCGTCGTCGGCGTGCCGTCCTGTGTGCCGGCGTTGGTGCCGATGCCCTGCACGAACAGCAGCAGGTTCGGGTTCACCGCGTTGATCGCCGCGTATGCCTGCTCGGTCAGCGACTTCCACTCCGCCCATGTGTAGTCGTGCGGCTCGTTGAAAATGTCGATGCCGATGATGTTGTCCACGCCGAGCGACGCGCCCAGGCCCGCGAGCGTGCGCAGGTTGTCGAGCCACATCGTGGTGTCGTACGGATGCGAGGTGGTCACCGACGGCGGATTGAGGGTCGCCGCGCACGAGTAGTTCTCGCGCTTGAAGTCGTAGTTGTCGCGGTCCGCGTCCGACCACGGCGGCCGCGCATCGAAGCGGCCCGCGCGCCAGCCGATGTAGTTGGAGCACGAGTGCACATCGAGCATGACCTCGATGTTGGCCGCGTCGGCCGCGCGGATCATCGTCTCGAGCGCGAGCCGCGAATTGGCGATGCGCACCGACGAGTGATTCTTGAGCACGGTGCCCGTGCCCTGCGGATCGTTCGGGTTCAGCGTCTGTGGAACGAGCGGCAGGCGGATCACGTTGATGCCCATGCCGGAGATCTCCTGCATTGTCTGCGCGATCGTCCGGCCGGTGCCCTGGCCGCCGTTGGCCCAGGACGTGTTGCCGACGTACTGCTCCATCGCGGCGCCGCTCGGGTTCACCGGGTCGTTCGAGGGTTCATGCCGTCCCTCGAGGCCGAACCAGGAACCGCAGCGCACCGGGAACAACTCGCCGTTCTTCGTGATGCGTCCCTGCGAGTTCACGCGGAACAGCGCGTTGGTCGCGGTGGATCGGCTAACTACGACGGAGCCCGCGGTGTAACCCGAGGCCGTGCCCGTGAACGTCGAGCTCGCGGCCGCGGTGCCGGCCGCCGCGGTGAAGGTCACGTTGACGCCCGCGTTCCAGTTGGTTCCGCTGAGTTGCACGCTGGTCGGCGAATGCGTGATCGCGGTGCTGCCGGTGCGCGCGATCGCGACGGTAACCGTGCCGGCCGGCGCCGCGCTCAGCCGCACCGATGCCGTGCCGCTCTGGCCGCCCGCGATCGACAACGTCGTGGGCGTGAAGCTGATCGATGGCGTGGGCGCACTGCCGATCGAGAACGACACCGTCGAAACCGCGCTCAGTTGCGGGTTGCCGTTGTCGAACGCCGTCGCCGATGCCGCGTGCGCGCCGGGCCCGAGACCCGTCGCCGTGAACGAGTACGGCGAGCTCGTGTCGGTGGCGACCAGGTTGCCGTCGACGCGGAACTCCACGCGTTGCACGCCGCCCGTATCGGTCGCGGTGGCCGCCAGGTTC
Organism: Pseudomonadota bacterium; assembly: GCA_023433465.1. GTDB lineage: Bacteria > Pseudomonadota > Gammaproteobacteria > Steroidobacterales > Steroidobacteraceae > CADEED01. The sequence goes on along the minus strand of JAEZCR010000242.1, from coordinate 6,895 downwards.
ACGCTGGTCGTGCCTGCCGGGAACTGCTGGTTGCTGGCCGGCGAAGTGATCGACACGGTCGGCGGCGTGTTGGCCGGCGGCGCGCCGCACACCGTGCCGTTCAGCGTGAACGAGGCCGGCGGATTGTTGGCGCCGCTGAAGGTGCCGTTGAATCCGACGGTGAAGCTCTGCCCGCTCGGGATGCTCTGGTTCCACGCCGCGTTGGATGAAATCGTAAGCGTCGAACTGTTCGCTGGCTGCGAGAAGGCCACGGGCCAGCCGTTCTGCAGTCGCTGCCCGTTCGGGAAATCGAACGTGAGCGTCCAGCCATTCGTGATGGACGGGCCGTTGTTGGTGATGACGAGGTTGGCGCCGAAGCCATTGCCTCCGACCCACGTGGGCCATGTGTACGTGACGGTACAGCCGGGTGACTGCGCGAGCGCATCCGGCACGTGGCCGAATGCCAGGACCAGGGCCGCGCAGCACCAGAGCAGGTTCTTCAATGAACGAGCCATGATGCGTTCTCCCTTGTTAGACGTGACTTCCCTGTCAGCGGCTCATGGAAACGCGCGAGTAACGCGCTGTCCATAAGTGATTCCCGATAAGGAGAAACCTTGTCTGGCCCGTTGTCCCGCGGGCTGTCCGTGTTCACTGCGTCAATGAACGACGCCGGATGAAGACAGCGCCGCGCACGCCCGCGGCCGACTAGTTAGCAGCCGGCTGCGGCGGAGCGGACTTCGCGGCGTCGAGGGCATTGCGCAGCAGGCGGGCCCACAACTCGAAGGCCTGCGCGCCTTCGTTGACGTTGCTCGCCTGGCTCACCACGCGCAGGTCGCCGGTCTCGCGGCCCATGCTGTGATCGAGCGCGCGCGCGAGCAGCGTGCCGCTCTGCGAATCACGCAGCTCGGCGCGCAGCGTCATGTCGCTCGCGGATACGTTGAACGTACGGTCCGCGTCCGCGCTCGGCAACGCGGGTGTCGTCACGGTCAGCTCCAGGATGGATGCCGTGACCTTGAGCACGTCAGTCCCGGGCTGATCGACCACGGGATAACCGCCCTTGTCCTCGAGCTCGCTCGCGAACACGGCGCGGAAGCCGTCGGCCGCGCGCTGGCGTATCCGCGCGATGTCGGCGGCGGTCACGCCGGGCTGTGTCTGCCAGCCGCCGCGGAACGTGACCTCGACGTCGTCGATCAGGACCTTGCGGTATTTCTCGAGCGACAGGCCCGGCGCGACGAACAGCATGTCGACCTGCGGCCGCGTCACGCGCACGAGGCCGTCATCGGTCTTCTCCTGTTTCGGGACGACCTGCGTGCACGCGGCGACGCACGCCGCGCCCAACGCTGCGATCCATCCCGCGCTGCGCGACGGTGCGCCCATGTCAGGTCTTCGACTTCGAACGCGGTGTGTAGTCGTATTTCTGCCCCGCGACCGAGGCCTCGTACATCGCGCCGCCCTTCACGATCGTGAAGACCGCCATGCCCTTGTGATATTTGCCGACGGTGGCAGCGTCCTTCTTGCCGCCGGCCACGCCCGCCGATTTGCCGGCGGTGCCCGCTTCGGCGCCCGCGGAGGCGGTGATCGCCACGGCGTTCACGCCCGCACCGAACTCGAAATTGCCGCTCGTGAATTCATCGAACGCACGTTTGTCCTGGAAGAAGACGATCTGGCTGTACGCCTGGCCGCCCGCCTGGAATCCGACGCTGAGCTTCGACACCTTGGCGTCGCCGACGTAGTTGCCCTGCTCGAAGACCTGGCCCTTGCCGTGCGCGCCGCCCACGACGAAGCCGGCCTTGCCGACAGTCGGGAAGACGGCGTAGCCGTAGCTGTTGTCGAAGAACTCCGCGCTCTGCCCGGCGTTCTTGAAGAGCTCGATGGTGTCGGCGTAGGGATCTGACGCGGCGGCAGGGCCGGCGAGGGCGAAGGCGCCCACCAGAAAGAGGATTGCGCTTCTCATGATCCGCTCCTTGCGTCGAATGGACGCGCCCGGGCGGGCAGGATAGGAACGGCCGGGCGAAGGCAGCCATGGCACCTTGGTCTCACATCGGCTTCCTGAAATACTTCGCGCCCGGCAATCACTGGAGCGTCCACGGATGCCTCGCACGAATCTGTTGATCCTGGCGCTCGCGCTCGGCGCGGGCATCGCCTCGCCGGCCTGCGCGGCCGAGGAATGGCATTCGCTGTTCAACGGCAAGGATCTCGACGGCTGGACGCCCAAGATCAACAAGCATCGGCTCGGCGAGAACTACGCCGACACGTTCCGCGTGGAAGACGGTGTCATCAAGGTCAGCTACGACAAGTACGCGACGTTCGAGAACCGGTTCGGGCACCTGTATACGAACCTGCCGTATTCGCGTTACATCCTGCGGCTCGAGTACCGGTTCGCTGGCAAGGCGATCGTTGATGCGCCGCACTGGGCGAAGCTGAACAGCGGCGTCATGGTGCACGCGCAATCGCCGCTGAGCCTGAGGCTCGAGCAAGGGTTTCCGGTCAGCATGGAATTCCAGTTCCTCGCCACCGGCGCGACCGCCGGAAAGCAGACCGGCAACGCGGTGTCGCCAGGCACGAACCTCGAGCGCGGCGGCAAACTCGTCACCGATCACATCGTCGAATCGAACTCGACGCTCTCACCCATGGACCAGTGGGTGAAGGCCGAGATCGAAGTGCGTGGCAACGAGGAGATCATCCAGCGGATCAACGGTGTCGAGGTGATGCGGTACCAGCGTCCACAGCTCGATCCGACCGACCCGGACGCGGCGCGACTGCTCGCGGCGGGCGCGCCGCTGCAGCTGTCGTTCGGGCACATCGCGCTGCAGGCGGAGAGCCAGCCCATCTGGTTCCGCAACATCCAGATCAGGTCGCTGGAAAGCCAGCCGTGACGCAAGCCGCCTGGCAGCGGGAATTGTCCCGCGCCATCACGAAACCGGATGAGTTGATCGCCGAGCTCGGCCTCGATGCCGGACTGCTCGCGCCCGCGCGCGTGGCGGCCGGGGCGTTCGCGCTGCGCGTGCCGCGTGGCTACGTCGCGCGCATGCGGCGCGGCGACGTCAACGATCCGCTGCTGCGCCAGGTGTTGCCGGCCGCGAACGAAATGATCGAGGTCGAGGGTTTCGTTCCGGATCCGTTGCACGAAGCCGCGGCCGTGCGTGCGCCGAACCTGCTGCAGAAATACCACGGGCGCGCACTGCTCATCACGACGCAGGCCTGCGCGATCCATTGCCGCTACTGCTTCCGGCGCGAGTTTCCTTACGCGGAGCAGGTCGCGGACCAGGCGGCGGACGAAGGCACGTCCGGTCGCTGGGGCGCCGCGCTCGGGGCCATCGCGGCGGATTCCAGCATCGAGGAAGTGATCCTGAGTGGCGGCGATCCGCTGTCGCTGAGCGACGCGCGCCTGGCCTCGCTCACGGATGCACTCGACGCGATTGCGCACGTGCGCCGCATCCGCGTGCACACGCGCCAGCCCGTGGTGCTGCCGTCGCGCGTCGACGAGGGGCTGATCGCGTGGCTGCGCGGGATCAAACTACCTACCGTGATGGTCATCCACGCGAATCACCCGAACGAGATCGACGCCGAGGTGCGCTCCGCGTGCCAGAGACTGCGCGCCGCCGGCGTGCTGGTGCTCAACCAGTCGGTGCTGCTGGCGGGCGTGAACGACGACGTCGATACGCTGAAGCGCCTGTCGACGGCGCTCGTGGGCGCGGGCGTCCTACCTTATTACCTGCACCTGCCGGACCGAGTCCGGGGCACCGCGCATTTCGACGTCGAGGAACGCCGGGCACAGGAACTCGTCCGGGAGCTCGGCAACCGGCTTTCCGGATTCCTGGTGCCCCGGCTGGTGCGCGAAGTGCCGGGCGCGCCGGCCAAAATGCCCAGCCCGTCCATCGCCTGAAGACCCGCCCCTGGGGGCGGCGCGTTTTCAGGGGTACTCTTCGAGGCGCCCGTTCCAAGAACTCATTCCAAGGAATGGGGCATTTCTTCCGTCCAACGCCTGGGAGACGGCGACACACACCGGATGGACGTACAGGCACTCATTCGCAGGGCTCAGGGCGGGGACTCGGAATCCTTCGCCGAGCTCGTGGATCTGCACTACGACACTATCTACCGCTTCGCATGGAAGTGGTGTGGTCACGAGGCGAACGCGCAGGACATCGCGCAGCTCGCCTGCATCAAGCTCGCCGCCAGCCTGGGACAGTTTCGCTTCCAGTCCGCTTTCACGAGCTGGCTGTACCGTCTCGTGATCAATTGCGCGCAGGACTGGCAACGCGGCCAGCGGCGGCACGACCACGACGACCTGAGCGATGGTGAAAACGTGGCGACGTCCTCGCCGGCCGAAGACCGCATCTACCTACTGCAGGTGCTGGAGCAGCTCGAGGACATCGGTGAAGGAATGAAGGAAACGGCCTTGCTGGTGCACTCGGAGGGAATGAGTCATGCGGAGGCGGGCGCCGTGCTCGGCGTCTCGGAGTCCACGATCTCGTGGCGGCTGCACACCATTCGCCGGCATCTCGGCAAGCGCGAGTCGCAGAGCGTCAGTCTATGAAGCGAGAATACCAAGCCGCGCTCGAACAGCCGGCGCCGCCGCCGGATCCGCAGGCCCGCCTGCGAGCGCGGCGCCCCGCGCTCGAGGAAATAGCGCGGGTGCGAGCACAGACGGAGGACACGGGCGCCGTCGTCACGGCGTTGCCGGTCAAGGCGCGCACGTGGACGGGTCGGACGCGCAACTACGCGATGGCCGCGGGAGTCTGCGTGGCGGTCATCGGACTCGCGATCACCTGGCCCATGCTGAGCCAGGATGGCGACCTGATCGGGCCGAGGGTCGCGGCCGATTCGTTCGAGCCGGCGGCAGAGACGGCCATGCCGGCCGAGTCCGCGGCGGTTGCGCCGGTTGATACACCCGCGGAAGTCGCGGGGCCCGCGGAAGCACCGGACGTGGGAGAACCACCGCCACTGGAACCGGCCTCCGAGGCGGAGCTCGCGCGCGCAAAGGCCGCACCGCCGGCAGTGGACGTTCCCACTCCAGCCGGCGAATCCATGCCGCGGGGGTTGCTGGAGGAACAGCCGGCGCCTGCGCCGGCCGAACCGCGCACCGAGGCGAGCGAAAAGGCCGCGGCCGAAGATCGACGCGCGAGGCGCGAGTTGGAGTTGACGCGTGTGGATTCGGCGCCCGTAACCGTCATCACGGCGGAAGACATCGCCGAACTACCCGACGCGAACGCGGCGGAAGCCTTGCAGCGGATTCCCGGAGTCCGGCTCGAACGCACGCCGACCCCGGCCGTCAAGCGTGAGGGCCGTGGCGACCTGGACGAGGTCGTGGTCACGGGCGCGCGCCGCGCCGCGCGGACGTCGCCTAACAAGAGCGTCGCGCCGCCGGCTTCGCCGCCGCCCCCGCGCGCGAATACCCGGGCGGAGCCGGAGCGTGTCCGCATGGTCGCCGCGCCGACCGCGATTGCCGTCGAGGAAACCGGCCGCGACCGCTTCGAGAGTTTCGAGTCGAACGGCGTGCAGCTGGTGCCCGAGGCACCGGTGTCGACCTTTTCCGCGGACGTGGACACGGCCTCGTACGGCTTCGTGCGCAAGCAGCTCACGCAGGGCCTGCTGCCGCAGAAGGACGCCGTGCGCGTCGAGGAGATGATCAACTACTTCGACTATTCGTGGCCCGCGGCGGAATCGCGCAACGAGCCGTTCCGTCCGACCGTCGTGGTCAGCGATTCGCCGTGGGGCAAGGGGCGCAAGCTCATCCACATCGGCATCAAGGGATTCGAGTTGCCCGAGCGGAAGCGGCCGGATGCGAACCTGGTGCTGCTGATCGACGTCAGCGGCTCGATGAACGCGCCCGACAAACTACCGCTGGTGAAGGATTCGATGCGGCTGCTGGTCGACAACTTGAAGCCGGACGACACGGTGGGCATCGTGGTGTACGCGGGCGCCGCGGGGCTGGTGCTGCCTCCCACGCGAGTCAGCGAGAAAGAGAAGATCCTCGAGGCGATCGGGCGACTCACGCCGGGCGGTTCGACGGCCGGCGCGGAGGGCATCCGCCTCGCATACGACCTTGCCGAGCGCTCGTTCCGCAAGAATGGCGTGAACCGGATCCTGCTGGCCACCGACGGCGACTTCAACGTCGGTATCAACAGCACGAACGAGCTCAAGGGTTACGTCGAGCGCAAGCGCGATCGCGGCGTGTTCCTGTCCGTGCTCGGCTACGGCCAGGGCAATTACCGCGACGAGCTCGCGCAGGCGCTGGCGCAGAACGGCAATGGCGTCGCGGCCTACATCGATACGCTCAACGAGGCGCACAAGGTGCTCGTGCGGCAGGCGGGTTCGTCGCTGGTCACGATCGCGAAAGACGTGAAGCTGCAGGTGGAGTTCAATCCCGCGACCGTCGCCGAGTACCGGCTGATCGGTTACGAAACTCGCGCGCTCGCGCGCGAGGACTTCAACAACGATGCGGTGGACGCGGGCGACGTCGGCGCCGGGCATACCGTGACGGCTATCTACGAGATCACGCCGGTCGACTCGGAGACGCGCGCCGTCGACGAGCTGCGTTACGCGCCGCCGGAGAAATCGTCGGGTGGGAAGGACACGGCCGGCGAATACGGCTTCCTCAAGATCCGCTACAAACTACCTGACGGCGTCAGGTCGCGGCTCATCGAGCGCCCGATCCGGATCGACACGGGCAAGGTGTCCGAATCGATCGCGCGGGACGTGGCGTTCTCCACTGCGGTGGCCGGGTTCGGCCAGCTCCTGCGTGGCGGCGAGCACACCGGTCCGCTGACCTACGATGACGTTGCACGCGACGCGTTCGCGGCGCGCGGCGACGATCCGTTCGGCTATCGCGATGAATTCGTCCAACTCGTCCGCAAGGCCCAGAGCGCGAAGGGCATGTGAGCGGGGGGTCGCGGGCGCGGTCGTACCCGTACAT